>NZ_SGSX01000001.1:0-339974 GCF_004209355.1 Acinetobacter sp. WCHAc060025 | reverse complement strand
ACTAAATAATAGGATGATTAGATCAGGCTGTATATCCGCAAAATTCGGCAGCATTTGTAGGAAAATGCTTACAGTGATTCTGTCAGAAAAAGCACCATTAACAATATAAGAATCGTTCAATATGGTCTTTGCATTACAATCAATAAGACATCAGCGTATTGAGGAATAAGAAATGGATGCTTCTCGACAGTACTTAAGAAACTTACCACTATTGCTGAGCTGTATTTTGTTAAGTGCTTGTAATGCTCAAAGTGATCAAAATATTTCAACTCATTCATTGATAAATCAGAAATATAGTGTTGAAAAAGTAGCGACATTTGATGAACCATGGGCAATGACCGAGTTGGTTGAAGGTCACTTATTGATTACAGAAAAGAAAGGTAAATTAAAACTCTTTGATCCATCAACATTGAAAAGCATTGAAATTTTAGGTGTTCCAGAAGTTGCTTATGGCGGGCAGGGGGGATTGGGTGATATTGTCTTACATCCTGAATTTGCAAAGAATCATCAAATTTATTTAAGTTATGCAGAAAAAAGCAAAGAGGGTTATGGCGCGGTTGTGATACGTGCTGAATTAAATTTAAAAGATAAAAATCTACAACTTCGTAATATGAAAAGAATCTGGGAGCAAGTGCCAAAAGTTTCAGGACAGGGGCATTATGCACATCGAATGATTTTTGGCAAAGATGGCAAACTTTGGATCAGTTCTGGTGAACGGCAGAAATTTGACCCTGCTCAGGATATGAGTTCAAACTTAGGTAAAGTGATCAAGTTGAATGATGATGGGACTGTTGTTGCCGATTATCCATTCACTCAACACGGTGAGATTGCGAAACAAGTCTGGTCATTGGGTCATAGAAACCCATTAGGTATGGCTTTTGATGCCAAGGATCAATTGTGGGTGGTTGAAATGGGTCCACGAGGTGGAGATGAATTAAACCTTATCAAGAAGGGTGAGAACTACGGCTATCCAGTTGTTTCCAATGGTGATCACTATTCAGGACGAGATATTCCAGACCATGTTACGCATCCTGAGTTTAAAGCACCTGAAATCAGTTGGACACCCGTTATTTCTCCATCAAGTTTAGTGTTTTATCAGGATGAATTATTCCCGAAATGGAATCATAAGGCTTTAATTGGAGGTTTATCTTCTGAAGCAATTATTGTTGTCGATACTGAATCAAAACCTGTTCGTGAGGTACAACGTTTGGATATGCAGCAGCGGATTCGCGATATTCATACTGCATATAATGGCTCGATTTGGGTGTTGGAAGATGGAAAAAATGCTGGTTTATTAAGGCTATTGCCTAAGTAGAGCTGATTGAATCTTAGGGATTGGAAATTTTTAAAATGAATCATAATGGAGCCGATTTGGATCAAATAAAGTTAAAACAAATTAAAACTGACTTAGGTGTTGATGGAATTGTTAAGCTATCTCAGTTTATTGATAAAAAAGAAGTAAATTTAATCAAAGAGAGTTTGGTTGAAGAACTGAAACGTTTAAAAGTTTATGAAAATAATAAAATAATCTCTAAAGAATTGAAAAAATTGAGTCATTTTCAACAGATTGTCATGTTGTCCAGAACAGTTAAACAGCCAAAAACTTTAGAAAAATATTCAGATATTTTGGGTGAAGTTGTATTCAAAATTTTTGCTAAAAAGTTTTACTCTGATCAGAAACAGCAACTTCTACTGACATTACCTCAACAGGAAAAATGGACACTGAATGATTTAAAATGGCATGTCGATTCACATTCAACAGCTTTTGAGTCACTGCAATTTTTTTTAATCATTGATGATATTCAACCTCATGGTGGTGGAACTCTAGTTTTGAAAGGTTCACATCATTTAACTGAACGATCTTCTTCAAGTCAGCTGAATCATTTATTGAGTACGAAAATATTAAATCAGCCTTTTGATTTTCAGAATAAAAAATTAGAGATCATTGAATTAACTGGCGTACAAGGGGATGTGTATTTAATGGATATGAGGGTTATTCATTCTCCAGCGATAAATGCTGCAAAAAAGATAAGAATGATGGCAACGTATAGATATTTTCAGAATTTGTAAGATAAATAAAGAAAACCCATCATCCTGACAGGATCTTCTTCATAAGAGATATTCCTAATCCATGCTGACATTCACATAGAAAAGAAACTATTGATAACACCTAATGTTTTTAATGTAGTAATGCCCGAGATTAAAAACATGTGGAAATTAAAGACTAGCTCCTTTTATTCGATCATGTTCCTTGATATGCATTTAAGCGAAATGCAAAGTTTTGTCCAAATAACTGAGCGGTTTTAATATCGCCAATATCAAAAGCATCTGCCGCACTGGCATGTTCGGCTTGTGCCATAAGACCAGACCATGACCCGAGACGATTGGCTGCTTGCGTATACGGAACACCTTGATGTTGCTCAGGTAAAATAGGGTTGCCGACCCATACCATACCGTGTTGCATCGAAAAGGTGAAAAGTGAAATCAGGGTCGATTGCTTATCCCCAGCAGGTAATGAGGAAGCGGTAAATCCTGCGGCTAATTTTCCTTTAAAAGCCTGCTTCTTCCATAATGGACCCGTGGTATCCATGAGTTGCTTAAAAGTGCCAGAAACACCACCGAGATAGGTTGGCGAACCCCAAATTAGTCCATCATAATGACAGAGTAATTCAGGTTGAGACATCAACTGCTCAGCGGTAAATAAGTCAGCTTTAATCTGTTCAACTTGTGCTGCGCCAAGTTGAATCTGTTGGGCGATAAACTGGGTATGACCCTGACGGCTATGATAAATAATGGCAATGGATTTCATGGTTTGACTCCTTATTGAAACAGTGCAAGTAATTGGGCACTGAGATATAAACCACAGCCAAAGACACTGTGATTGATCAGACTTCGTAGTGCGTTGCGCAAAGGTTGTGCAGTTTTAGCAGAAGCAATCCCTGCACCCATGGCAGGTTGCATGATCAGAAAAGGCATCAGAACCGTGATGAGACCAAAACAAAAGGCAGAATAGAATTGAGGCTGTAATAACCATTCTTTGCCTATAATTAAAATAAAGCCAAATGCGAAGAGGATACCGACACTGTAATGTGCCAGCCAACCCAGAGCATATTCATGTTGAGTGGCAGGACTTTGGGCAATTGATGTATGGGTGAATTTACCTTGAAATATCCAGCCGACCCAACGACCCAGCAGAGCAAAATTGAGTGTCGGAAGATTGAATTTTTTTAAGATAAAAAGCCAGATATCCATGATCAGTGTGGCACCGATCCCTAAGCACAGGATTTGAAACAGCAGTTCCGCAGTTTTCATTTTTTCACCTTGATCTTTTCTGCACAAAACGCGATAAAGATAGTGTGCAAATTAAAGTCAACTTGAAGTCAAGAGGTATTTATGGATATTGGAGAAGTGGCTAAACGGGCAAATATGGCGACGTCGACCTTACGTTTTTATGAGGAGAAGGGTTTAATTAAATCCATTGGTCGTCATGGCCTGCGCCGACAGTATGGCAAGCAGGTTTTAGATCAATTGGCACTGATTGCTTTGGGACGGGCGGCAGGTTTTTCCCTAACTGAAATTGCACAGATGTTTAGTCAAGATGGTCAGCCTGAATTAGATCGAGAAATGTTAAATCAGAAAGCCGAGCAACTCGAACAGATGACTCGACGTTTACATTTCATCAGTGAAGGACTGAGACATGCTGCCGTATGCCCCGCAGAAAATCATATGCAATGTCCAACCTTTCAAAAGTATTTAAAAGCAGCGATTGCGGGTGAATATCAACCGACTAAACTTGAGTAATACTGATTCGATGAGTGTTATTTTCATTCAGATCACAACGTATTGCGTTACATTGTCATTTTTCCGCCATGAAGTCTTCATTTTAGTGCAGTAAAAGCGTCATCAAAACTTGTTAAATTTGCGTAAATTTTTATCAAATGTATAAGACCATGAACAAGAAAATTTTATTGGCTTTATTCTGCTGTAGTGCTTTAGGTTTAACCGCCTGTAATGATGAAGATGACTTCTCATTTGAATCATCGGTTTCAGTGCCTACGTTGGTGTCATTTGCCAAGCTTGATGTTGAAACCTATGCCGCAGGACCGAATTCAGGTGCAGCAGTGAAAGGGGCAAATGGTATTTTCCCTCCATTTAAGGGGCAGCCTGTACAAGGTTTTTCAGGCGCTTTGAAAAATGGTGACGGAACGTATATGGTGATGGCGGACAATGGTTTTGGTGCACAAGACAATTCAGCAGATTTTCTATTGCGCATCTATCAAATCAAACCTGATTTTCGTACCAAATCAACAGGTTCAGCAAAAGTTCAAGTGATGAGTTTTATTCAGTTGCGCGATCCAAATAAACTAGTTCCCTTTGATATTACTAATAAAAATACTTCAGATCGTTTACTAACAGGTGCAGATTTTGATCCTGAGTCGATTCAACGAACTGCGGATGGAACGTATTGGATTGGAGATGAATTTGGTCCTTATTTACTTCATTTTGATAAAGATGGTGTATTAATTGACGCACCTATTTCGCTTCCAAATCCGTTTAAAGTCGGTACAGAATTGCGTTCACCGCAAAACCAATTAAATAAAGCCAATGTAAATTATGTAGAACCTTTAACGCTACAAAGTGGTGGTTTTGAGGGGATGGCTTTGTCAAAAGATGGTCAGTATTTATATCCGCTTTTAGAAAAACCTTTGAAAGGTTCAGTACAGCGTCAGTTATTAATTTCACAGTTTGATGTGAAGAAAAAAGCGTATACAGGCAAATATTATTTGTTTGATTTAAATGAAAAAGCGACCTCGATTGGTGATTTTCAATTATTTGATCATGAATCAGGTGTGATTATTGAGCGTGATGATTCTGAAAATAAATTAGAAGGTTATAAAAAGTTAATTCAAATTAAATTGGGTGAATCGGGTAAAGCTGTTCAACGTACCGAATTGGTTGATTTAATGAAGATCACGAACCCAAATAATTTATATGGTACTGCTCGCGATGGTGACATTGGTACGGGTACAAACTTCGCATTCCCATTTTTTACCATTGAAGATGTGATTATTGAGAATAAAAATACCTTAACGGTATTGAATGATAATAACTTCCCTGGCTCATCTGGGCGAAATGCGAAAAAAGCAGATGATAATGAAATTATTCAGATTAAATTGCCGAAGGCATTATTTTAGTATGTTATATACTCTGAATGATATTATTGATAAGAAGCCAGTCATATGACTGGCTTCTTTAGATCTATTTTGTCGTTTTAGTTTAAGCTAAACAATCTTGTTTCGATACTTGATCTGGGCAACCCAATGGGTTTAAAGCACATTTTAAGTCTTCGATTTGATCTTGGCTGACATAGCCTTTAGATTTTAAATATTCAGCAACGCGGTCGTCACGTAAGCTTAAGAATGCGGCATCATATACACCGAGATCAACAAATAATGCAGCAGTTTCAAGGCTGTTAAAGCGATCTAAGAATACGTCATTACCATACATTAAAAAGACGTGATCATAATCAGCTTGTGAATTTACACTTAGACGGTGTGCTAAAGTTGTAGGTGATGTTTTAATAAACAGTAAATCAGAAAGCTCATCAAATTGAGTCATATCTAAGCTATTATTTCCCAGTTTAACTTTACCCAGCCAAGCTTTGAATACGAGTACTGCACCACCACGCAGTAACATACTCCATACTTGATGACGAATTTCATCATTCAAACATTCGCATTCATCTTCTAAGCGTTGAACCAGTTTTTCTTCTTGTTGCGCTAATTTATCAAATAAGCCCAAACCTTGTGGGTGGAATGCAACAGGTGCAAAAACATCAAATTTCAAGTCTTCAAAAACTTGTAAAGCCAATGGAACAGCAGCTTGATAAAGTGTGTTTAAGGCTTGGATTTGTGTGTTTTGCAGTTTGCTGTGTTTAAAAATATCTTGCCAATCGATTTCAGGCAGGATTGCATTTGCACCATATTGACGGTGGAATTGTTGAGCTTGATGCCCATTTGAAACTTCTGAAATATTCATGGCAAAAATCCTATTTAAATTCATTTAATACGCAAATGTTGCTTCCCTGAACAAGCGCGTGCTTTTGTGTTGTAATAATTTTCGATTTATATGGGTTGCAATAGGAATAAGACTAAAGTTGTATGCGGTGTTAAGATGATATTTTTGTTTATAAAAATCAGCAATATATTTAATTGTAACTAATTATACAAGTGTATATTTACTATTTTGGTTGAAATTGCCATAGAAAATAAAGCTTTGAAATTTTTGGTCAATGATTCTGATTATTTTCTTACTGTTTTTGAATGCTTTTGCATAAAGTTTAAAATAAATTGCTATTTCACTTAAAAATAGTGAAACAAAAACCTCTATCCATCATCTGGATAGAGGTTATAAATGTATCAAAATATGAAATTGATACAGCTACCTAGTTAAAATTTACTGAGAAATTTTTAGACCAGATAACCATGAGCGTAACGAAGCTGGCTTCAATGGTTTCTTTAACAACACAATATTCAAATCTTTGACACGTTGTGGCAGTTCAGGATCTGAGTCTGCCGTGATCAATGCGGAAGGTACATTTTCCTGACGATGTTCAATGATGAAATCTAAACCAATTTTGCCATCATTCAAGTGTTGATCAACCAACCACACTTGAATATTTTCTGTTTGAATCAGCTCTAAAGCTTGTTCAGGTTCTGTGGCTTTAAAGACTTGATAACCCCACTTGGTCAGCAATGTCGACATACCTTCTAAAATGGTTTCATCATTATCTAAGCACAAGATTTTATAGGCTTTTGATTTGAGCGGAACTGCTTGTACAGGCGTGGCTACGATTTTCGGTGCATCAACAATTGGTACATCGATCATAAAGCATGAACCTTTGCCTTGTGTAGAGTAAACATGCACAGGGTAATCAAGTAGGCTGGTCATACGTTGTACGATGGCTAAACCTAAGCCTAAACCTTGCTCACCCCAAGGTGAGGTATGTCCACAACGTTCAAACTCTTGGAATAGTTTAATACGTTGTTCTTCTGCAATACCTGGACCCGTATCCCAAACGCCGATACGAATATGATTTGGGCGGTTAGAAGCGCGAAGTACACCAACCACGACACGACCACGTGCAGTATAGCGTAGGGCATTACTAACAAAGTTTTGAATAATACGACGAATCCATTGTGGATCGGTATCAATCCAGAATTTTGCATCATGGACACTAAATTGAATGTCACGTTGTGCGGCAATGGATTTAAATTGCAATTCTAAATCGTTGAGTAAGTCATGCAGTGGATAAGCTTGACGCTTTGGTTGGATTGAACCACCTTCTAAACGTGCAATATCCAAAAGGGCAGAAAGCATGCTTTCTGCGCCATGCAATGCCCGATCCAGTTGTTGTAAGGTTTTACGGTCTTCATCAGACTGAATACTTTGCTCTAACGCGGTGCTGAACAAGCGTGCTGCATGCATAGGTTGTAAAAGATCGTGGCTGGCTGCTGCGATAAAGCGACTTTTTGACATATTGGCTTTATCTGCTTGCTCACGAGCCAATTGTTGCTCTGACAATGCATCTGCAAGCTGCTGAGTTCGATCTGAAACACGTGCTTCAAGTACCGCTTCATTTTCACGGAACGCTGTAATATCCGCAAAGGTCGTAACAAAACCACCACCTTCAATCGGATTGCCACGCATTTGGATAACACGACCATCTTTACGAATCCGTTCAAATTCGTGCGCACTACCGACTTTCATCCAGTGAATCCGTTTGCGAACGTGTTCTTCGACTGAACCTGGACCACATTCACCACGTTCAGCGTTATAGCGAATCAAATCTGCAATTGGACAACCGACATAAACTAAATCTTTTGGATAATCAAAAAGTTTAAGGTATTGATTATTCCACGCGACCAAGCACATATTCTCATCGACTACGCTGACGCCTTGGGTCATGTGGTCAATCATGGTCATGATCAGGTTTTGGTTAAAGCGTTGCCATTGTGAGGCTTGGTCAAGAATATTCGCCACTTGGCCCAGTGCTAAACCATTATTCACCATGGCTGTAGTCAGCAGGGTACGGGCTGATGCTGCACCAATCGTACCTGCCAAATACTGCTCAGTAAAACGCCACCACATCCCGTTTGCACTGCTATTTTCATTCATGACCACATTGTTCATGATACAAAATTGGCGGAATGCATGGGTCGTTGGACCTTCACCTGTAATACGTTTGGCAAGTGCGATTAAGTCGCCAACTTTAAGTTTGGCAACATCATGGTGTAAATAATTGATGTCTGTTGAAGTACTTTGTGCAGGAAGAGGTTTAGTTTCATAGTAGAAAAAGCTTTCTGCCTGAATTTGTTCTGCAATACTTGGGCGATAAATTCTAGATACCCAAATGTAAAGCATAATATTTAAGCCCAATGCCCAAATCACACCGTGGGTCAATGGTGCAAAAGACTCAAAACCAAATAAGGCTTCAGGTCTTAACCATGTAATCCCTAAAGGCCCAAACATTAAAAACTGATGAGCGAAGTCCCCATATTCAGTCGGTAAACTACGCAAAATCGTCGGTAAGAGTAAGGTATAAGACCATAGAATAAAGCCGACCACCAACCCTGCGTAAACACCTTGGCGACTACCACCACGCCAATATAATCCGCCAATCAGCGCAGGAGAGAATTGTGCAACAGCACTAAATGCCAATAAGCCAAATGTAGAGAGTTGGTCAATATCATTAAAGAAATGGAAGAATAAAAAGCCTAACAGCATCACCGCTAAAATACACACACGACGGGTGAATTTGAGTACTTGCGGGAGGCGTTTATCATGGCGCGACAGAATGCCAAATCTCCACAAAGCAGGCATGATTAAATCGTTACTGAGCATGATGGATAATGCTACAGATGAAACTAAGAGCATGCCTGTAGATGCTGAAAAACCACCTAGAAAAGCCAGTAAAGACAGCCAGTCTTGGTTATAACTGATTGGTAAAGATAGGACTGCAACATCGGGAATGGTTAAGTATTTAGGTGCAGCGTGTAGCGCCCAGCTGGCAATTGGAATAATCGCAATGATGGTTAAAATTAAATAAGCTGCGAACCAGCGACGTGCGCCACGAATGTGCTTTTCATCGCGTAATTCAACGACTGCTACGTGGAATTGGCGAGGTAAACAGATGATTGCCAATGCTGCTAAAAGTGTTTGAACCCAAAAGGTTTCAGGGACACCAAACAATTGCACTTCGTGGAAAGTCTTTTGCACATCATGCGAAATCTGGACGATGTTTTCAGGGGCTTCAAATATAAAAAAGAATGCAACACAGAGTAGGGCAAAGAGTTTCACAAAAGATTCAAATGCTACAGCTAACATTAAACCGCCATGTTGTTCTGTATTGGCAATTTGTCGTGTCCCAAACATCATGGCCAAAATTGCTAAAACTGCAGTTAAACAGAGAACCCCATTCGTTGTCGTAGAGAGCACTTGCGTGTTGTGATCCAGCATGACGGAAGCACTGAGTGCAATGGCACGCAGTTGTAGCGCGAGATAAGGAATAATTGCGACTACAGCAAGAATGGTCACTAAAGATGCCAGTGTCCCGCTTTTACCATAACGTGCAGCGACAAAGTCAGCGATAGAAGAGATTGCATGATGCTGACGAACTCGTCCTAAACGACGCCAAATATCGTAACCAAGCCAAACAAATAATAGTGGCCCTAAATAGATGGGTAAGAAAATAATCCCTTCACGAACCGCTGCACCCGTTGCACCATAAAATGTCCAAGATGAGCAATAAACCCCCAATGTTAGACTAAAGAGTAACATCCTGCCGCGCGTGCTTAATCGACTCGCATGCTTCTCTCCAAAGAAGGCGCAAACAAAGAGAATGAGGATGTAAAGGGCGAGAACCCCTATAATTAACCAACTGCTCATAAGGACTACGATGTAAAAATCTCGTTCTATAATACTCTATCTATGAACTGACTCGTTCATTTCGATCAAAATTTAACGACCAAAGTCTAAGTTACGAGAACCCCACAATCTTGTTAATTTTGACCATGTAAAAAAATGATTAAAAAGAAGCAACCAGGATACTGGTCGCTTAACAAGGAGCATGGTTATGGATGAGAGACAAGTAGACGCGATTCTACAAAATCCAAAATTCAAAGAAATGGTTGCTAAGAAAAGTAAATTGAGCTGGACACTTACGGCAATTATGTTGTTTGTTTATGTTGGATTTATGCTTTTAGTTGGCTACAACAAAGAGTTTTTATTATCTAAAGTATCGGAAGGTGGTGTCACCACTTGGGGAATTCCTTTAGGTCTGAGCATTATTGTTTTATCTTTTCTTTTATGTGGCGTGTATTCATATATCGCCAACAATTCTTTGGATCAATTGACTGAAGAAGCAATGAAAGAAGTAGAAGAAATTGCTCATGAAAAAGGACTGCACTAATGATGAAATGGAACTCTTTAAAAACTAAAGCAGCTCTTGCATCTACTGCACTGCTTTCAACTGTCGCACAAGCTGGTCCTGACTTAGGTGAAGCTCAACAACAGGCAACAAACTGGCACGCAATCATCATGTTTGCGATTTTCGTGGGTTTAACATTGTTCATTACCAAATGGGCTGCTAAACAAACGACAAATACTGCTGACTTTTATACTGCTGGTGGTGGTATCTCAGGTTTCCAAAATGGTTTGGCGATTGCGGGTGACTATATGTCAGCAGCATCGTTCTTGGGTATTTCCGCAATGGTGTTTAGCTCAGGCT
The DNA here is from genome assembly GCF_004209355.1 of Acinetobacter sp. WCHAc060025. Taxonomy (NCBI): domain Bacteria; kingdom Pseudomonadati; phylum Pseudomonadota; class Gammaproteobacteria; order Moraxellales; family Moraxellaceae; genus Acinetobacter; species Acinetobacter sp. WCHAc060025. The sequence continues at coordinate 329,185 of NZ_SGSX01000001.1, read as the reverse complement.
TTGATGGCTTGCTTTATTCACTAGGCTTCATGGTGGGTTGGCCGATCGTATTGTTCTTGGTGGCTGAACGTCTGCGTAACTTAGGTAAATACAACCTGTCTGACGTGGTTTCATTCCGCTTAGAAGAAAAACCAGTACGTACGCTTGCAGCGATCAGCTCATTGGTTGTGGTTGCATTCTACTTAATCGCACAGATGGTAGGTGCAGGTCAGTTAATCAAACTATTATTCGGTTTGAACTACAACATCGCAGTTGTGATCGTGGGTCTTCTCATGATGGCTTATGTAATGTTCGGTGGTATGTTGGCAACAACTTGGGTGCAGATCATTAAAGCGGTGATGTTACTTTCAGGTGCAACATTCATGGCGTTCATGGTGATGCATTCTGTAGGTTATAGCTTCTCTGAAATGTTCAAGCAATCAATCGACGTATTTGCAAAAGTACATGATGTGAGCCTTGAAGATGCATCTAAGATCATGGGTCCTGGTAGCCTTGCTAAAAACCCATTAGATGCTTTATCTCTTGGTTTAGCGTTGATGTTCGGTACAGCAGGTTTACCACACATCCTTATGCGTTTCTTCACAGTTAAAGATGCGAAAGAAGCACGTAAATCAGTTGTAGTTGCAACAGGTTTCATTGGTTACTTCTACCTATTAACATTCATCATTGGTTTCGGTGCGATCCTTTTCGTATCAAACAACCCACAATTCATCGACGTTGCAAAAATGGCAGTTACTGGCAAGTTAGAACTTGTTGGTGGTAACAACATGGCTGCGGTTCACTTGTCTGATGCTGTTGGTGGCGACTTGTTCATGGGCTTCATTTCAGCAGTTGCATTCGCTACGATCCTTGCGGTTGTTGCTGGTTTGACATTGTCTGGTGCTTCAGCAATCTCTCATGACTTGTATGCAAACGTATTGAAGAAAGGTCAAACGACGCCTGAATCTGAATTACGTATGTCTAAGATTGCGACTTTAGGTCTTGCTATCTTCGCGATGATCTTGGGTATTTTGTTCGAAAAACAAAACGTAGCATTCATGGTTGGTTTAGCATTCTCTGTAGCAGCGTGTGCAAACTTCCCAGTACTTGTACTTTCAATGTTCTGGAAAGGTTTAACAACTCGTGGTGCGGTGATCGGTGGTGTTGTTGGTCTAGTAACAGCAGTAACGTTAATTATCTTATCTAAAGCAGTTTGGGTAGATACATTAAAAATCTCTGATACACCAATCAACTCATTCAATGGTCCTGCAATCTTTGCAATGCCGTTAGCATTCATCTGCTGTTGGTTATTCTCTGTGACTGATAAATCAGCTCGCGCAGAAGCAGAACGCAAAGCATTTGATGCACAGTATGTTCGTTCACAAACAGGTATTGGCATCTCAGGTGCTTCAGATCACTAATTCAAATGATCTGATCCTATAAAGAACACCTCCTTGGAGGTGTTTTTTTATGGTTTTTAAAATGTATTCATCGTAGAAAAAATGTATCAACATGCATGAATGTGCTAACTTTGAAATTGATAAAAACAAACAGAATCTAAAATATGCGTCCAATTGTTGATTTTTGGAAAGACTTTAAACTATTGCCCTCTGCTTGGCTGCTATTGGTTCAGTTAAGTAGCTTATTTCTTTACCTCTATACCAGTCAAAGCCGAAGCTATCAAATTCTCACGTGGGCAGTGGGTGTCTTGGCACTTTTGATTATTGCCAAAGTAATTCGACAAACACCTACATTTACCATCTTGGGCATGATTTTTGTTAGTGGTGCATTTATATTTTCGATTTTGATGCTCATTGGGCAACGTTCCATTCCGATGCAAATCACAGCGCATTTCTTTGAAGCCATGGCTTATTTCTGCGCTGCTTATGGTTTGGTACGTTATATGTTTGAAGACCGCTATCTCACCAAAGATGAACTGTTTGCAGCAGGGGCTGTTTTTACCTTGATCGCATGGGGCTTTGCGTTTTTATATAGTATTTGTCAGTTACTCGTGCCCAATAGTTTTCAAAATCCAAATCATGTAGGAGAGTACCAAACATGGTTGGATTTACTCTTCTTAAGTTTTAGCTTGCAGTCTGCTACAGGGCTTTCTGATGTGATTCCACTCGCACCCGCTGCACGGGTTGTTGCGATGCTACAAATGTTTGGTGGCGTGATGTACTTGGCATTGATTGTTTCGCGTTTGATTTCTTTACACTATATCGCGCATAAAAATGAATAATTTCAATTGAATATTTTTTACAGTAAGTAAACTGTATCGATTTTTTGCTTGAATTATAATCAAATCTGGACTTTTCTTAAGCTGAGTCTGCTCTTTTTCACTTCTTGTGAATGCCTTTCTTGACCCATAGGGTCTGCCCGTTAATTAAAAAAATGTGAGGAAGATATGCCTTCCAAAAAGTCATCTTGGTTTGATAATGTCAATCCAAATGTGTTTTTCAGTACGGTTGGAATTATCGTTATTTTTTTAGCATTCGTGATTTTGACACCGAATGCTTTTGATCTCATGACCAAACAAATGAATCAGTGGATTACCGATTCATTTAGTTGGTTCTATGTACTTGCGGTTGCAATTTTTCTTTTGGTTCTTGTGTTTATTGCATTATCAGACATGGGGAAAATAAAACTTGGCCCTGATCATAGCCAACCTGAATATAGTAGTGGCTCTTGGTTTGCCATGCTATTTACCGCAGGGATGGGGATTGGTTTGATGTTTTTTGGCGTGGCTGAACCCGTCATGCATTATGTCAGTCCACCTACAGGTGATGCACAAACGGTACAAGCCGCACAACAAGCCATGCGAATCACCTTTTTCCATTGGGGATTACATGCTTGGGCAATCTATGCCTTAGTTGGTTTAACATTGGCTTATTTTGCATTCCGCTATAATTTGCCTTTAAAAGTTCGTTCAGGTTTATATCCGATTATTGGTAAAAAAATCTATGGGCCAATGGGTGATGCGGTCGATACCTTTGCAACACTTGGAACGGTTTTTGGTGTTGCAACGACATTGGGTTTTGGCGTCACACAGATTAACTCAGGTTTGAGTTATTTATTTGGTTGGGAAAACCAGATCAGCACACAAATTATGCTGATTATTTTTGTCAGTGCTTTGGCATCTTTGTCTGTGGGTTTGGGCTTAGATAAAGGAATTAAGCGTTTATCTGAACTGAATTTAGTGCTTGCATTGTCTTTATTGGTCTTTGTATTTTTAGCCAGTTCAAGTATTTATATTTTACAAACCACAATTCAAAATGCTGGACAGTATATGTCCAATTTATTCTCCATGACCTTTAATCTTTATGCGTATCAACCGAATGGTTGGATTGGTGGTTGGACGATTATGTATTGGGCATGGTGGATTTCTTGGTCACCATTTGTGGGAATGTTTATTGCGCGAGTGTCACGAGGACGGACTATTCGTGAGTTCATTGTGGGTGTATTGCTAATTCCAACAGGCTTTACCCTGATTTGGATGGGTTTCATGGGCAATGCTGCACTGTTCAGTATTTTAGAACAAGGACACACCAGTTTAATCACCGCAGTTCAAAATGATTCATCAGTGGCGCTGTTTGAGTTTTTAAGTCATTTACCTTTTGCTGGTATTTCAAGTTTTATTGCCACGATTTTGGTGGTGCTATTCTTTGTGACTTCTGCTGACTCTGGTGCGTTAGTGACGGATTATCTCACAGCGAAATCAGAAAACTCTCCAATTTGGCAGCGCCTCTTTTGGACGGCATTAATGGCAGTTTTGTCGATCATTCTTTTGCTTGTTGGTGGATTAGGGGCATTGCAATCGGCAACCATGATGAGTGCTTTACCTTTTACATTTATTATGTTGTTGCTGTGTTGGGGATTACTCAAAGCATTACGTTTAGATGTCACGAAAATGAATGCTTTGCAAGTTGCTCGAATTACCCCGCGTGCAGTACAAAATCCTCGCAGTTGGCAACAACGTTTAGGTTTGATCATGCACTATCCGCATACACGCGATGAAGTGAATGATTATATTCAGCATCAAGTACGACAGGCTTTTGAAAGTATTCAACGTGAATTTAAGCGCCGTCATTTAGAGGTGAATATCCGTGAGGTCGATGATGGTTTAGCTTTGAGTGTCGATCACCAAAGTGAACTCAACTTTGTCTATAAAGTACAAACCCATCAAACTGAAGCAGCAAGTTTTATGTTGGATGAGCAACATGATGAAATTGATGAGTTTTATCAGGCTGAAGTGTTTTTACGTGAAGGCGGGCAGGGCTATGATGTGATGGATTGGACGCAAGAAGATCTATTACAAGACATTATTGACCAATATGAACGTCATTTACATTTTTTAAATGTGATTCGTAATTAAATCTAATTCGTTATATAAAAAAAGGACTCTAAATTAGAGTCCTTTTTTTGATTCAATTTCTAAAGATTAGATCTTAGAAACGGAATTTAGCATTAACGCCAACAGTTTGAGTGTCGTTCGCAGCTTTCGAGTTTGCATTTACGTAGCTTGCACCTACTGCAATAGCAGGAGTGATAAAGTAATTTACGTTTGCGCCCCAAGCTGAATCAGGAGTAGCGTCAAAGCTAGATTCTGCATAAGAAGCACCAACGCTTAATTGTGGGTTCAAATACAAATCAGTTTTAAGTTGGTAAGCAGTAGCATCACCATAAACAATACCTGACTCAAACGCTAAAGACATGTTAGTACCGTCGATACCGCCAACGTATTTAGCACGTGCAGTGATCGCGTCTTGGTCTTCACCGATAGTTGCAGCTTCAGCAACCGCTTTAGCAGCACCGTTACCCATTACATTGAACGCATCTAAAGCAGTTTGGTCAGCAACGCTTGTATAACCTACAGCAACCAAGAAGTTTTGAGTTGGAAGAGCACCCACTTCTAGAGAATAACGGTCGCCTTTGTCATCTGAGTTACCAACTTTACCATCAAGGATAGTGTGGCTATAAGAAACGCTAGCATAAGCTGGAACGTATGGAGTTGGAACATAAGCTTCTGCTTTAGCACCAAAATTATGAACATCAACGCCTGCATCTAATTGGCTAAAGTTATAAGCTAAAGATACATTAGAAGCTTGGTTTAAGAATGCTGCTTCAGCTAAAGGACCTTTAGAAGAGTCAACATTTTTAAGGTAGTAAGTACCTTGTACGCCACCAGTGAAGTCTTTGTCATTTACAGTTGTATCGATATACTCTGATTGACCTTGTACTTCGAATTGGTATGCTTGAGCGCCGGTCATGGCTAATAATAAAGCAGTGGCTAAACCGAGTTTTTTCATAATCTTTTCCAATAGTTGAAATTGGTGAAACACATGGCATTGTATTGTAACAAGATATTAAGTCAATGATGTTTGCGGCCATTCGTTACAAATCAATTACATGAAAAGTAAATTGTTTAAAAACTACTCATTTGTTAAAATTTAAGTCAACCGTATAAAAAGTGTAATCAGAACAATAAAATAAATTAATATAAAACTTTTAATTCATTTGAAAAGTATGACAAAATACTACACTTATTAATTGCTTTTATGATTGATTTTATACTTGTTAATCGTCATTTTCGATGATTTATTTTATGTAATTTCAAATTAATGTCATGAATGGTTAAATTTATAAAATAATAATTTGTGAATTAATCTTCACTTTTTATGTATATTGTTAATTAAACCTCAATTATCTGGAAAAACGATAAGATTTTAGCGTTTTATTTATTTAATTTGTTTTACAAAAATTTATATATTTCACATAATTAAGAAATAGAGTTTATTTATATGATGAATTTTGAAGTTTATATGCCCAGCTTTCCCCAAGGTTGGGCTTTTTTTTGCTTTAAAACTTACAAGCTTTATAAAGTACTCAACTTTTTGCAGAGAATGATTCGATAATTTATTAAACTGCACTATTAAGGTGCTTTATTGATATATAGAATGAAATATTGGCATGATTTTTGCCAAAAAAAATCCCAATTTTCAAAGAAAACTGGGATTTTTCGCCAAAATCTGGGGCAAATCAATAAAATCTGCTGAGGAATATTAATAATGTGCCCTAAGTGAGTGCATTATGCACCAATATATTGCACCTGTAAATATTTTCTTACAATCATATTTTAAATAATCATACAGAAATTGTTGGTGGAGTTAAGTAGATTATAAATATATAAGGGTGATAGTTTTTTGATTTTTGGTTAAGTTTATGAAAGTTAAAATATATTTTGGTATTTGTTTGTTGGGCTTTGCACTTTCAGGTTGCATGTACGATGTGCAAACTCAGCATAGAGTCGAAGATCGGGTGAATGAAATTCCATTGTTATTTGAACAAGCGAAAGCTCAAGCGGTATTCATCACCTATGACGGTAATCAAATAAATCGTTACGGCAATGATTTAACACGGGCAAATACGCAGTATATTCCTGCCTCAACATTCAAAATGCTCAATGCTTTAATCGGTTTGCAACATCACAAAGCAACAGCCACTGAAGTTTTTAAATGGCATGGGGAGAAAAGGCTTTTTCCTTCATGGGAAAAAGATATGACTTTGGGAGAGGCGATGCAGGCATCGGCTGTACCTGTTTATCAGGAACTTGCGCGCCGTATTGGTCTTGAACTTATGCAAAAAGAAGTGAAACGCATTGGTTTTGGAAATGCCAATATTGGAAAACAAGTTGATAATTTTTGGTTGGTTGGCCCATTAAAAATTACACCTGAGCAAGAAGCAAAATTTGCCTATCAACTGGCAATGAAGACTTTGCCTTTTGATCTTTCTGTGCAACAACAAGTGAAAGATATGCTCTATGTGGAGAGTCGTGGTGGTGCAAAATTGTATGCAAAAAGTGGCTGGGGAATGGATGTTGAACCTCAAGTTGGTTGGTATACCGGTTGGGTGGAACAGCCCAATGGTAAAGTCACAGCTTTTGCTTTAAATATGCAGATGAATAAAGATGATAATCCTGCTCAACGTAAACAATTGTCTTTAGATGTTTTGGATAAATTAGGCTTATTTTTCTATTTGCGTTAGATCATTTACAAAATCATAGACAAAAAAATGCCCAGTTTATTGGGGATAACTGGGCATAGAAAACGTTAAATTCTTAAATAGTGATAATGTTCATCTCTATTGGTTTCTTATTTTAGGTTCATTCTACTTTTATGTAAAATGTTAATTTTGAATATTACAGATCTGAAATAGCGATTTAGCATTGAGGTTTTATTTAAGTAAATGAATGTAGATTTGTTTTTTATAAAATCTTGATTATTTTACTTGGTTTTAAATGTTGGTTTTTTAAACGAATGGTTAATTCTTTGGACTAAACGTTGGTTTGACCCTTTAAATGAATGTATTGATGGTGCAAAAAGAACTTCTCATTATCGTCAATTAAGTCAAATTTTATTTTGAATATTAAGCTTTTAGATTGTGGTTAAACATTGCTATAAATACAGTATTCAAACTTAGGTAAAAATAGGTATTGTGTAGTATTCATAAAATTATTTGAGTCATAGATCATTTTTAATGGCTAATTTATAATGAGATTGATGTTAAATAAATCGAATAGTTGTATTTTCAAAGTAGACCAATAACAACAGATATGGTGAAAACAAATGGGACAGCAATTGCGCTCAGAACAAATTAGTATTCGCTTATTGCTTTTAATGTCGATCATTATCTTATCTGTGCTGTTAATTGCAATTCCTCAAATTATTAGTAGTTACCAACAATATCGAATTTCACATCAAGCTGTTTTAGACATCCAGACATTGAGGGTATTTGCGGAAACATCAAACAAAATATCTCGTGAAAGAGCACCAACTAATAAAGCAATGTCGAGTACAACCCTTGAAGCTCAAAAAAATATCAATGAACTGAATAAATATCGTAGCGAAGTCGATCAGCAAATCGATATAACCGTCAAAACATTAAATCGAGCAGGCTTTACTGAGTTAGCAAAGCGCGTTGATCAGCAATTGAAATATGATTTAGGCAATGCCCGTAAACATGTTGATGCATATTTAGCATTATCTAAAGAAAAACGGACTGTTCAGCAGATGGACCAAGCCATTTTAGGAATGTTTGGTGCATGGGACAGTTGTAGAACACTCTTACAACAGTTGGTCATGGATTCAAAAAAGCGAAATAAAGAAGTGACGGACTATGCGTCTATGGTGCTGATACTTGCGGATTTGCGTGATCAAGCAGGTCGTGTTGCATCAAATATTATGGCGCCATTAAGTTTTTCAGCCTCATTTCCAGAAAAGAATAAACTTCGATCTTTGCAAACACAGGAACAAGTAAAATATTTATGGCAGTTGCTAGATACGATCCAACCTGAATCATTGAAAACACAAGATTATTTAAATTTGCATCAACAGGTCAAAGATCGTTTTATTGATCAAGGTTTATCTATAGTCGTGAAGCTTTTGCAAGAGAGTGATCTTCATCAGCCTTATAGCATCACTGCAAATCAGCTCACTGATGCGATGGTGGGAAAATTTACAACTGTTGTGGATCTACAAACCTATTTACTTGAAATGCAAAGCCTCGATGCTCAAGAAAAAGCGAGCGCATCTCATCAACAATTTTTGCTGACACTTTTCACATCGTTAATCTCTTTAGCTGTTGCGATGTTTACAATGCTTTATACACGCAAAAAATTGTTTGAACCTTTGATTCAAGCCCAGCAAATGATTGTGGAATTATCGAAGTCTCATCAGCGTGAATATGTTGGAGGCGTTGATTTAACGTATAAAGAGGCGCAAACGCTGAATGATGCGATTTATATTTTAAAAGAGATGTTGCAACAGCGGGACGTATTTGAATTTAAATTGAAAAATATGGCGAACACCGACAGTTTAACGGGTGTGTCGAATCGTGTCGCTTTGGATGCTTTTTTAAATGAGTATGCGGCTGAGCCTCAGTTATTCCAGCAGCTGAGTTTGATTGTGGTAGATATTGATCATTTTAAGTCAGTGAATGATCAATATGGGCATATTCTGGGGGATCGTGTGATCGCTCAAATTGCATCTTGTTTACAAGCCAATATTGCGCGTTCTGAGTTGATTGTGCGTTTTGGTGGGGATGAGTTTTTAATTGTTTTGAAAAATTTGAAGCAAGATTGGTTGATTCAAATTGCGGAAAGTATTTTGGCAGATATTTCGCAGTTACGTTTTGATTTACCTGGAACAGATGAACAGCTGAAAGTGTCTGTGAGTATTGGGATTGCATCTGGGGCAGAGAATTGGGAAGCGTTATTTAGTCAAGCGGATGAGTCTTTGTTTAAAGCGAAAGCGCAAGGGCGGAATAAAGTGGTGGTGTGATTACTCTTGTAACAATTAACTATGGAATAAAATCATGTTATTGAATTTAAATAAAGCACAGTATGAGTATTACTTTTTATGTCTAAATATAAGTTTTCTTCATATTCTGTTTTTGTTAAGAAGTTAAAGTCAATATTTACTCCAAACATGGAACTTAATTTTACACATTTGCTCTTTAGTGTTTTGTAAAGTTGGAAATTATCATTTGATATACCGACAAAGAGTATATCAATATCATTAAATGAAGATTTTCCTTGGAAAAAAGAGCCAAAGCCAATTACACAGAGTAATTCATTAGAGTGATCCAAAGCAATATTTTGGATTCCCTTCATCATCTTTTTTGTGGTAAAGCCAGAATTTGTCAAAGTAAATTCCTCCTTTTATTTCATCCGCACGATATAAGCCTAGTTTTTTTTCTAATGCAAGTTCCTTTGCTTCACGTGTATAGCGATTCCAAACACCGCCAATAGAAATAATATCAATATTAGGAAACTCTTCTAAAACTTTATATAAATCATTTTCACCAAACACATAGCTGTCTAAGCAAAGTACATTTAATGAGTCATTCTGCTTTATGCGATTAAAAGAAAAATAAATGTCTTCGGTACGTTTCAGATTAATAACATTATCATGATTTTCTAAAATTTTTTTTAAAAATAAAATACGACAATATTGGACACCCCAATTGTTGAAAATATCACTCATATATGTACTCTTTAAACTCAATAGGAAAAAGCTGATAGTTTTCTAGCGGATTACTAAAATGTACTTCATAAGCATTTACATGTGCTTTCATTTTGATGAAAACTAAATTATTAGTCCATAATTCAATATTATTTTCTATTAAGTTAATGATTTTTCTATTATTAGGCAAAATATCTTCAATAATGTGTTTGTGCCACAATTCTACAGTATTTGAAAGTAAGTTTTGAGATGCTTCAGATCTTGGACCATATTGATTAAATAAATAGTAATTCTCATCTAATATTTTTTTAATTTCCAATTTTAGGGAATTAAGATTGTCAAATTTTTTATCTTTAAATATAGTTTGAACTTTTTCTTCATGTTTGTTTTTCCATTCACGTAGAAGTTCAATGGGATAATCTTGTTCGGCTTTATCAATTAAAGTATGACATGTACTACATAGCAAAATGAGGTTTTCAACAGAATCTACATCGTTAATTAAACGATCCTGATTATTTCTAGGGCCATCTGCACTATGAGCAATTATATGTGCTTGTTCACCAATCACGACCAATGAATGATTAATAGTGGATTCAATAATGTTTCTATTGCATGAAGGATTAGCACAAATACCTGCTGATAAAGCCCAAAGAGATTTAATATCCTTATCTGCTAGTTTCTTTCGTTTAGCCATAATCTAATATTTATAAGAAGTTGAGTTTAGATGATAACCCAACTTCTTATATTAAATCATTTCAACATCGGTTTCAGAAACTTCGCTGTATGCGAAACTTTAGATTTCGCGACTTCTTCAGGTGTACCCTCAGCAATAATCTGTCCACCACCTGCACCGCCTTCAGGACCCAAATCAATCACCCAATCGGCAGTTTTAATCACATCCAGATTATGCTCAATCACCACGATGGTATTCCCCTTATTACGCAGCTCATGAAGAATATCCAGAAGCTTCGCAATATCATGGAAGTGCAGACCTGTAGTCGGCTCATCAAGCACATACAAAGTTTTGCCTGTATCACGCTTCGCCAGTTCACGTGCGAGTTTGACACGTTGCGCTTCACCGCCTGATAGGGTAGTGGCAGACTGACCTAGGCGGATATAACCCAGGCCGACCTGATTTAAAGTTTCCAAACGACGGTGAATGACAGGAATCGCATCAAAGAAATGCATCGCATCTTCAACGGTCATGCCTAAAACATCAGAAATATTTTTACCTTTATAGCCCACTTCCAACGTTTCACGGTTATAACGATCACCGTGACAGGCATCGCACGGCACATACATATCAGGTAAGAAATGCATTGCCACTTTGATCATGCCGTCACCCTCACAGGCTTCACAGCGACCACCTTTCACGTTAAACGAGAAACGACCCGCAGCATAACCACGTGCTTTGGCTTCAGGTGTTTGCGCAAATAATTCACGAATTGGTGTAAACAAACCTGTATACGTTGCAGGGTTGGAACGAGGTGTACGACCAATCGGGCTTTGGTCAATATCCACGACTTTATCGAGGAATTGTAAGCCATCAATTGAATCAAACTTTTCAGCGGTCAGTGTGGTTGCACCATTCAACTGAGTTGCTGCAAGCGGTAACAAGGTACGGTTAATCAAGGTAGATTTACCTGAACCCGAAACACCTGTTACACAGGTCATAATGCCAAGCGGAATGGTTAAATCTACATTTTGCAGGTTATGACCACATGCACCCATCAGCTTGATTTGCTCTTCAGGTTTAGGCGGTTGCGTGCGCTGTTTTGGTACTTCGATTTTTAATTTTCCTGACAGATATTGACCTGTTAAAGACTCTTTATTTGCCAGAATTTCATCATAAGTCCCTTCGGCAATCACATGACCGCCATGCACACCTGCACCAGGACCGATATCAATAATATGGTCAGCAGCACGAATCGCATCTTCATCATGTTCAACGACTAAAACGGTATTTCCAAGGTCACGTAAACGCACCAAAGTTTCAAGTAGACGATCATTATCACGCTGATGCAGACCAATCGATGGTTCATCGAGGACATACATCACGCCCATTAAGCCCGCACCGATCTGTGAAGCCAGACGAATACGCTGTGCTTCACCGCCTGAAAGGGTTTCCGCAGAACGCGACAGACTTAAATAGTTCAGACCGACAGAAACAAGGAAGTGCAGACGCTCACGGATTTCTTTAAAAATCTTATCGGCAATTTCGCCTTTTGCACCCTCAAGATTTAAATCCTGATAATAATGTTCCGCATCACCAATCGACATTTTGGTGATCTGGGCAATGGTTTTGTCTTTGACACGGACATGACGTGAAATTTCATTCAGACGTGAACCACCGCAGGCATCACAGGCTGCATTGAATAAATACTGTGCCAGATCATCACGGACATAATTCGATTCTGTTTCACGATAGCGACGTTCCAGATGTGGCAAAATTCCTTCAAAGGCTTGCACACGACTGTGTTTACGACCACGTTCATCAATGTAGCTTAAGTCGACTTTTTCTTTGCCTGTACCGTATAAAAATTTCTTTTTGGTGTCGGCATCCAGTTCATTCCACGGTGTATCCAATGAAAAACCAAAATGTGCAGCCACTTTTTCAATCATGCTGTAATAGTACGGGCGCTGTCTGTCCCAACCACGAATTGCACCTTGGCTGATCGACACATCAGGACTTGGAATCAGTTTGTCTGCACTGAAATGGCTACGTGTTCCTAAACCATCACAGGTTGGACATGCACCGAATGGATTGTTGAATGAGAATAGGCGTGGTTCGAGTTCAGCAACAGCACGGTCACATTCAGGACAGGAGTGTTTTGCTGAAAATACCCGTTCAGGCTGTTCGCCATTCATCCACGATAAAACCGCAATATCACCACCTAAACGCAGTGCGGTTTCAAAGCTTTCCGCAATACGGTTGCCCAGATCATCACGGACTTTAAAACGATCCACCACCACTTCGATAGTATGTTTTTTCTTTTTATCCAGTTCAGGCGGTGTATCAATGTCAATCACTTCACCATCGACACGGGCACGGACGAAACCTTGACTCTGTAATTGGTCAAATAAATTGCTGTATTCACCTTTACGCTCACGCACCACAGGCGCAAGTAACATCAGGGCTGTGCCTTCTTCCAGACCTTTGACTGCATCGACCATTTCCGAAACAGTTTGTGCGACCATCGGTAAATCATGTTCAGGACAATAAGGCGTACCCACTCGTGCATAGAGCAGACGTAAATAGTCATAAATTTCAGTAATGGTTCCCACCGTTGAACGTGGGTTATGACTGGTCGATTTCTGTTCAATGGCAATGGCAGGACTTAAACCTTCAATTGAATCGACTTCAGGTTTTTCCATTTGTGAAAGGAATTGACGTGCATAGGCAGACAGTGATTCAACATAACGGCGCTGACCTTCGGCATATAAGGTATCAAATGCCAAAGATGATTTTCCAGAGCCTGAAAGTCCCGTGATCACCACAAACTTGTCGCGTGGAATATCGAGAGACACATTTTTCAAATTATGGGTACGTGCGCCTCGAATACGGATATGACTTTGGCTCATAAAGACTTTCTCGGAATTGTGCAAATTTAGGTTGTATATGATAGCGATTTAATTTTGTTCAAGCTGTAAAAAATAGTTTTTAAGCGACAAATTATGTCATTTCACTGACCATTTAAAGCAAGCGGAATTGCTTAAAATTTCACATAAAATGATTTAATTCATATATTTACAATTATATTCAGCCAATATTCAAGGTCTAATTCGATTATATCAATGTCTTGCTTATAATTTATTGAAAATAAAATACTTTATAAATCAGGGTTGCCATGCTGAAACAGATATTCGCATTCGCTTTAGGGTTAACGTTGAGCGTACATGTGTTTGCACTCAAAACTAAAATTGTGACTTTTGAACAATTTTTAAAACTAGATCAAGAACATGCTGCACAAATGGAATTTACTGATGTTTCTCCAAGTACGCAGGCATGGACGGCAATTTATGTGGTCGGGAAGCAGACGATTCCAAATCGTACAGCACAGATGAATTTGGTGATCTTACCAGAGGGCTTGATCAATAAAGCCAACCCAACTGAAAAAATAAATCAAACGATTTTGGTTGCGGATGATTTGCCATTACGCAAAAAGTTTTCACTGAAAGAGTTTGATGATATTGCTGATGAAATCGAAGAGCAGACAGGTACAGAAATTGAAGATCCGTTTGTAAAAGATGCAGATGTCATCCGTACTTATGCACAAGTTATGGACTGGGCTCCTGAGTATGGTGTAGAAAATTTTAAACTAAGTGTCGCTGTTCCTGAACAACAAGGCTTTGAGCCACTCGCGATCTATATGATTGTGGGAGAGGGTGATAAGCCGAAACAAGTCATGGATTTGATGCTACAAAATAACAATATGAGTGCTGAGGAAAGACAGCAACAGTTCCGCAATGCATCTAAAAGTCCAGATTCGATGATGGCAAAAATGGAAGCTAGATTTTTAATTTTTTTGTAATTGCTGCTGTAATGATTTTCGTTCTTTGGGGGAAATTTCGCCGTGATTAGTATGGATTGAGTGTAAAGAGAAGACTGACGATTCGACATTTTTAAAACAGTCAAATACTTAAAAATAGGGATTTTGAATTTTGTATAAATCGAAGAGAGTAGGGGGGAATTTGGTAGCTATAAATTTCTCCATTTATCTTAAAAATCTGATTGTTAGACAAGTAGCATACGCAAATTTGGATACTTAATATATAATATTTGTGACTTAAGTCGCACTTATGGTGGGTTGAAATGAATATGCAGAAAGTGATTGCAATAATTTGTTTTATATTTTCTGGCAATGTTTTTGCAGAGAATGCTTCGCCTGTCCTTTTTGAGCAAGTCTTAAATGTGAAACCAAATCAGTTTTATGAAGTCAATTTGGAGAATGTACACGCGAGTGATCAGATCTGGACAGCAGTTTATTTGATTGGACGTCAAAATTACCCAGGATTAACTTCTAAAGTTGACTTTATTATTGATAATCAAGGTTTATTGGATAAATCCAATGCCAGTGAACATTCGATCCATCAACAGTTGATTGCTGAAAATTTGAAGCAAACTTCACAATATTCTTTTCATCAATTCAAAAAATTAACTTCGATTATTGATGAAATGTCAGTGATGTTAATCGAAGATCCTGTACTAGAAAAAACAGATACAGTTCGTATTTATAGCCAAGTAAATGATT
The DNA here is from genome assembly GCF_004209355.1 of Acinetobacter sp. WCHAc060025. Taxonomy (NCBI): domain Bacteria; kingdom Pseudomonadati; phylum Pseudomonadota; class Gammaproteobacteria; order Moraxellales; family Moraxellaceae; genus Acinetobacter; species Acinetobacter sp. WCHAc060025. The sequence goes on along the minus strand of NZ_SGSX01000001.1, from coordinate 313,932 downwards.
GGATTCCTGAATATAATAGTTATGAGCCAACCAAGGTTCAGTTCAAGATTGAAAATCCAGTCGATTTTGATATTGTTGCGGCGTATGTCTTAGTGGGTAAAGGTGCTAAACCTACTCAGCTCAGTGAATTAAATTTCAAAAATGTAGCCTCATCCTATACAACTTCATCAGAGAACTCTGCAACTGCTACAGGGGAAGCGGTAAAAGCGCCAATGGCAGTGCCTTTGACGTCTGAATCTGAACGTTCAGCATATCACTTGAGTAGAATAGAAGTTAAATTGGTTATTTTTGTTTTGGGCGCTGTTGTGATGGGAATTTTTGCTTTCATCAATCGTCGTAAATTCAAACGTGCTTATTAAGCAAAATATAGCAACTTATCATTCAAACTTTTTAGCTTTTATACCTTAAATTCACTACACTCAGCCCATTGGTTTTATTGCTGAGTAAGTATAAATGCTGTCTTTGTTTTTGAAATGTGTCATCGGCGCAGCAGTGGTTTTGTTGATTTCGATTCTTTCTAAAAGTAAGGCATTTTATATTGCGGGTTTAGTTCCGCTTTTCCCCACTTTTGCATTGATTGCCCATGTGATTGTGTCGCAAGAGAAGGGTGGAGACGCATTAAAGCAAACAGCATTGTTTGGCTTATGGTCACTGATTCCCTATTTTATTTATTTACTTGTGGTCTATTTACTCGCAACAAAATTGTCGATGTGGTCTTGTCTTGGTGTTGCAACATTATGTTGGATCGTGGCTGCGGCAGGTTTGATTTATGGTTGGCAGATATTTCACAATTAATGGTCAATATTGCAATGAGCAATTTCTAAATATTCTAAAAATACAGATATAGAAAATAATGAAATGAAAGAACTGTTAATTGATATGTTGCCACTACTGATGCTGTTGTGCTTTTTAAGCGCGATGATCATTTTTTGTTTTGTGGATTATCATCTGTATAAATATTTGCGTGAGAAAAACGTAGTTTTAGGATATTGGGACTACATGGGATACGTATGGGGACAACAAGGTCAAAAAAAATATAAAATTATTTGGGATAAGGCGGTTAATTATCATCTACATTTGCGCAAAGCCAAAGTATTTATTTTGCTGTATTGGGGGCTGATGAGTGCAGTAATGTTATTGTTGTTTTTAACGCTGTGGATGAGCAGGTAAAAGATGGGCTTTCACCTGCTATTTTGAATATTTATACAATAAAATGTTTCGGTGCTTCTAAGTTTTTAATCGCATTATAAATTTGATTGGCATTGTTACAAACAATCAATTTTGCGCGATGCTGAGGCGGTAAAAAACCCTCTTCCACTGCATGATCGAGTTGTGCAATTAAGTGATCATAGAAACCATTTACATTGTAAAGCATCATCGGTTTTTGGTGCTGATTCAGTTGTCCCCATGTCGCGATTTCTAAGATTTCCTCAAAAGTTCCAAATCCACCAGGTAAGGCGACAAATGCACTGGCACGCTCTGCCATCATGGCTTTGCGCTCATGCATACTTTGTACAATGTGTAGTTCAGTCAATTGTTTATGTGCGATTTCATAGTCCAGCATAAATTCTGGAATTACCCCGACCACTTCACCGCCGTGTTCCGTCACTGTGTCAGCAACTTGACCCATTAAGCCAATGCTTGCACCACCATAGACGATGCCAAAACCATGTTCTGCGATACCTTTCGCCAAATCTATTGCTGTGTCTTTATAAATCGGTTTATTGCCAAAGCGGGAGCCACAATATAGTGCGATGAGGCATTGCGTTGCTTTACGAGAGGGGTGATCTAATTCAAGCATTTCATTTTTCATTACAGGGAGTACGCTATTCATCATTTATTTTTTCACCTTAACTTATCATGTTCTTATATGTTTCTACTACTCTAAGTCAAAAATATGACAAAAACATGTTGAATCGTGATTGATTTGGCAATGATATGTATCACGATGAATCTATTGCTATTTCATATAAAGTTCATATAAAACATGATAAATGAGATGAAATTTTTAGCAAAATTACCTATACTTGAAGCTTGTTTCTCAATAAATGAATCATCATGGGTAGTGGTTGTCGTCGCTCCGAAAATGCACAATCTTTAGACAAAAAAATATTTCAAAATAAACTAAAGTTATCTAATCAAATTCGAAATTTACAGTTCACATATGCTGAAACTCGCAATTGCACATCTTCAATGGAGCAAGATCAATGATTCTTGAATGGATGTCTGATCCTTCTGCATGGGTCGGTCTTGCGACACTGGTTGTACTGGAAATTGTTTTAGGTATAGATAACCTTGTTTTTATTGCAATTCTTGCAGAAAAACTTCCACCTGAACAACGTGATAAAGCACGTATCATTGGGCTATTACTCGCCTTATGTATGCGGATGGTGTTACTTGCCTCAATTGCGTGGGTGATCACGCTTACCGCACCCTTGTTCCATATTATGGATCATCCATTTTCAGGGCGAGATCTGATCCTGCTGTTTGGTGGTGTATTCCTATTGTTTAAAGGGACAATGGAATTGCACGAACGCCTTGAAGGTGCGCAAGCCGTCAAAGAAGAAAACCCTGTCCATGCTGCGTTTTGGATGGTGATCGTCCAAATTGTAGTCTTAGATGCCGTATTCTCTTTGGATAGTGTGATCACTGCTGTGGGAATGGTGAAACACCTTTCAGTGATGATGATTGCGGTTGTGATTGCCGTCGGGATCATGCTGTGGGCATCCAAAGCCTTGATGGATTTTGTTAATAAGCATCCGACTGTGGTGATTCTGTGTCTTGGTTTCTTGATGATGATCGGTTTCTCGCTCATCGTGGAAGGTTTTGGTTATCACATTCCAAAAGGCTATTTATATGCAGCAATTGGTTTCTCGGTTCTGATCGAGTTTATGAACCAAACCATGCGTAAGAACCAAGAAAAAATGGTGACTACTACAGACTTACGTTTTCGTACTGCCTCGGCTGTTTTGAAAATGCTCGGTGGTAAATCTGCTGACAATCAAAATGGTAAAGTGGATGATGTGATCGCAACGCAAGCGCTTGCAGATGAAATGTTTGACGATGAAAATGGTGCATATCACAGTGTCATGGTACAAGGTGTTCTTGGTTTATCTGAACGCCCTGTAAAATCTGTGATGACCCCACGCCCTGAATTGGAATGGCTAGACTTAGATGAAGATGAAGCAACCATTAAAGAAAATTTAATGGAGATGTCACATTCACGTTTAATTCTGGCGCGTGGTGAATTGGACAATATTGAAGGGATTGTTTTAACTCATAAAGTGTTGAATGATTATATTGAAACGGGTGTTTTAGATTTTAAAAAGCATTTACGTGAGCCAGTGATCGTCCATGAAAATGCACAGGTGTTGATGGTGATGGAACAGCTGCGCCAAGCACCGTTGCAAATGGCAATTGTCCTGAATGAATATGGTTCGATTGAAGGGATTGCAACACCGATTGATGTGCTTGAAGCGATTGCAGGGGAGTTCCCTGATGAAGATGAACTCGAAGCTGCTGCGGAAAGTCTGGAGGATGGTTCGTTGATGCTTGAAGGCTCAACGGATATTCGTCATGTTTCATTGCTTTTAGGGCGTGATTTAGTCAATGATTCTGAAGAGTATTCAACACTTTCAGGTTATTTGTTATTCCATTTAGGTCGCTTACCTGAAAATGGCTCTAAACTTCAAGCAGATGGTTATGAGTTTGAAGTGGTGACGATGGATGGTCATAAGATTGAGAAGGTGCATATCAAGGCATTGGAACAGTCGGAAGATGATGATTAAACTGCATTAGAAATAGTAAAAAAGCTGGTCGAAAGACTGGCTTTTTTTGTTTATAAGATTCTCACGCTATTGAAATAATTTGACTAATAAATTGTACTTCGCATAAGGTGTATGAAGTTAATTTTAGATAAATTTTAAAGAACAAAAACTATGTGTGAATGTCATTCTGTAGGTAGTTTTTTTGTATGTCCTAATAGCTTTTTGGATATTTTTAGTCAAAACTATGATGTGAAAAATAGCTTTCCTAATTACATACTTGAAAGTATTCCTTGTGAGAAAGCACAACCAGAATTTGATTATGGTGAGTTTTATTATGCCTGTGTAGAATGTCAGCAACCTTGGTATTTTGAATGTTATCCAGACACACCAACTAACCCTATTTTTGGAATAAAACTTATAGATATAAAGCAAACACTAAGCCAAAATCAAATAAACAGCATTAAGCAATTCTTAGTGGTTTTAGCTCATGAAGGATTTTCAGAGAATAAGTGTATTCATAAAGGGTGTATGGATTACTCACTTAAAGGAATCAAGGTGTGTCTTAATCATTTTGGATATAAATTTTGTGCTCATTAATACAATAATCTAAAATAATGGGCTTATGTGAAATAAAACACAAAATTAAATTAATCGATTTTCAGAGCCTCTATTATTTTCTACATCAATAATATTTGTATTGAAAATAAGATTATTTTTAATCAATCAATTGCATAGTTAATGGTCACAACAACACGCGCGATTTTATTAATAGTCGCTTTGTCATAAGCACCACCATAGTCACTGTCATCATCAGAACCACTTTCAGGCAAGATATAGAAAGCGCCTTGACTTGCTGAGCGCATTGTACCGACTTTTACACCACCAACTTTGGCAAATTCATTGGCACGGCTATGCGCATTTTGAGTTGCATTGGCGATCAATGACATTTTAATTTCCTCTAAATTAGAGACCAAATATTCAGGTTTTTGTTCAATCGAAAGACCTTTTTCATCGAGTAAATAAGCATTTTTTGCTGCTTTTTCAATTTTTTGAATATCACGACTACTGATTACAATAGATTGCATCGCGATATAACCACGAAACTCACGCCGAGTCTTACCTTCCTCATCTTGTACTTCTTCATAATAGGCTTGAGAGCTTTTATTACCTTGTTGTAAATCAGTGGTTTTAAAACCTTGCTCCACAAAAAAAGCCTGTAGTGTTTTAAGATTTTGATCAAGCAATTGATAAGCTTCAGGAATACTATTTGAAGCCGTAGGTGTTTGAACGTTAATTTCCCAACGTGCAGAATCCGCTTTGATTGGTTTTTCGGAAAGACCTTTTACACTGATCGAGTTCTGTGAACGATTGGATTGTTTCAGCGCATAACCTATGACGGTAGCAGAGATCACAAAGCCTAGACTGAGAATGAATGCAAATACCCATAAGCTTGTAGATGTAATGGTTTTATTTTCCATTTTTGATATTTCTAAAATTATTATTGATTCAAGTTATATTGAGAATTTCAAAGTGTGTCAATGTACATTTACTGATCTATTTATATTGATGCACAACGATTTGTAAGAACGGGTCATAAAAATGTTAAAACAAATAAGAAGTAAAAAAATTTACTTAGCTATATTGCTTTTGATCGGGGTGGTTGTTCTAACAGCAACGTTGTTTCATCCTATCGAACAAAATGATGTAGATGTTGAATTTCAATTTATGGATGAAGCATTTAATGAAAAGGAGCTTCAAGTATTGATAAGCCCGTATAGAAAAAATATATGTGGTTATGAAGACGCTGAGAATTTTGATGAAATACATCAGTTTATTGTGCTGTTTAATGATGGAAAAATGCAAGATTATCAAGGTAAAGGGATCAGTAAAGCGCATGATTATTTTATCTATGCCAAATATAAGAATTAGTACGCTAGAATCAAATATCAAAATACGATGCGCTTAGGGCAAAATAAAACTAGAGTAAAATTAATTTTTGATCAAAATTCTATGAATGGCAAAGTTTTTAGCGATAAATCGACAGTGAGTAAAAACCACTATGATTTACCATTCTTAAATTATCTCGATCAACTATGAATGATGGTTTTTGTTAAACTACATTCAAATTTATTTGAGTAATTTCATGTCTAATCTCGCTTGCCCATGTGGTTCTGAACTTTATAGCGAATGTTGCCAAGCTCTACATTTAGGTCAGAAAAAGGCTGAAACAGCAGCACAATTGATGCGTTCACGTTATAGTGCATTTGCTAAACAAGAGATTGATTATATTGTCAAAACGACTGCGCTTGGGCAGCAACAAGCTTTGGATGTCAAAGCCATTGCAGATTGGAGTAAAGCCAATCAATGGTTAAAGCTTGAAGTCGTACAAGCCCAAGAAAAACTCGATAAAAACCATGCCCAAGTTGAATTTAAAGCACATTATTCAGCCTTGGATGGAGCAGATCAATCTCTACAAATTCACCATGAAGTTTCGCATTTTGTAAAATTTGAAAATACGTGGTATTTCCTAGATCCAACCACAGATCAGCAGATCACGATGAAACAACCGTGTATTTGTGGTTCAGCTAAAAAATTTAAGCAATGTTGTGCACAATATTTGTAACTTTTCATGCAATTTGACTTAGAATACGCGCATCGATAACCCTCAGCGGAAGAAGGGCAATGTTGTTATTAGTCATCTATATTATTGCAATTACGGCTGAAGCCATGACAGGAGCTTTGTCAGCGGGTCGGCGTAGTATGGACTGGTTTGGCGTAGTTTTGATTGCCTGTGTGACAGCACTTGGCGGTGGCTCAGTGCGGGATGTATTGCTTGGGCATTATCCACTGACTTGGGTCAAGCATCCTGAATATTTGGTACTCACCTGTGCGGCTGCATTTGTCACTATCCTAATTGCTAAATGGATGAAGCATTTACACTCTATCTTCTTGTTGCTTGATGCTTTGGGTTTGATTGGATTTACCATCATTGGTTGTCAGATCGCATTAGATATGGGACATGGCTTTGTTGTTTCAGCGGTTGCAGGTGTATTGACAGGGGTTTCAGGCGGTATTCTGCGTGATATTCTGTGTAATGATGTGCCTTTGGTGTTCCGCCGTGAACTATATGCCTCAATTTCATTTGTTGCGGTGATCTTCTATTGGTTCTGTATGGATGTCGGATTGTCTTTAGAAGTGACAGTGATTTCGACTTTGGTTTTTGGTTTTTCACTGCGCTGTATTGCGATTTATTTTGGTTTGGAAATGCCGAAATTTATCTATAAAGATGATGATGAACAATCTGCATCGTCCAAAGATGAATCTTGATTTAGCCGAATAAAAAGTTTAGCTTTTAAATGATAGATATCGGGTTCTGATTTAGATCAAAGTCAGAACCTTTATAATAATGAATACAATTATAAATCCTGTTGTGAAGGCAGCATCTCCCTTTCACCTGATACAGCATATTCATAGAGCACGATTATGGATTTAGTTTCACGCGTACAACGCCTACCGATTGGAAAATTTCACTATACCTTGCTATGGGTAATCGGACTCGGTTGGATGTTCGATGCCATGGATACAGGACTCATTTCCTTTATCCTGACCAAAATGGCAGAAGAATGGCAAATGACGCCCTCAGAAAAAGGCTGGGTAGTATCTATAGGCTTTGTTGGTATGGCAATCGGGGCGGTGTTCTCAGGTGGCTTGGCAGATCGTATTGGTCGTCGAACCGTCTTTGCGATTACTTTAGTCACTTATAGTATTGCGACGGCTCTATGTGCCTTTGCTCCAAACTTAACATGGTTGCTGGTATTTCGTTTTATTGTCGGTTTAGGGCTTGGTGGTCAGTTGCCTGTCGCTGTGACTTTGGTGAGTGAATATATCCCTGCACAAGTACGTGGGCGTTTTATTGTCCTCTTGGAAAGTTTTTGGGGCTTAGGTTGGCTCGTTGCTGCATTAATTTCCTATTTTGTAATTCCTGATTATGGTTGGCATATTGCCTTTTTGATCGGGGGCTTACCTGCGATTTATGTATTCATGATTTTGAAAAAAGTGCCTGAATCTGTACCGTATTTGATTAATCGCGGACGTATTGAAGAAGCACATGCTTTGGTGCAAAAGCTTGAACGTCAATGTGGTGTGGAAGTGATAGAAACCATTGAAGTCAAACCTGTGGCGGAAAAGCAGAGCATTTCATTTTCACAGCTTTGGTCAAGTCCTTTTGCCAAACGTACTTTGATGCTGTGGTTGATTTGGTTTGGAATCGTATTTTCTTATTATGGTATTTTCACATGGTTACCAAGTTTATTGGTCAAACAAGGCTATAGCATTGTTCAGTCATTTGAATATGTTTTAGGAATGATTTTGGCACAACTTCCGGGCTATGTTGCTGCCGCATGGTTGGTAGAAAAATTAGGACGTAAAGCGACATTGGCAGGCTTTATCGGCATGTGTGCAGTGTCTGCTTATTTCTTCGGGCAAGCCACTTCAGTCAGTATGATTATGTTGTGGGGCTGTTTGATGTCGTTCTTTAATTTGGGTGCTTGGGGTGTGTTATATACTTACACACCTGAACAATATCCAACCAATATTCGTGCTTTTGGTTCGGGTTGGGCATCGGCGATTGGGCGTATGGGCGGGATTGTTGCACCATTGGTTGTGACCCATATGATGGTGGCAAATAATGGTTTTAGTGCAGTCTTTATGATGTTTACTGCAGTGCTTGTTGGTGTTGCTTTAGTCATTCTAATTCTAGGTGAAGAGACGAAAGGGAAGACCTTGGAAGAGATGGGGTTGTAATTCAAAGTAAGGAAATTGTTATTTAGAATTTCCTTACTTTTACAGGTTCTCGTCAACGACTTTATGGCAGATAGTTACAAATTAGAAATGTTCTATTTGCTCACTTGTTGTTAGGTTAATAGATTAATTCGTAATTATGAGTTTTATCTAGATTAGAATAAGTTGAAGGGTGGAAAGTAAAAACATTATACAATGCTAAAATAATTAGTTAGTAGAATCAAAACTCTTTAATCTATCTATAGAAGAAAAATTATTGCATCTATTTTGATATTTTATAACAAAATATAATGAAAGGAAAAAGCTATGGCAACTCCTTATATTACTTTAGGTTCACCTACAACAGGTGGGGGAAAAGTTATTTCTGGTCAATCATCTTTTTTGATTGAGGGTAAACCCATTGCTTGTGTTGGAGACAAAGCAACTTGTCCAAAACATAAGTGTGTCTCTACGATTGTTTCTGGTGATAATCATATGATTGTGATGGGTAAGCCAGCGGCACAGCATAATTCTCCTTTGTCTTGTGGTTGTAAATGTATTGGCGATCAATATTTAACTGTGGGCGATAATGGTGGTGGATTGGGGAAAAGTTTGCTCCAGTCCAATGAGATACAACAAATGAGTAACTTTGCTTCTATTTCCAACAATAATTCTCAAAATGAACATGGATTAAAATTTCAACTCGTAGATAAAGATAGTCAATTACCAATTCCAGAAGCTTTCTATCTACTTATTACAAAAGAAGGGAAAGAAATTTCAGGCTTTACTGATGATAGTGGGTATACAGATACTGTAAATACAGGCGATAGTCCAGAAGATGTGGATTTACATGTATTTGATTTTTCAAAACCTATGGATAAATGGGAATAATAATTATGAGTGAAAGTCAGTTATATTCGGCTTATAGAAGATCAATTGCTCCTGATGCAGATGCTTTTGGTAATTTTCCAAAAGAAACCAAAGTATGTGAAATTACAGAGCCGATGTGTAATGATTATATAAAAATACGTAACTATTATATGGCATTACCCTATAATTTTATGATGAGCGATAGTGATTGGATTTCAGTAAGGAATACTGTTGAATTAGCTACTGCCATTCGTTTTGGAATGGAATGGGATATGAATAAACAAGCAGATGTAGCTTTAACGGACCCTGCTTTTCATACTCAAATGTATATTAGATTTCATAAATATTTAATGCAAAAAGTGATGTATGATGCAACGCAACTTGTTGCAGAGTTTCATAGTGCAGCATTTACAGCTCGATTTCTGAGTACATATGCTTTTGATGATTTAAAAGAACTCAGAAATGTTGAAACTAAACGAGAATTCATAAAAAAATCTTATGAACAAGCAAAAAAACTAAAAGAGCAGATTGATAAATTAAATCCAACTAGGGCATCTATAGATATGGCATTAATCAATGAAAATACTGGTCCATTACATATTAATAGAGAAATGTTTATTAAGCTGTTTAAGCAAGATTACAATCCTAAAATGGTACAAATTTTAAAGAATGAGGGCGTGTATCTTGGAGACTCAAAAAATGTTCAATTTAATCAAGTTAATAAAAATAGTAGGTAGTTTCTGTTTAATGCTACCTATTCTCAGTTGTGCAACAACTAAAAAAGACGATGTTACTAAATTAAAAGATTTTAATTATGGACTTATGACAAGTATTGATCTCGATCGAACAGTTTATAGTAAAGCCGTAGCATCTGAGTTGACACCAATTACCCAAGAGCTATACAAATCAACTTTACTTAAAATCTCACTTATTAGGCAATTTGAAAAGCAGTTCGGTGTGAGTTATAAAATAGAAGATGAGTTAAACATTCATGAAATAAACAGCTTATGTTTGGCGGGTAATTTTTTAAAATCTTATGAAAAATATAAACCAAAACAGATAGATGAATCTGAAAATTATAACTGGATTGATAAAAAGCAACAGATATGGAAAGTTCAGCTAAATGAACATTTTGGTGAAAAAATGCAAGAAAATGACTGTAGGCAACAATATTAAAAGAATAGGTATTTACACATATTACAAAAGGTTAGTTTAAATTGGAGAGTATCCTCTCCAATTTAATATTTCAAAGTTAGATTTAGTAAATTACTGCTTTTGAAAAATCATACTATGATTTTAGTAGACTTCTCGTTATTAGATTTCATTTGCTTTTTATTCAATAAAAAACTTTTAGTTGCTCATTTCCTTAAAAATGGATAATTTTACGACATTAGAAACTTCTAAAGACGCAAATTGTCGTTGAAGCACATACTTACACTTGTATAGGCTGATCCTGCGACTTAGCATAAGAACTTAGATTTAGAAATATTTAAAACGCATTTACTTAGGATTAAAGGTTGTTATGACAAGCCTTGCGCATCAAGCAACAGAGAATCGTTCTGTAGCAGAATTTACCGAACAAGCTTATCTCAACTATGCCATGTACGTGATCATGGATCGTGCATTGCCCCATATTAGTGATGGTCTAAAACCCGTACAACGCCGTATCGTCTATGCAATGAGCGAGTTGGGTTTAAAACCAAGTGGCAAACCCAAAAAATCTGCACGTACGGTCGGTGATGTGTTGGGTAAATACCATCCGCATGGTGATTTAGCCTGTTATGAAGCAATGGTGTTGATGGCGCAACCTTTCAGTTATCGCTACCCATTTATTGAAGGGCAAGGCAACTGGGGTTCACCTGATGATCCTAAGTCATTTGCGGCAATGCGTTATACCGAAGCAAAATTATCAGCATATAGTGATTTACTACTTTCAGAATTGGGTCAAGGTACCTGCGACTGGCAAGATAACTTTGATGGTACGATGAAAGAACCTGTGAGTTTACCTGCGCGTGTACCGAATATTCTATTAAACGGAACAACGGGTATCGCTGTCGGGATGGCAACGGATATTCCACCACACAATTTACGTGAAGTGGTCAAAGGTACGATTGCTTTAATCCGTAAACCTGATCTGAGTGATGAGAAGGTTGCAGAATACATTCCAGGACCAGATCTACCAACCAAAGCTGAAATTATTACTTCAAAAGAAGAACTATTAAAAATTCAAATTTCGGGTCGTGGAAGCTATCGTACTCGTGCAGTTTATACGATTGAAAAAAATGAAATCGTGATCACGGAACTACCGTATCAAGTTTCAGGTTCAAAAGTCATTTCGCAAATTGCAGATCAGATGCAAGCCAAGAAATTGCCTTTGGTTAGTGATTTACGTGATGAATCAGATCATCAAAACCCAACTCGTTTAGTCATTGTACTGCGTTCAAATCGTATCGATGCCGATGCAGTGATGAGTCATTTATTTGCAACGACTGATCTAGAGTCTAGCTATCGTGTCAATATGAACATGATTGGTGCGGATGGTCGTCCACAAGTGAAATCAATTCGCAGAATATTATTAGAATGGATCGAGATTCGTAAACATACTGTCACACGTCGCCTGCAATATCATTTAAATAAAATTGAAAAACGTCTGCACATTCTTGGTGGTTTAATCATTGCCTATCTGAACATTGATGAAGTGATTCGCATCATTCGTGAAGAAGATCAGCCTAAACCTGTGTTGATGTCGCGTTTTAATATTGATGAAATTCAAGCAGAAGCCATTTTAGAACTGAAGTTACGTCATTTGGCAAAACTTGAAGAAATGGAAATGCGCCGTGAACAAGAAGAACTGGAAGCGAGAGCAGCGGTGATTCGTGAGCAATTGGCAAATCCTGAATCTTTAAAGTCTTTAATTATTGAAGAGCTTAAAGATGATGCGAAAAAATTTGGTGATGATCGTAAATCCCCAATTGTTTTACGTGAAGAAGCGCATGCAATCAGTGAGCAAGATCTCGTTCCTGCCGAATCGGTCACTGTGGTTTTATCTGAAGCAGGTTGGATTCGTTCTGCCAAAGGTCATGATATTGATGCCGAGAATTTAAATTTCCGTGCAGGTGATCAGTACCTCAGTTCAGCGCAAGGTAAATCCAATCAGAAAGTCTACATCTTGGATGAAACTGGGCGAAGTTATGCCTTGGCGATTAATAGTTTACCTTCAGCACGTGGCTTAGGTGAACCGTTGAGTTCAAAACTTGCTCCTGCCAATGGTGTGAGTTTTATACAAGTCCTTGTGGAAGATGAGGAAAAAGAAATTATTGCTGTGAGTACCAAAGGTTATGGTTTTAAATCTCAAGCAAAACAACTGGATACCAATGCGAAGGCGGGCAAAGCATTCCTGACTGTCGCGGATGATGCTAAAGCGATGCCAATTGAAGTGATTGAAAATCATACGCATTTGGCTATACTCAGTTCAGGGGGCCGGTTACTTTTAATTGATTTGTCAGAATTGCCAACACTCAATAAAGGGAAAGGTAATAAGTTGATACAACTTGAGGCTGATGAACAGATTCAGTTTATGCTAACTTTGAATTTAGATGAAATAATTCAAGTGCTTGCAGGACAGCAACAATTAAAACTAAAAGGTGATGATTTACAGAAATATATCGGTAAGCGTGCATCGAAAGGTCAACTCTTACCACGTGGCTATCAAAAAGCAAATAAACTGTTGATTCAAAGATAAAACTAGCATCCATTGATCAAAATACGTTATATATGCAATGTATTCGGAATGATGGATGCAATATTGAACACAAACAAGCTAAAAAATTATGTTCGATATAGAGAAAAACAGTTCAAAACTAAGGATTACTGATTGGAGATTAAGGCATTATGGAAAAGATTTGGTTCGCTGAATACCAAAAGACTGGGATTCCAGAGACAGTAGAATTGCCACAGGAAAATACCTCTCTTATTGATATTTTTGAGCGTAATTTCCAAAAATTTGGTTCACGAGATGCCTTTATCTTCATGGATAAAGTGATGTCATTCAGTGAGCTTGAACTTGCAAGCCGTAAATTTGCAACATATTTGCAAAGTTTAGGTTTGGCTAAAGGTTCACGTGTTGCTGTGATGATGCCGAACGTTCTTCAATACCCTGTGGTTGCTTTGGCAGTGTTCCGTGCTGGTTTGGTATTGGTGAATGTCAATCCACTATATACCGCACGTGAATTAGAACATCAGCTCAATGACTCAGGTGCAGAAGCATTAGTGATCGTTGAAAACTTTGCGACTGTTTACCAAGCAATTTTAGGTAAAACACCTGTGAAGCATGTCGTTGTTGCTTCAGTTGGGGATATGCTCGGTACGTTAAAAGGGACACTGGTTAACTTTGTGTTGCGTAAAGTACGTAAACAAATTCCAGATTGGAATATTCCAGGTCACGTCAAATTTAATACTGCTTTAGCGAAAGTAAGTCCAAGTAATTATAAACGCCCAAGTATGACGTTGAGCGATACTGCTGTATTACAATATACTGGTGGTACTACAGGTGTATCGAAAGGCGCTGAACTGACTCACCGTAATTTAGTGGCGAACTTGTTGCAATGTGATGGTATTTTCCAAAGTAAATTTGGTGCGGGAGATGGTGCGAAAGATGACCGTATCTTCTGTGCTTTACCGCTATATCATATTTTTGCATTCATGGTTTGTGCTATGTACGGCATGTACAAAGGTCAAGCGAATATCTTGATTCCGAACCCACGTGATTTACCTGCCGTGATTAAGGAATTACGTAAGTATCAACCAGGTTTCTTCCCTGCGGTAAATACGTTATTCAATGCTTTAGTACATAACGAAGAATTCCGTCAGCTAGATTTCAGTAAATTGAAAATGGCAATGGGTGGTGGTATGGCTGTATTGCCATCAACTGCGGAAGAATGGAAAAAAGTCACAGGAACGATCATTATCGAAGGTTATGGTCTTTCTGAAACTTCACCAGTGGCAACAGCAAACCCACCTGCAACAACTGAGTTCAGTGGCACGATCGGTGTTCCACTTCCATTAACAGATGTGGCGATTTTGGATGATGATGGTAATCACTTGGCTCAAGGTGAGCAGGGTGAAATTTCGATCCGTGGTCCTCAAGTGATGAAAGGCTATTGGAACCGTCCTGATGAAACTGCCAAAGTGATGACTGCGGATGGTTATTTCCGTACTGGTGACATTGGTGTAATGGACACACGCGGTTATTTCAAAATCGTAGATCGTAAAAAAGACATGATTTTGGTATCTGGTTTCAACGTTTATCCTTCTGAAATTGAAGAAGTGATTGCGAAACATCCTAAAGTGCTTGAAGTTGCTGCGATTGGTGTACCTGATGAGAAGTCGGGTGAGGTACCTAAGTTATTCGTGGTGAAAAAAGATCCATCTTTAACAACAGAAGAAGTGCTTGAGTACGCGAAAGAAAACTTAACAGGCTATAAACGTCCTCGTTATGTTGAGTTTATGGATGAATTACCGAAATCAAACGTGGGTAAAATCCTACGTAAAGATTTACGTAAGTAATTTATAAATAAAAATAAAGCACCCACAATGGGTGCTTTATTTTGTGTGGTTCAAATGTATTAATGATCAATACGCAATGAACATTAAATTTAAATTTAGTATGATGATTAAAGAATTTGATTGTTCTTAGAGCGGATAAACCAACCATCAATATATGGGCGACTGATACCAACAATACCTGTAAAGGTCAGCATGGTACCCATTTGACGTCCAAGTGCAGACGGCTGAATGGTTCCATAACTCAAATAAATATCAACTAGACAATAAATCGCAATGATCGCTAGCCATAAATATAAATTCATACGTTTAATGCCAACAGCAAGAAAAGCCACAACTAAAACGATGAGCGTGCCTACGGTCGATTGCCAGTTGTAATTGGCACAAATCACACACAGTAGAAAAGCCAAAATCGGCAATACAATCTTCAATATACGGTCAATCTCAGCCTGTTGTTGACGTTGTTTTTCTAAAACCTCAAACAACTCTTTTTGATCTTGTTGCACGATATTGTCCTCACTACACAATTTTGCAAATCTCTGTCTGGAACAAAAAATTATTTTGTTCATGCCATGCTATGATAACCGCATTGATACTTCATGAGAAAAAAATCATGTCTGGGATAGATGGCATCATATATTTAATTTTAATTGCTTGCTTACTTCCTTATGTTTTTATGGCGATTGCCAAACTATCTGGTGGCTTTAAAATTGCAGATAATCAAAATCCGCGTGAGTTTTTAGCCAAAACCACAGGCTTGGCAGCACGTGCCAATGCAGTACAACAGAACAGTTTTGAAAGTCTGCCTTTATTTATCGCCGCAATTCTCATGGCAGAATATATGGTGGTCTCACAATATCTCATCATGATGTTGGGGATGGCATATATTATTTTACGGATTATTTACGGGATTTGTTATCTTGCCAATTTGGCGACATTACGTTCGATTATTTGGACTTTGTCGATGGCATGCCCGATTATTTTATTGTTAATGATTGTTCGGATGATGTAAGTCTGCTACAGATTAACGCAATTCATTATCAGTTGACTGCATTTAGCGTTATAATCGGCACGATTTTAAATAAGACCTCACTTGAAAGAGTATCCTATGAGCTATAGCAATATCCCTGCTGGTAAAGATGCCCCAAATGACATCTATGTAATTATCGAAATTCCTGCAAATGCAGCACCGATTAAGTATGAAATTGATAAAGATTCTGATGCATTATTTGTAGACCGTTTTATGGGTACAGCAATGTTCTACCCTGCAAACTATGGCTATGTTCCAAATACATTATCTTTAGATGGCGATCCGTTAGATGTATTGGTTGTAACGCCACATCCAGTTGAGCCAGGTTCAGTGATTCGTTGCCGCCCAGTGGGTAAATTGAACATGGAAGATGATGGTGGTGTTGATGCGAAATTGATCGCAGTTCCACATGATAAATTAACACCAATTTATAAAGATGTTCAAGAATATACAGATCTTCCAGAATTATTGATCAAACAAGTTGAACACTTCTTTGCTCACTATAAAGATCTTGAAGCTGGCAAATGGGTTAAACTCAGCGGTTGGGAAGGTTCTGAAGTTGCAAAACAAGAAGTTCTTGACTCAATCGAAGCTTATAAAGCGGCAAATAAATAATTCCATATCAGAATTTGAGTGAGGGTTTTGAACCTTAACTCAATAAAAAAACCTGCATCAGTTGATGCAGGTTTTTTTATGCTAAATATTCAGTTGTGAATTAGAAGAATTTCACAGGAATATCAAGGAATAAACGCCATTCGTTAGTGTCACCAATGTAGGCATTCGATTGGTATGCATCGCTAGCACGGTAGTGTGAATAACGAACGCGTAAACTCGCATCTTTGGCAAAACCACTTTGCATGGTGTATTTCACTTGGTTAAAGAATTCACGTTCTTTTGCATTGGTTTCAGCGCCTGTATGGATATTCCAACCATAGACATAAGCACTTGTCCAATTCAGGCCTGGTACGCCATAGGCACTTGCATCAAGATTGTATTGGAGTTGAGCCGATTTTTCACGGTTTCCAATAAAATCAGACATATAAGAGTTTGGAAGGTAAATACTTTGGAAACCATCAGCATTTTGACCGTAGTCATAACCTGTATTACCAGTGTTTTGTTGATAAGCCAACATCACAGAATGAGGGCCTTGGTTATAAGTTCCTGATAGTGCCCAGATGTTATTTTTACGACCTTCGACATCTGAATTTCCGATAGAAGATGAGTAAGTTGCAGCATCTTTATCCCATTCAGTGTGATAACCACTGAAATCAAAAGTTAAAGAACTTTTGTTTGCAAGCGGGAGTTTATAGTTGGCGTTGATATAATGACGTTCTAACGCATTTTTAGAATCTAAACCATAATATGATGCGCTAAGTTGGTCATCAAATTTGTATTTAGCCCCCCAAACGATTGCACGATCAAGCCCATTGCCATTTGCATCTGCATCTGTAGAAATTTGATCCGACATTTGGTCTTTGGTAAATTTACCAGCGACTAATGATAAATTTTTTATTTCATTGCTAGTAACTAAAGTCCCTTCGAAATATTCAGGAACCATACGACCTGTATTACTTGCAAGTACAGGAAGATCTAGAACTTGGGTACCATAACGTACAGTGGTATTTGAAAAACGTGCTTTGACGTTTGCACCACCACGTGCCCAGTGATCATAAGCATCGCCTTGATCATCAATAGGGATCATTTGGTTACCGGCATGTTTATTCTTTCCAATTTTGAAAGAACCATCACCCACAACACCTGCACCAAAACCAACAACACCTTGGGTGAAACCAGAGTCTATGTTCACAATTGCAGATTGTGCCCATGAACTGGTGTCATTGGTATTTCCATGTTTTTTATCGCGATTGACGTAACCGTTACGGAATAAAACTGATCCCTCAGCATCTTCTACAAAACCTTTTGCTTCACTTTGTTCGCTAGCAAATGTAGGTGAAATAATTGCAGCATTGATAAGTACTGCTAATGTTAATTTTGTTGCTTTAAGCATTTTTTGCCTCGTAAGCGAGAGATTTTGGCATTGCCTGATAAATTCAGCGCAATTTGTGTATGAATTGTATATTTATTCGATAAAAAGGGCATCATTTTGGTTAAAAATATTTCAGTTTTGTCATAAATATTCTTGAATATTTAATTGTTTGTTTATCAGAAAAAATGCTTAATAAGCCACTGGGTTATATAAAAATGAGCAATATCAAATATATCTCAGAAATTGTGAATTAAATGATTTATTTTTTACCCAACATTCAAAAAATCGGTAAAATTGCGCTTTCTTATTCTCCTGCTATTTCGATATCATGAACTCAATTATTTCTCCACTGTTTTGGGCTGTGCCTTTATGTATAGCTTCAGCTGCGGTATGTGCTGAAGAATCAAACATTTCCGTTGCAAATGGTCTTGTATCAGGAAATATTGGGCTCGTTTCAAAATATGTCTACCGTGGTGGTGTCGAGAATGATGATATTGCCGTACAGGGTGGATTGGACTATGCACATAAAAGTGGTGTGAGTGTAGGTTATTGGGGATCGACTTTGGATTATGATGCGACAGATGAGCGTCGTGATCATGGTTTTGAACATGATTTCTATCTAGCTTATGCTCAACAAATCAATTCAGACTGGAGCTATAAAGTTCAAACAACAGCTTATGTGTATCAAAATGGTGGCTCTATTTACGGTGAGGGCAATGAGCATCGTCGTACCACAGCATTTGATGTATTGGCAGAACTTGCATATAAAGATGTGAGTCTTGATGCCTCGGTGTTATTGGCAGATGCTTCTTTTGGTAATGCTGGGGATGTATATTTAAGCGCAAGTTATAGTCATGCATTGCCTCAAGATTTTATCTTGAATGCATCTATTGGTGGTTCTGCTTATAACAGTAGTCGTGATGATAGTCTGATTCAAACCACTCAGGACTTTGCCTTTAACGAAGCGCGTATTGGTGTGAGTAAAGCGATTGCGGATACAGGTGTGACAGCATCATTTGATTATGTGATCGGTGGCGAAGATCGTTTAGGTCAGGATTTTGATGACAATGCTGTATTGGGCTTAAATTATAGCTTTTAATTAAACTGAGCTTTCTAAGCAAATTTTTATAAAGTGCATATTTAAACGATATGCACTTTTTTTAAGCATTTTTTAAGATGCTTTATTTTTATGAGCAAAAACAGCACATATTGTTTCTAATTATTATCCAAACCACGCTTTTATAAAGTTAATGATCTTTTTACGCAGTTATACATTCTTGTGATAGCAAATTTATGCATTGGTTTTCCATACTATTTTGAGTGAAAAGTAGACCCAAAGTAGGACACCATGAATCAACTTAGCCTCGTGTTGAAAGAGATTGATGCTATTCAACAGTTAAACAATGAAAATCGAAAATCAAAATTTAAAACATTAAATATCAGTAAATTAAGTCTTTCATATCAGTTAACTAAGAGGTGTTTTCTCATATTTGGCATGGCAATTGCTAAATGCATAGGGAGTTCATCAATTTTTAGCATAACAAATAAACATCGTATGATGGGGGAGCACTCAAGATGAAATTCTCAACTAAAGCACTGGCATTGGCAGTTTTATCGTCTACAGCAACAATGGCGATGGCGGAAGATACTGCACTTTCAAAATTAGGTGTAAGTTTTTCAGGCAGTGCAGCCGTCACCAGTGACTACCGTTTCCGTGGGATTACACAAACTCAAAATGATCCAGCTGTACAAGCAGGTTTTACGTTGTCGCATAGTTCGGGTGTATATGGTGGTTTGTGGGGTTCAAATGTTAATTTTGGGACTCCAGATCCACACTTAGAGATTGATCCTTTCATTGGTTATTCAACCACTTTAGATGGTTTTGCAAGCAAACCCGTCTTAGATGTAGGTGTTTGGTATTATAACTATCCGAGTGCAAGTGATCTAAATTGGGCAGAATTATACGGAAAATTAACCTTTAAAAATGCGCTTACTGAGGGTGATAGTATTCTCACCAATATCAACTATACCAATGATTATGCAGGTGTTAAGGCTGATAGTTGGAATATAAATGTTGGTTATTCAGTGCCTTTTGGGGCGACAGGTTTTGGTGGCGTTGCCAATGTCGGTTATACCACTGTAGATGAAGATAAATATAGCTTCAATGGGGATGACAATTATGTGGATTGGAAAGTTGGTGTGATTTATACACTGAAATCAATTCCAACTGTGACAGCAGAATTGGCAGCAATAGGAACAAATACAGAGACAGATGGTTTAAGTCATGCTCAAAAACGTGCTGTAGAAACTGGCGCTGTATTTACCTTAACCAAAGCTTTCTAAGACTGATAAAAATGAAGAAGGTGACGATAGTCACCTTTTTTATGTTTAAAACTTAGAAAAGAATTATTCGGTTGCCTCAAAAGCGGCATGATATTTCACTTCGCCCTGTGGAACAGGTTGCTTAAATGCTAAAACTTGAAAATATTCAGCAGGAACATTCGCCAGTGTTAAGTTTTCATGCGGTTTAAAACCGAATTTTGCATAATAATGAGGATCACCCAATAGTACACAGCCCGCAGCATCAAGTTGTTGAAGTTGCAGTATTACTTGTTTCATTAACGCTGTACCCACACCGCGTTGCTGATATTCTGGTGCAACCGAAATTGGACCTAAACCATACCAACCTTGCGCACCAGAAGATATTTCAACAGGGGAAATTGCGACATGCCCGATGATTTCATGGTTGAGTTCCGCCACCAGTGAAATCGTCAATTTCCGTGCATTTCTTAATGCATTGACAATAAATTGTTCAGTGTGACTACTGTGTTCTGCATGTTCAAATGCAGACTGAGTGAGTTTGAAAATAGGTTCAATATCTTCAACAGTTTCATTACGTAATATTAAATCTTGCAACATTTTAATAGAGCTTCTCGGTTAAGACTGTAGCGGGTTTCTGTAGGACAAAGCTTCTGTTAAATGCGCGCTTTGTATGTCATCACTTTGTGCTAAATCTGCAATGGTTCTGGCAACTCTTAATACACGATGATAAGCACGTGCAGACAGATTAAGTCGTTGTTGTGCCATTTCAATCATTTTTCTAGAGGCTTCATCCAGCACTACAAATTTTTCTAAATCTTTGGGCGATAAGCTGTGATTTAAACTGCCTTGGCGTTGAATTTGAAAGTCAAAAGCTTGAATCACCCGTTCTCGAACGGTGGCAGAGTTTTCAACAGGGGTATGATCTTGTAATTCCTGTGCTTTTAGTGGTGGTACATCAATGTGTAAATCAATCCGATCAAGCAACGGTCCTGAAATTCGCCCTTGATAACGTTTTATTACTTCGGCAGAACATTGGCAACGGCTATCTTGATTAAAGGCATAACCACAAGGGCAGGGGTTCATCGCAGCAATCAATTGAAAATTGGCAGGAAAGGTAATCTGACGTGAGGCTCTAGAAATCACAATTTCTTTGGATTCTAAAGGTTGTCTTAAAACCTCTAAAACTTTTTTGTCAAACTCAGGCAATTCGTCCAAAAATAAAACGCCTAAATGCGCTAAAGTAATTTCACCAGGTTTAGGATTTGAGCCACTGTCATTTACAATAATAGAAGCTAGTGGCATTATATAAATTCAGCTAGTTGCATGTCGTTTTGTACAGAAATAAAAGCTAGTTTTTACAATAATAAGGGCTAGTAGATTACAAAACTACAATAATAGGGGCTAGTAGATTACTCTTGAGGTCTGATATGAAAAGAATAAGTGATGAATATAGTCCCGTTAGAAAAGCCCAAACCGTTTACGGAAGTATTTCGGGGAATTACTCTTTTAGGGGAGAAAAAACGATTTGGTTTGAATCCACTTTGGAGCGTGATTTTCTTTTTAAGCAAGAATATAACAGTAATGTTATTGATGTGGTTGAACAGCCTATTTCTATTCCTTATATAACTGAATTAGGAAATGAATCGGTATATACCCCTGATTATTTGGTGCAATTTTCAAGTGCAATTTATAATGATATTGATTTCTTTCCTGCACCATTATTGATTGAAATTAAGCCTAGAAAAAAATTAAAGGAAGATTGGAATACCCTTAGACCAAAATTTAGGGCAGCTTATGCTTTAGCTTCTGAAAAGGCATGGAAATTCAAAATTATTGATGAGTCTCGTTTGTATGATCAATATTGGGAAAATATCAATTTTTTAAAAAGATTCAGACGTTCTCATGTTGATGAGGTAGATCAGAGAGTATTAATTGAAACTTTATTAAAACTAGGCTTTTCAACAGTTAATCAATTGCCTGCTTATATTTTTAAAGATGAAAAAAATGTATTAAAGGCTATTCGCCAAATATGGGTTTTAATTTCAAAAAATATACTTGCTTGCGATCTATATAACCCTTTTACTACTGAAACTGTTATTTGGGTAAATGATGGCTCTAAAGCACAAGGAGTTATTTAAATGATACAGGATGATTCAGTAAAGATTGATAGAAAACGCCTAGTTATTAAACCAAATGCAATTGTTGGTTATAAAGGTGATAAATATAAAATTATCAATATTTTAAATGCAAAAGATGTCGTGATTGCAAATTTGGAATCTGCTCGAAGTTTACAAGTGAGCATAAGGGAATTATCTGTTTTAAGTGAAGATAATTCTAAGCTTAACCAAGGTGAGGATATTTCTGCTGAGTCATGGCAAATCGCTTTAGATCATTATGAAATTATTAGGGAACTCATTGACTATTCCACAGTTGAGGCGGTTAAGAAGACTGCAAGTGAACATAATCTTCATGTAAATACTATTTGGAAATGGCTTAAAGCTTACCGAGAAAACAAGTCTATCTTAGCTTTAGTCCCAAAAAAACGTGGTTGGACAACAGAAAAAACAAGGTTGTCGCCTGAATTAAATCATATTATTCAACAAGCGATCCATACTAAGTATTTAACAAGTTTAAAGCCAAGTGTTGCCAAAACAATTTTGGAAGTGAAGCTTGAGTGCTTCAAAAGAAAAATTGAACCACCTCATGACAATACGATTCGCTATAGAATTGAAGCCCTTAATGGCTATGAAGTGACTAAGGCAAGATACGGAAAAAAGGCTGCTAAAGATAAGTATGAAGCATCAGCAGGGACTTTTCCGAATGCAGACTATCCTTTGGCGTATGTGCAGATTGATCACACTCCTTTAGATATAGAAATCGTTGATGAACAATACCGTGAAACAATAGGCAAGGCATATTTGACATTAGCAATTGATGTTTTTAGTAGAATGATTGTTGGTTATTACCTTTCTTTAGAAGCTCCAAGTGCAACATCGGTAGCAATGTGTATTTCATCAGCCATTATTTCAAAGAAAAGAAAACTGCTTGAGTTAGATGTGGATGGTGAGTGGGATATCGAAGGTATTATGGATTCAGTCCATTCTGATAATGGTTCTGATTTTAGAACAAACCATCTGCATAAAGCATGTCTAAAGTACGATATTAATTGGGAGTATCGACCTATTGGTGGTGCAAAATATGGTGGGCATATTGAGCGTTTACTTGGAATCGTAAATCTTGAAATGCATGTTTTAGATGGAACGACTAAATCTAATATTTTTGAAAAAGGAACTTATGATTCCGCTAAGAATGCTTGTTTAACACTTCGTGAATTAGAACATTACATCGTCTATTGGATTGTAAATGTTTATCATAAAAGCAAGCATTCAATACTTGAAATTCCGCCACAACAAATGTGGGAAGAGGGTATTTGGGGAACAAAATTTAAAGTTGGTACTGGTTTAAAAGAAAGGGTTGCGGATGAAGCAACACTATTTTTGGATTTCGCCCCTGAATTTGAATCAACCATTCAAAGAACGGGCGTAAAAAAAGATAAACTTTTTTATTTTGCTGATTGTTTAAGACCTTGGATCAATGCGATTGATCCAACTGACGATGAGAAAAAGCGTAAAAGAAAGTTTATTTTTAAAAGAGATCCTCGTGATATTTCAATGATTTGGTTTTATGAACCGAATACAAATACATATTTTAAAGTACCTACAGCCAAACGTGAAATTCCATCAATCGGATTGCATGAATATAGACAAGTCCAAGCATATCTTAAGAGTGAGCGATTAGATACAGTTGATCAAGATGCTATTTACAGAGCAATTATTTATCTCCGTGAAAAAGTAGATCAAGCCGTGACTTTAACTAAAAAGCAACGCCGAATGAATCAAAGAAAAAAAGAGAATGGTAAGATAGTTGCTGCACTACACCATGAAAATAAAAATAATTCAGTTATCTATACAAATGTAGATGCTCCAAAGTCACAAAATAGTTTATGGGATCAAAATTTAACTGCTTTTGACGATTTGAGGTAAGACCATGAAACAATATGATTACCTTGCTGAGCATGTCCTTGACACTATGATTCTTAGTGATGCTGAAAGAATTAATATTCTTTATGAGGATCGGTGGATTGGTTATCAGAAAGCAATTGCAGTTTTGAATACACTGACTGATATTTTGAAACGACCTAGAAAATTAAGACCAGAATGTCTTTTAATTGTTGGTGATTCAAATATGGGAAAAACTAAGATTATTCATGAGTTTGCAAAAGAATACTATACTAAGAGAGTTGATGATATGGACATGCAGCTTATGTCATTGACTAAACCAGTCATTCCTATTCAAGCCCCTGCTAGGGCAAATGTAAAAGATTTATATATTAATATCTTAGATCATTTTTTTGTCCCTTTTCGTGTCACTGATCCTGAAAGCAAATTAAGGTATCAAGCAACCCATCTACTGCGTAAATATGAAACCAAAATGTTAATTATTGATGAGTTGCATAATTGTTTAAGTGGGAGTGCTAGGCAACGGCAAGAAGTGATGAATACACTTAAAACGCTAAGCAATGAACTTAGTATGAATATCATTGGTGTTGGTACTCGTGATGCATCTCTTATTCTTCATACGGATACTCAGTATGCCAGTCGCTTTGAAATTATAGATTTGCCTTTATGGAAATTGGATGCGGATTTTTTAAGACTTCTTTTAAGTTATGTTCGCTTACTTCCCCTAAAAAAATTATCAAACTTGGCATCACAAGAAATTGCGACCTTACTCTATGAAATTTCAGGTGGTAATTTTGGTGATTTAAATCGTTTATTGGTGGAATGTGCAAAAGAAGCAATATTGACTGGTAAAGAAGAAATTACCCTCGAAATTGTTAAAAAATTCAAGTGGCTTAAACCAACAGAGGGTGCTCGTAATATTCGCACTATTCAGCTTAATTCTATTTAGTATTATTGAGGGTGTAATATGCCTAATTATGCTCAAAATTGGTTTATACATACCCCCATTGAACAAGGTGAAGTATTATCATCATGGCTCATTCGTTCAGCCTTAGACATGGGATGTTCCCCTTTAACACTTATAGAAGCATTGTGGGGTAGATGGAGAGCATTAACGATTGATCTTGATCGAGGTATGACGGAAGATCGGCTTGAATTATTATTTGTACATTCTTTTGATGATAAACAAAAAATTTTGAAAACAATGCTAACTAATGTGGCTCCCTATCTAGTTAAGAGTTCAAATAGTGGATGGGTTTTAAGTTTAGGTCAGCGTAGTAGATCAAATTTTTCAGGTCGGCAGGTGTGTACTCAATGTTTTGAAAGTGATGGTAGATCAGCTTATTTACGGTTAATGTGGCGAATGGGGTGGCATTGTTGTTGTGAAAAACATCAAATAAATTTAATTGATCATTGTCCGAATTGCGGTGTAGTCATTCAGCCATTTAAAATAGATTTAGAGCATGGATCATTAGCAGTATGTTTCTCATGCCATTTTAATTTGACTTTATATCAGCCACAACCTAGCAATATTCAAATTTTAGATTTTCAAAAAAATGCAGATAACGTTTTAAAACAAGGCTCAGGTTTATATAATAATCAAAATATTTCAGCTACCGAATGGTTTGCGATTGCTCGTGCATGGATAAGTGAAATCAGATTACTTGTAGATACAGATAATATTCAACTTATTGAAATGTTTAAGAGCTTTGGTATAAATTTAAATACCATAACTCCTTTCACACCAATTGCTTTCGAATATTTAAATACAAACGAACGTATAATTTTGCTTTCCATCTTGAATGAAATTATGAAAATCCCATGTGAGTTGATTATTGACCGCTCTTATGAGTACGGGATTAGTAGTGCAAATTTTTGGGATAAGCGTAAAAAACTACCGATTCAACTTCAACAAATGAAATCAGCAATGATCAAGCCTATAAGAGTATATGCTTTACAACGTGTGAGTTCTCATAATGGAAAACCAAAAGCAAAAAAAACCGTGCAACGTAAGTGGCTTAATTTGTTAAGAAAATCAAGAAAGAAACGGAGTCATAAGCTTGGCGGAGATTAATATTGAGCAGTTATGTAATGGGTGTGAAAAATCAGTTACCCAACTAAAAAAAAGATATAAAGGGAAAAAATATTGCTCAACTTGTTATGCTCGAATTTTTAAAAAATGTCTTTGCCCAAAATGTGGGTTATCTGCTCGATTACCTAAAAATGATGATCAAGCGATCTGTAATGAATGTATTAAAAAACAACCTTGTATAAGATGCAATCAAGTTAACAGACCGATAGGAACGCTTACAGAGTATGGGGTCGTTTGTAATAGTTGTTCTGTTTATTTTAGAGAGGTTGAACGATGTGAGCGATGCAATGTTCAATCGCAAAAATTAACGAAAATATCACGCTTTAATGATGACCTCAGAGTTTGTCCGAAATGTTCAACAAGGGATTATGAAACATGTCCTTCATGTCATAAATATCGCTTGTTAGAGTTAGATGAAAAAGGAAATAAAGTTTGTAAAAAATGTATAACTCAACCGAATAAACCTTGTATTGAATGTAAAACGATGATCTCAGCAGGATGCGGTGATCTATGTGATGATTGCTACTGGATTAAAAATCTATGGTCAAAGTTCCATCAAAATATTTATTTGTTCGAGTCATCTTTTTTAAAAAAACAATATGAAAACTACGTGCTTTGGTTGGTCGATTTAGTTGGAGCACATCAAGCAGCTTTGTATTTGAATAAACATACTCATTTTTTTATTAAAACAGAAATGTTATGGGAGAGTAATATTCCTGATGCAGACCAATTATTGTTGACTTTACGGACGAGTGGACTTAGAAAGTTTGAATTAGTAACACAGTGGCTCGATCAAATGCATGGGGTAAAAATCTCAACTATAAATAAAAATGAATGTTCTGAGATAGATCAAGCCAATAAGTTGATTGATCAGTTACCGCAGCCCTCATTGGCTTTTGATGTTGTATTTGCTTATAAGCAAAAGCTCGATGAAAAAATGCATCAAGGAAAAACATCTGCTCGATCTGTAAGGCTTGCAATGAAGCCTGCTGTTGCATTGATGTTATCTATTCAGGATAAGCAATTACTGCCAGATTTGGCAAAAGTAAAAGCTTATTTAAATGAGTATTCAGGTCAGGCTGCTGCATTAACAGGGTTTATTAATTTCTTAAACGATCAATATGATACGGATATTGATTATATTTCCTTAAAGCATTCTAACTTCATAAAAGAAGCAAGTAAGCGGAAATTGGAAAAAGAATTGATCTCGATGCTCAGCCCAAATACTGATTTCAATGTCATGGTATGGGTGAAAAATGGCTTACAACTATTCCATGAGATGAGTTATCAGGATTCATTGAAGATCAAGTTGGAAATGATCGTTGAAATAAAAGATGGCTATAATGTTTTGTACAATAACCAAAATTATTGGTTGCCTAAGAACATTGATCCATCTTTTAAAAAGTAAGTCTAAAGTTTCAATACTTCGATATATAATTTAGTTTAATATTTTGATAATTCATTAATTAAGAGAAAAAAATGGGCTTAAAGGATTTGCTTGGTCTGAAAGAAAGTGATGAAAAAAAACTACGTGAAGGATTAGCACAACTTAGGGCTTTAAATGATCATTTATCATCCATGTATTCTTTGAGGTCTGACTTAAGAGATTTAACAGATAATCGGCATACTGTTAGTTCACTTTTACAAGGTGAATTAGATAAGATTAAAGCTCACCAACAAAGTTTAATTAATAAAACGAATGAGTTATCTCAACTAAAAGCCAAATTAGATGAGTCTCTAATTGCTATTGAAAAAATTCAATCTGTTTTAGCTAATGATGAAAATGGTAGTTCTATTTATTCTCGTATATTAGAAGTAACCAATGAAGATAATCTAGATATTTTGGAAGTTGAGTCCGAAAAAATTCACACAGCTTATAGTCAATTATTTGATCGAAATGGTGAGGATACTTCTAAAGTTGATCGAGTAAATTATGTAATTGATAAAATTTTAGATCAATATGACAAATTGTTTGATGAACTAAATGATAATGGTGAAACGAAAGTTAAAGAATACGAAAGAAAAATTAATGAGTTAGTTGCATACTATGACGATTTATTTATTTCTGATGATCCTGATAATAAAAGTAAAAATGAGCAGATAAATTTTCAGTTATCGAGAGTCCAAAATTTTTATGACAAAATTTATGGTAATGAAGAAAAAAACATTACTGCATTAAGTGAAGATTTGGATAAAAGGTTAGAAAATTTAAAAAATGTTGAGGAGCGAGCAAAATCAGTTATTGGATTATCAAGTGAAGCAGGGCTTGCAGGTGGTTTTGTTGTAAAAGGACAAGAAGCCAAAAAAGGACAATTCATCAGTATTATTGTATTTGTATTAGTTGTATTAGCAATTTTTGGATTTAATTTTTATTTGTTTGATAAATCAGATTTTTTGAATATGAAGTGGGATACATTCTTATTCAAATTATTGATCAACGCACCTTTGATTTGGATTGCAACAATTGCGAATATAAATTTAAATCGTTTTTCTAAATTAGAGCAAGAATATTCTCATAAAGAAGCATTGGCTAAATCTTATGAACGGTACAAAACAGAAATTCAAGAGCTTGAAAAGTTAGGAGTTACTGGTTCAGAGGAGCTTAAATTAAAACTTTTAGAAATCAATCTTGAAGCATTTAAAGTTAACCCTGCGGAACATTCTGATAAAGCTAAGCCTGATTTCTCTATATGGGATTTGATTCAGAAGAAAAAAGATGAGAAACCTAGTGAGTAATTGAAGCTCAGGTACATTTTTCTCAATGTATTGGGTAAGCAGAAGTAGAATTCAGTTATTCTGAAATTTACAATTCAAACTGTTAAACTATTTACTTACCAAGATTTTATCCGAATAACTTGTATGTATCAGAACTTACAACATAGCTTTGAAAATAGCGTAATTCTCGTTGTAGAAGATGATTATGATATTGGTGACATTCTTGAAAAATACATAAAAAATGAAAACATGAAGGTCATCCGTGCATTGGATGGACAACAAGCTTTAGAGTGCTTAAAAGCCAACTCTATAGACCTGATTCTCCTTGATATTAAATTACCCAAACTAAATGGCTGGGAAATTCTACAAATCATCCGTCAAACAAGTCATTTACCTGTCATTATGCTGACTGCCTTAGATGATCAAGTGAATAAGATCATGGGGCTAAAAATGGGTGCTGATGATTTTATTATTAAACCATTTAACCCAAATGAAGTGATTGCGCGAATACAAGCCGTACTTAGACGAAGTACAAGCCAAAATACGGAAATAACTAATATTATTCGTTATAAAAATATTGAAATTAATCCAGATCATCATCAAGTTTACATTTCAAATGGTCAAAGAAATCAGCTGCTCAACCTTACGTTAACTGAGTATAAGATACTGGTTTTGATGGCAAAAACACCAAATAAAGTCTTTACACGCAATGAATTGATCCAAAACTGTATGCCTGAAAGTGATGCTTTAGATCGCACTGTAGATAGCCATATCAGCAAATTACGCAAAAAACTTGAAGAAAATTATGTAAATGGTTTATTAATCAATGTCCGTGGCGTGGGGTATCGCTTAGATCAAAATCATGAAATTTAACTTTTTTAAAAATTCAGTTGGAATTAACTTCCAGTTTATTATCATGATGAGCCTACTCAATTTAGGCATTACGCTGTTATCTTTCATGATTGGCTATTTTGTTTATAGCTGGGCGATAAAAATAGGTTTTCTAAATACGCAAGTTATTAATTCAAATGAATTTTCAGTTACCTATGTTGACTTTATCTGGCTGTTTTTAGTGCTATTAACAGGCTTTTTTCTTTCTACTATCCTCGCCTTTAAATATGGAAAACGCTATACACAGCCAATTAGTGATTTAGCAGATGTTATTCAACAAATTCAACAAGGTAATTTAGCACTCAGAATTAAACAGCCACATCATGATATTCCACATGAAATCAAGTCCCTTATTGAGAACTTCAATGAAATGGCAAACCAACTTGAAGTATCAGTTAAGAATTCAACTGTTTGGAATGCTGCAATTGCACATGAATTACGAACACCTGTGACAATATTACAAGGTCGCTTGCAAGGTATTGTCGATGGTATATTTATTGCCGATCAAGCTTTACACCTAAGCTTATTGAACCAAGTCGAAGGCTTATCTTACCTTGTGGAAGATTTACGGACACTGACACTTATTGAAAATAAACAATTACGTTTAGAACTAGAAAAGACCAATTTAAAAGATAGTATTGAAAAATGTCTGCAGATGTTTAATGAACGGTTTCAGGTTAAAGGTTTAACTATTATTTTAAATTTGACGGATAAATTGGTTTGCGTTGATATAAGAAGGATGGAACAAGTCTTTATTGCATTATTTTCTAATTTTCTAAGATATTCGAATGCTGGACAAATCAATATTACAACGATGGCCACAGCAGAACATTGGCTATTAATGTTTGAAGATGAAGGTCCTGGTATTGATGAATCGCATCTTGCACATCTGTTCAAGCCATTCTATCGTCTGGAAGACTCTAGATCACGTCTAGATGGCGGTACTGGATTAGGCTTGGCAGTGATTGATGCAATTATTGAAGCACACCAAGGTCATATTTATTATTCTAAATCCAAAAACTTAGGTGGCAGCTGTTTTACTATTCAACTAAATCGTATAAATCGTAAGACATCAACTCATTTATAATGTGTTAAGTTCAGATCAATACGGCTTCATTTAAACCATAAATTTAAGATAAATTGATGTCTGAACTTAACCATTCTGTTTGATGATCCTCAAATAAATTTCATTACAATGAATTCTCATCTCGATATTTCGCTAGCATAAAAAATACCACAATGGAGAGTATGCCGATGATAATCCCTGCTGTTAATAATAAATTAACATGAGCTGAACTGAAGGCAATTTTACCTGCGTTAATCAATGCTGTACCTTGTTCAACGGGTAACTGGCTCGCCACTAAATAGGTATCACCAATCGATAGTCTGGCTTTTTCTGCTAAAACAGCAGTTAAATCTGACGGCACTTGAAGATGACTGCCAAATATATAGGCCATGAAAACACCAAATAAAGTAATACCTAGTCCTGTACCCAGTTCATAACCTGTACTTTCAAGTGAACCTGCCGCACCGCCCTTTTCTGCAGGTACTGAGCCCATGATCGCAATGGATGAAGCTGTTAAACCGATACTTAGAGTGAGTCCAATTGAAGCTAAAATAAAGGGAACAATAATTCCCGGATGATGAAAATCTGAATAACTCAAACTGATCAACGCAATTGCTGCCAATATTAATGAAAATGTTGCAACTAGACGCAGTCCGAATTTATTAGATAAAAATCCAGCAATAGGCCCACCAATAGCAGCAGCAACCATAATCGGAACCATAAAAAGACCAGCTTGTAGTGGTGTTAAACGAATGACATATTGCAGCTCCATCGCTAAGGTTAATTCCACACCTGCCAAAGCGCCTGCAGCAACCATTGCCATAATAATGCCTGCTAAAATAGCAGGGCGTGAAAATAGTGAAAGATCTAGCATCGGTTGAGGAGAATTCAGCTGTTTGCGTACAAATATGGTTAATAATCCAATAGAAAAAATGACTAAAGGAAGGACAATTAACAACGACTGTTTACCGCCTAAGCCTGCTTTGAGCGCATATACAAATGAAACCAAACCGAAAATTAGCAATAGCGCCTGACCAAATGCCCAATGTCCAGAGGTTACAGCTTCATTTTTGGATAATAAGAAATAGCACATTGGGGCGACAACTAACATGATTGGGACATTAATGAGGAAAACTGAACCCCACCAGAAATATTCTAACAATCCACCACCAATGAGCGGTCCAATGGCGGCACCGGCTGATCCGATTGTGCCCCAAATACCCAGCGCAATGGCACGTTCGCGACTGTCTTCGAAGGTTCTGCGAATAATACCCAATACACAGGGCATAATCATGGCACCGCCTAATGCTAATAAAGCACGTGCGGCAATCAGCATAGAAGCCGTTTGGGAAAATGCCGCAAGGACTGAGGCAATTCCAAATATAACCAAGCCAATCAGCAGAATCTTACGATTGCCGACACGATCAGCCAAAGTTCCCATCGGAACTAAAAGTCCAGCCATAAGTAATGGATAAATATCAATAATCCATAAGACTTGGTTGCTTGAGGCACTCAATGATTGGGTTAATGATGGAACCGCAACATGCAGTACAGTCATATCAATCACAATCGGCAGAAATGCAAGCACGACAGCGAGCAATATCCACCAGCGTTTCGGATCAAGATTCGTAGCTTTAATGATCAAACCTATATTGATGGTTTATTAAATCAATTCTGAAATAAAGATGTAAATGAAAGATTTGTTGTGGGCTAAACTCGTTAACCCACAGCTTTTATATTTAGCTTTTATTCTCAGTTTTGATGCTTAATGTGCCGCTTTACGTTTCGAGAATTTCTCAACCATGCTCATGACGACAATAAAGAAAATCGGTACAAAAATAACAGCTAGAATTGTTGCGCTGATCATGCCGCCAAAGACGCCTGTACCAATCGCTTTTTGAGTTTCAGAACTAGCGCCACTGGCAATGACTAAAGGAATAACGCCACAGGTAAATGCCAAAGATGTCATTAGGATTGGACGTAAGCGCAATTTAGCGGCTGCAACGGTTGCCTCCACTAAACCCATTCCTTCTTCTCTTAATGCTTTTGCAAACTCAACAATCAAAATGGCATTCTTTGCAGATAGACCAATAATCGTGATCATGCCGACCTTAAAGAAAATATCATTTGGCATACCACGTAACATTACTGCTAAAAAGGCGCCAATCAACCCTAGAGGGACAACTAGCATCACAGAGAATGGAATTGACCAGCTTTCATAAAGTGCTGCCAAGACAAGGAAAACGACTAACATCGACAACAGTAATAAAAACAAGGTTTGTGATTCCGACTGTTTTTCTTCTAGAGAAATCCCAGTCCACTCATAACCCACACCTTTCGGAAGCTGTTTAATCAAATTTTCCATCTCAGTCATGGCTTGTCCTGAAGATACACCTGCTGCTGGACTGCCAGAAATACTCAATGATGGACGACCGTTGTAACGATTGTATTGTTGTGGTGAATGTTGCCAAATGGGTGTAATTATTTCAGACATTGAAACCAATTTACCGCTTTGACTGTTCACTTTAATCTGAAGAATATCTTCAATACTCATGCGTGATTTGGCATCAAGTTGCACAATGACTTGTTGCATACGATCTTGATTTGGGAAATCATTGACATACATCGAACCCATCGAGGTCGAAATAATATCGGTCACATCACTGAAATTAACACCCAAAGCCTGCAATTTATCGCGATCAATTTTAAGCTCTACAGAACTGCCGTCAGGCAAACCTTCAGGATAGACCTCCGCCACGATTTTACTTTGTGATGCTAATGCTAAAAGCTGATCTTGCGCCTCTCTTAAAGCAGGCATACCAATGTTGCCATGATCTAATAATCGCAATGAAAAACCAGATGAATTCCCCAGTTCATCAATGGCTGGTGGTAACACAGACATGGTCTGGCCTTCTGAACTTTCAGCCATCGCCATATTGGCATTATTCACAACTTCTTGTGCCGTAATAGTACGCTCTTCGAATGGCAATAGATTAGTAAAATACATCGCTGTATTCTGACCAGAACCACTAAAACCAAAACCTAAGACTGCCATATTGTCTTTAATACCCGTTTCTTGGTCTAAATGATTTTGAAACTCAGCAACGACTTTACGGGTACGTTCTTGAGTTGCATCCGCAGGAAGCTGAATTGAAGTCATAAACCACCCCTGATCTTCTTCTGGCATAAACGCAGTCGGAACGTGTTTAAAACTAAAAATCAGCACAATGACAATGCCTAAGAAACATAACATTGCGAGGGTTTTATGTTTAATTACTTTAAATAAACTACGTTCGTAGCGATTGTTCAGCTTCTCAAAACTGCGATCAAACCATGCAAAAACACCTTTTTTCTGATGGTCTTGATCAATCGGTTTTAACATTGTTGCACATAACGCAGGGGTTAATGTCAATGCAAGGAAAGCTGAGAATAAAATGGAAACTGACATGGTAATGGTGAATTGGCGATAGATAATCCCCACCGAGCCTGACGCCAATGCCATCGGCAAGAATACAGCGGCTAACACTAAGGTAATACCAATAATCGGATTGGTAATTTCCTTCATGGCTTTAGATGTGGCTTCAACTGGAGATAAACTTTCTGTCGCCATAATTCGTTCAACATTCTCAATGACCACAATCGCATCATCGACAATAATCCCAATCGCAAGCACCATGCCGAACATGGTCAGCACATTAATCGAAAAACCTGCAAGTAGCATGACTGAAAATGTGCCAAGCAATGCAATCGGTGCAACGATCGCTGGAATTAAGGTGTATCGAACATTATGTAAGAAAATAAACATGACAATAAAAACTAAAGCCATAGCTTCAAGCAATGTCATGATTACTTTTTCAATCGAAACTTTTACAAAAGGTGCAGTGTCGTAAGGTATAGAGAATTTCATACCATCAGGCAATGCTAGACTTAATTGTTCAATTTTTGCTTTTACACCCTCTGCAGTCTTAACAGCATTGGCACCAGGACTCATTTGTATCGCCACAGCTGTAGAGGCTTTACCATTTTCTAAAATCGCAAAGTTATACATTTGCGCACCAATTTCGACACGAGCAACATCCGATAATCGAACAATGGCACCATTTTGTTGAGCACGTAAACTAATGTTCTTGAATTGCTCTACAGTTTCTAATTGACCTTGAGCAGTCAAAGGAATGGTGATTTGTTGCCCCTTCAACGCAGGAACATCACCAATACGACCCGGTGATATCGGCAAGTTTTGGTTTTGGATGGCTGTATTCACATCTTGAATACTCAATCCATAAGAGACCAAGCGGTCTGGATCGACCCAAATTCGCATGGCTTTCTCAGCACCAAAGTTTTGGACTTTACCAACACCTTCGACCCGTTTTAATTCTTCAATTACATAGCGAGTCATATAGTCACTGACATCAATTTCACTATATTTGCCATTTGGTGAACTCAACCCCACCATCATTAAAAAACCAGATGATGCAGCATCAACCATCAGCCCCTGTTGTCGAACTGTTTGGGGTAGGCGCGACTCAATGGCTTTAATTTTGTTTTGTACATCAACTTGTGCCAGTTCTACATCTGTGCCTGGTTTAAAGGTTGCGGTGATTGTTGCTGTTCCAGAACTATCCGAACTTGAACTGTAATACAGTAAGTTCTTGACACCTGACATTTCCCGCTCAATCAATGTCACAACACTATCATTCAGTGTCTTTGGGGTAGCACCTGGATAGATTGCAGTAATACTGATCTGTGGTGGCGCAACACTCGGAAATCTTGCAATAGGTAACTTGGGAATACTGAGTACACCTAACAAAATAATAAATAAAGCGATCACCCATGCAAAAACAGGACGCTTAATGAAAAATTGAGACATTATTTCTTGCCTCCACTTTCCTGAGTATTTGTAGGTTGCCACTGCTTAATTTTTAGTTTTTGCTCAGGCTGTATACGATCAGCGCCTTCAACAATAACTTTTTCGCCTGCTTGTAATCCTTGTGTTACTACATAGCTATTTTGATAACGTTGACCAAGCTGAATAGGCTTGCTTTGCGCTAAACCTTTTTGATTAACAATCGTAACATTGGCTTTACCATTAATATCATGTTGAATCGCTTGTTCAGGTACTAACAGCGCATTTTCAACTTGAGCTCGGCTCATATTGACTCGAACATACATGCCTGGCAAAAGTTTTTGATTTTGATTATTGACTAGAATACGAATCGTGACATCACCCGTGTCAGGATCAACTTTAGTATCTGAAAATAGGATTTCACCTGTGACATTATAAGGTTTACCCTGACTATTCAGGATTTCAACCGTATGTTTGATGTTTGACACGTCACCTTGCTGCAAAGCTTCCTGTAGCTTTTCATAATCACTAATTGATTGCTTTACATCGACGTAGACTTTATTAATCTGTTGTATTACGGCCATCGCATTGCTATCGCCTTGACCAACCAATGCACCTTCAGTCACTAAGATTTCACCAATCGTTCCTGAGATGGGTGCTGTGACAGTGGCATATTTAAGATTGAGCTGCTGTCTACTTAACATAGCTTGCATTTGCGCCACATCGGCTTTTGCTTTTTTATAATCTGCTTCCGTATTGTTGTATTCCTGCTGACTAACCGCATTTACTTTTACCAATTCAGTGTAGCGTTTTAACAGCACCTGCAAACGTGTCACCTCAGCTTGTGCACGGTTTAAAGTAGCTTGATTGCTTTTTACATCTGCCTGAAAGATTTCAGAATTTAATTTAAAAAGTGGTTGACCTGCTTGCACATAAGAGCCTTGTTTAAAAAGCACTTTATCAACAATTCCACCTACTTGCGGACGAATTTCAGCAATCCGGTAAGCTGTAACACGGCCGGGAAGATTTTCAATTACATTCATAGATTGCGGTAATACAGTGATGGTACTGACCACCACCGGCGGCATTTCTGCTGCGGACTGTTCAGCATCTTTGGATTGTGTACAGCCGATCAAAAGTACAGTTGTAATAAGTATTGAACTTATTAAATGATGACATGTTTGCATGTTTTTCAGAGAGAGTTTTAGATGCTACTATTTTGAAATAGCAGTGTTTATGAATTGCTAATGTTATGTGGAGATTGTGTGGAGAAAACTGTTAAATGGGAAGTAATTTTAATTTGGCTGAAACTATTATTAATAATAAACACTTGATTTTGTTAAGCTAAATTATTGTTTTATAATAACTTTATTAATATTGGTTGATTGAGAAACCTGTTGGAAGTTTTAGATATATTTCATACTATTCTTTATATGAGTTATCTATTTAAAAAGAAGTAATAAAGAAGCTAATGGATCATTTTGAAGTAGAAGTTTTAAAACAAGCTGCTTCGTAATTCTTCAATAAATACGAAGCATATTTTAGTAAATTTAATTCTCTATTTATAATTTTTTCTTTTTTATTAATATTTTGAAAATTTTATTAAAACTTGCAACCCAATCAGCTTGGTCAGTATGCATGTGCTTCATGGCTCTTTTTTGATTGAAGTTAGTCTTGCAAATATCGAACCATTTTTTTGTTCCTTTTTTCCCCTCAATTGCTTCACAAATCATGGTTATATTTTTTTCATTAAGCATCTCTTTGGTAATAAATAGAAAAAAACAAAATGCTTCATTATTTTTGTTATTTTTCTTAATATCAATAAGGTAAAGATGATCATGAAATTCGGCTAACTCTAACTTTAAAAACAAAAGTAATCTTCCAACGTCATCGTTAATCCAAGTATTATGAATAGGGAATTTAACGATGGGCTTTATCTGTAAAAGTGAAAAGGTGTCTGAAAGATTTCCACTTTGATCAATGCAAGATACTTTAGTTAATTTAGTAGAATCTTTTTTAGCTTCAATGTTTTTTAAACTACTAAATATAAGAGCAAGATCATCTACATCTAGTTTATTCGGTTTTTTTTCTGAATTTTCAGATTTTGTAGGTTTATTCTTTCTATTGCCATAACGGTTGCCTGATGATTCTTCATCTTTATTTTCATTTTTTTCTTTACTTTCAATATATTGTATATTTGATTCAGTTTCAATTACTTCTTCAATAATCTCAATATCGAAATCAGTAAAATCTACTGAAATATCAGTCTGTTTTTTATTTTCACCTCTGTTGTGAGATGGGTCTTCTTGGGTGTTGATACGAGTGTTATTGCGTTTTTTTTTGTTTCGACCTTGTCTATGAACTTTATCTTTATCAATGGTTTCTATCTGTTCCTCTGATTCTGTTACAGGTGCATAAGCTACTATAGGAAAATCAGCAATAGGAGAAACTTTAGATACGTGTGTAATTAAAAATCGTTTTCCATTTTCAAGCCAAATACCTTCGGCAGTTAAGCTCATTGTTGTTGAATGCGGAGGAATTACACTAGGAAATCTAGATGGATATGGCTTTCCAGTTTTATCGAGTTTTATGTCATTTAACGAATTTCGTATATTTAGCACTTTTTCTTGGGTGTTTTTGTTTAGTGCTAGATTTGCCAAAAATGTGATCGCTTCTTTTCCTATGGTTTTAACCATATTTTTTTTCAGTACAACAGATATTTTTTCAACATTTTCAACATTTTGAATTTCATATTTTTCTAAAAATAAATCAACTATATGTGAAATACTGTAATTTTCATTGATGATATGGCCTCTAATGTCCTTTCTTGCAGGGATATAAAAAGCATGGAGTGAATGAATACAACTTGTAAGTACTTCGATATTATCATTTGATTTTAAAATACAATATTTACTCATTAAAAATGGGTAATATCTAAAAGGCACATTTGCACTGTATTCATTTTTAGGAATGAATATTTTTTCATTATATAAGTAGTATTCGTCTGAATCAGGAATCTTAGCATCAAATCTAATGATCTTTGGTTCGTTAATGGAAAAATCAAACTCAAAATTAACTGTTCTCAGACAGTTATTAAAAGAGAATTTTCTTCCCTCTATTCGTGTTTGGCCTTTCCATATTGTGCCAATTTGTACTGTATCCAAATCTCGAAAAGTGACATCATATTTGTTGTAAGAATTTTCAGATACATTTAAACGATTAGGGTTTGCCGCATCAAGCTCAACAAGTAGAACTTCAATTAATATATTGTCAGATTCAGAACTCGAATTTAACTTTAAACAACTATATAGGTAGACAACTCGTTCGATTTCATCATCAGGAAATGAGTCAATAGAGGTCATATCAGAATATACTCTAATAAAGGTTATTATAAAAAAGAAATTATGAGTTATTAATAGTCTATTTTTATATATTTGACTAGCTTCTATTTTTGTAAACTAGCTTTTATTTTTGTAAGTGACAGCCACCACCGACCAGTGCGATTGCGGATGCAGTGTGATGAGGTGCTCTAAATGGGCGTTGTCCAAATTGGTGTTGCGAATTGGCAATCGAATAAATGCTGGCAACTTCTAAATTTTCTTGTGCATTGAGTGCAGGTAAAATACTTGGAAGACGAGAGGCGAGTAGGGTCTTCCTGTACCAGGCGGGCCTTTAAATAAAATAGAATGTCCACCTGCCGCAGCAATTTCTAAAGCACGTCGAGGGCGTAATTGACCTTTCACATCAGCCAAGTCAAATTTATATTGATTGTCGAAAGCGCTCTTTGTCGAAACCGACGCATCAATTTTCTGATTGGTGAGAAAGTGATCACAGACTTGTTTTAAATGTGTGGCTGCAAACACTTGAAACTCAGGAAGTTGTGCAGCTTCATCTGCATTTTCTTTGGGTAACATCAGTTGATGCTTTGCCATTTGACATGCCATGGCAATGGTGAGTGTTCCTGTGACAGGTCTTAAATGACCATCGAGTGCCAATTCACCAATGAATTCAAAATCATCAGTCACCCCTTCAGGCAGTTGACCTGTGGCAATCAATATTCCTAGTGCAATAGGTAGATCTAAGCGTGAACCATCTTTAGGCAGATCTGCGGGTGCAAGGTTGATCGTCAGGCGTTTGGTTGGAAATTGATAACCGCTATTGATGATGGCAGATCGAACACGATCCTTACTTTCTCGAACAGCAGCTTCCGCAAGCCCAACAATGGTTAATGAGGGAAGACCAGCACTAACATGGACTTCAACTTCAATGAGTGGCGCATGCAACCCGAGTAGCCCTCGGGTATAAATTTTGGCTAAAGACATTCTTATTGTTCCATTTTGCTTTATTTTTAATCATTATTTGTGATTTTTGCACTAAAAATGTGCAAATTTGAATTATTTTTTATTCTTAATCAATTCTTCTAAAGCTTGAACCTGTTGTTGAAGTTCAGTGAGTCGAAGATTGGCATTATTTAGTGCAGTTTTTTGACGCTCAATTTCATCTTTGGACACAATATCCATTTTTGCGACGGCTTCATTTAATAAAGCACGTAAGTTGTGTTCAATGTCTTTCTTAGGTTGGTCGATTTGTTCCAAAATTGCTTGTAGTAGTGTTTCAATCATGAGGAATCCAAAGGGTTTAGTTGCTTGGGCTAGTGTAACATCCTGTCTTTATTTTTACTCAAGTTAATTTAGCTGATCATCGGCAAAGGATACCGATAGAAATAAA
This sequence comes from Acinetobacter sp. WCHAc060025, assembly GCF_004209355.1. Lineage (NCBI taxonomy): Bacteria > Pseudomonadati > Pseudomonadota > Gammaproteobacteria > Moraxellales > Moraxellaceae > Acinetobacter > Acinetobacter sp. WCHAc060025. The sequence goes on along the minus strand of NZ_SGSX01000001.1, from coordinate 273,261 downwards.
CAATTAAAGTTAAAAATTGATGATTATTGTGAGTTTTTTTAGCTGGCAACTTCACCTGAGTATATACAATAGGTTATAAAGGCATTACATGCGAATTGATTTAACAACCCCAACCGTTAATGAAATTGGCATGAAAATTGAACATAAAACCTTACTGGTGAAATAAGCCGAAGGAAAACAATATGAAGCTCGTAACTGCAATTGTAAAACCGTTTAAATTGGATGACGTGCGTGAAGCACTTTCTGATATAGGCGTTCAAGGGATTACCGTAACCGAAGTGAAAGGTTTTGGTCGTCAAAAAGGGCACACTGAACTGTATCGTGGTGCTGAGTATGTGGTTGATTTTTTACCTAAAGTAAAAATTGAAATCGCAATCAGTGATGACATGGTGGATTCAGTGATTGAGTCGATTACTCGTGTTGCGAGTACTGGCAAAATCGGTGATGGCAAAATTTTCGTAACGAATTTAGAACAAGTGATTCGTATTCGTACAGGTGAAACAGGCCCAGACGCTGTTTAACTTGGCACGAAGGTTGCTAGTTATGTATATCGATACATAACTCAAAAATTTGGTTGGGGGATACGAATGAAAAAAATGCTATTAGCGCTCAGCCTGTCTGGCGCACTTCTTGGCGGATCAGTTGCGTGGGCAGAAGAAAACGTAGCTGAACCTGCTTCTTCAGTTGTAGCAACAGCACACGAAGCTACAGCTGTTACGACTGAACCAACTGCAACAGTGGCTCCTGTAGAAGCGGCTGCATCTGCGCCTGCCGAAGAGGCTAAGGCTGATACAGGTGATACGGCTTGGGTTTTAGTGTCTACAGCACTGGTTTTATTGATGACCATTCCAGGTTTGGCTTTGTTCTACGGTGGTATGGTACGTAAGAAAAACGTTCTTTCCACAATGGCACACAGTTTTACAGCTGCGGCGATTGTGAGTCTTGTTTGGGTCGTGATTGGTTATTCACTTGCATTTGGCTCTGGTAATGCTTTTATCGGTGGTTTAGATAAAATCATGCTCTCAGGGATTACCACAGATGCACTCAGTGGCACGATTCCTGAAATTCTCTTTGTTATTTTCCAAATGACTTTTGCGATTATTACCGTTGCCATCATCAGTGGCTCTGTGGCTGATCGTATGAAATTTAGCGCTTGGATTGCCTTTATTACCATTTGGGTGGTTGTGGTGTATGCACCAATCGCGCACTGGGTATGGGGTGGTGGTTGGCTCATGAATGATGGTGCGCTTGATTTTGCAGGTGGTACAGTGGTTCATATTAACTCAGGTGTAGCAGGTCTTGTCGCTGCATACTTACTGGGTAAGCGTATGGGGCTAGGCAAAGAATCTATGGCGCCACACAACTTAACTTTAACTGTATTGGGTGCAAGCCTTGTGTGGGTTGGTTGGTTTGGTTTCAATGGTGGTTCTGCTTTAGGTGCAAATGGTTCAGCAGCCTATGCATTGGTGACTACACAAGTGGCAGCAGCAGCGGCAGCGATCGCATGGCTCGTGGTTGAAAAGATTGTTCGTGGTAAAGGTTCAGTCCTCGGTGCTGCATCAGGTGCTGTAGCAGGCTTAGTGGTGATCACACCAGCAGCAGGTTTTGTGACTGTCGGTGGCGCACTCATCATGGGCTTAATTGGTGGTGTGGTATGTTTCTGGGGAATCTCAGGTCTTAAACGTATCCTTAAAGCAGATGATTCTTTAGATGCTTTCGGCTTACATGGTGTAGGTGGTATCGTCGGTGCAATCTTAACAGCGGTATTTGCAAGCTCATTCATCATGGGAGACAAAGCGCCTGCAAGCATGACCCACCAATTATGGGTACAAGTAGAAGGTGTATTGGCAACGATTGCTTACTCAGCTGTAGTGACCTTCATCCTACTTAAAATCATCGATGTAGTAATCGGCATCCGCGTGGAATCAGATGATGAACGTATGGGGCTAGATTTGAGTCAACATGGCGAACGCATCGAATAATCAAATGGATATGAAAATTTAAAATCAGGATAATAACTATATATAGTATGAAACAGCCCATAAGGGCTGTTTTTTTTCCATATCTTGCGAAATGCTCAACAAAATCTAGTTTTTTTGCTACACTAGGTAAATTCATCAATTTTGCTCAATTAAACCACTATGCATTGTCCATTTTGCAACGCCGCAGATAGTAAAGTGATTGATTCGCGTTTGGCTGCCGAAGGGAGTCAGATTCGTCGACGTCGTGAATGTATTAGTTGTGGTGAGCGTTTTACCACATTTGAAAGTTATGAGGTGGTGATGCCTCGTGTGACCAAGTCTGATGGTAAAAATGAACCGTTTGATGAAGCCAAATTACGTCGTTCATTGATGCATGCTTTGCAGAAAAGACCGGTTACGCAAGAGCAGATTGAAACAGTGATTAATGATATTCAATTACAAATTCGCCGTTTAGGGGAGCGTGATGTTCGCTCACGTACCATTGGTGAGATTGTCATGAAATCATTGTTTGCATTGGATCATGTGGCTTATGTGCGTTTTGCTTCGGTGTATCAAGATTTCCAAGATATCAATGCGTTCCGTGATCAGATCGAGCAAATGCAAGATCATGGTAAAGATCATTGATGTAAAAATTATTGTTAATATTGCCCTTTACGATTGTTGATCAATATTCATTAGGAATTATATGTCTGAGTATGCGCTAGATTCTAAACACAATGATGCCTTAAGTGAGGATCAGGTTTGGATGCGTCAAGCCATTGCTGAGGCTGAAAAGGCAATTTATCGAACTCGCCCTAATCCTGCTGTCGGTTGTGTCATTGTTAAAGATGGTGTGATTGTTGGACGTGGTGCAACAGCCCCTGTCGGTGGCTCACATGCAGAAGTGTTTGCGATGCGTGAAGCAGGTGAACAAGCTCGTGGTGCAACCGCCTATGTGACTTTAGAGCCATGTGCGCATTATGGTCGTACGCCGCCATGTACCAAAGGTCTGGTTGAAGCAGGTTTGGCTAAAGTTGTGGTGGCATGTGCAGATCCAAATCCGCTTGTTGCAGGAAAAGGCATCGAAATTTTGCGCCAAGCAGGGATTCACGTTATTACAGATGTGTGTACTGTCGAAGCAGAAGTGCAAAATAAAGGCTTTTTAAAAGCGATGGCATGTAATATGCCTTATGTGCGCTTAAAAGTTGCATCAAGTTTAGATGGTCGTACTGCAATGGCTTCTGGTGAATCTAAATGGATTACAGGTGCTGAATCTCGTCAAGATGTGCAACATTGGCGTGCAATTTCAGGGGCAGTCATTACAGGAATTGAAACTATTCTTGTAGATGATCCATTACTCAATGTCCGTTCATTGTTTGATGTTGATGGAAAAGCGATTGATCTTGAAACTATTGTTCAGCCGAAAAGGGTGATTTTAGATCGTCAAGGACGTTTGCCTTTAACAGCGCAAATTCTCAAGCAACCTGATACAGTGATGGTCATGGGACCATTTCGTCAGGAACTGGCTGAATTAGGCGTGGTACAATTAGAAGTCCAGTCGTTACATGATTTGCTTCGAACTTTAAAAGATTTTCAAATTTATGATGTGTTGGTTGAAGCAGGTGCAACATTATCTACTGCATTTTTGCAGGAAAAACTGGTCGATGAATTGATCAGTTATGTTGCACCTACCCTATTGGGTCAATCGGCACGTGCTATGTTCAATGCGCAATTTGAAAGCATGGCACAACAATTACGTTTTAAGCTTGCAGATGTACATCAGTTTGGTGATGACATTCGCTTAAGACTTATCCCGTCACAAGAGTCAGTATGAATTCAGAGTCACCTACATCGGTTTATCACAAACGTCGTCATGCTGCGCGTACGACAGATGAATACCTTTTTCATCAGCTTGTTCCTTATTTGGGAAATAAGCGCCGTTTGTTGCATCTGATTCTGGAAGCATTGGAAATTACGGGGACGTTGAATCCGAAAGGGAAGCGTGCGCCAATTTTCGCTGACTTTTTTGCAGGCAGTGGCGTGGTATCACGTCTAGCGCGTCAAAATGGTTATCGTGTAATTGCCAATGACTGGGAACCCTATAGCCATGCATTGAATCATGCCATTCTTGCATGTACTGATGCACCTGCATTTAAAGAGTTAGGCGGTTATCAAAAAGCGATTGATTATTTAAACCGCTTACCCGAAGTTAAAGGTTGGGTGACGCATAATCTTTGCCCACGTAATGATGAAATCTACGATCCTGCACGTGACCGTTTATTCTTTAAACGTCGTAATGGCATGCGGATTGATGCGATTCGCCAACAGATTGCAACATGGCAAGCTCAAGGCGCAATTGATGATGTAGAAATGAGTGCTTTACTTGCGCCATTGCTCTATTCAGCCAGTTTTGTCAGTAATACCAGCGGTGTATTTAAAAGTTTCCATCATGGCTGGGGTGGCAAGACCCAAACTGCTTTAGAACGGATTGAATCTTTGTTGTGGTTAACCCCAAGTCGTTTTAGCGAAGTCGGTGATACCAAACAAAAAACACCGATGGCGGAAATGTGGTGTGTAGATGCACAGCATTTGGCGAATCAAATGAGTGGTTTTGAAGTCGATGTTGCATATCTCGATCCACCATATAATCAACATGCGTACAGCAGTAATTATCATGTGCTCAATTCTTTAACTTTATGGGATCAAGTCGATTTACCAACACCTGATACCAAAGGCTTTAAGAGTGGAATTGACCGTGCATGGCGTAAAGAGCGCCCAAGTCCATATAACTCCTCTAAGCATGCGCAAGAGGCTTATGAGAGTTTGTTAGAAACCATCAATGCACGTTATATTCTCACTAGTTATTCAACTGATGGAAATATTGAAGCCAAAGATTTATTGGCGGCCAATTTAAAACGTGGCAAGGTGACTTTATTGACTCAAGATGTGCCACGTTATCGAGTGAGCAAACAGCGTCAATCTGAACGCGCACGTGTACTTGAGTTTATTGTGATTACGGATACTCATGCTAAGTCTGGACCGCCATTGCGACAGTTACTTGGTCAGCTTTATCATTTTGCTGAATTGGGTGGTGTGGATACTTCGGGTGTGAGTACGCAGTTGGCATTGTGGTAATATTTCTTCTGTCTAATTAGGCAGATTCATCAGACACAGTAAAATAGAAACATTGGCTAAAACTCCTCAATGATTGAGGGCAGGATAAAATTATGTTCACGGGCATTGTTGAAAGTTTAGGTAAAGTTGAAAGCTTGCAAAGTGTAGGCGGTGATGTTCGTCTACGTATTCAAACTGATCTTGATATGTCTGATGTGCATTTGGGTGATTCGATTGCAACCAACGGAATTTGCTTGACCGTGATCGACTGGGGTGAAAACTGGTATGCGGCTGATGTATCGCGTGAAAGCTTAAATCGCTCAACTTTAGCGAGTTGGAAAGTGGGTCAGCCTGTCAATGTTGAAAAAGCCATGTTGCCGACCACGCGTTTTGGTGGACATATTGTCAGTGGTCATGTCGATGTAGTGGGTGAAATTACTGTGGTTCGCTCAGATGCACGTTCGCTTTATTTTGAAGTCACCGCACCAACTGAGATTGCCAAATACTTAGCGGAAAAAGGCTCAATTACTGTAGATGGGATTAGCCTGACCATTAACCATTTAAATGGTAATGTATTGAGCTTAAATTTAATTCCACATACCGCTGAACGTACCAATATCGGCACATGGAAAGTTGGTACGAAGGTGAACTTAGAAGTTGATGTATTAGCCCGCTATATTGAGCGTTTATTGCTAGGTGATAAGGCAGCTGAACCCAAAGCAGAGTCAAAATTAAGCATGGAATTTTTGGCTGAGCATGGCTTTTTAAAATAATAAATTCATTTCATTCTGAGTATTCCGTGTAGAAAAAGCCTAATTTATTTAGGCTTTTTTAATATTTATTGGCGAATTTTAAGCTAATATAGGCTCGATATTCACAATGAGCATTGGGTTTGATTGATTTTCTACTTCACTTAGAACAATTACTTCCTTCGATTTTAGAAAATTATGGGCTGTGGATTTATGCCATTTTGTTTCTGATTATTTTTGCAGAAACAGGCTCCGTATTTATGTTTTTTCTACCTGGGGATAGTTTGCTGATCGCCATCGGTGCATTGTGCTCAACTGCTGATGATGTGCATTTGCATTATATGGGCGTGTTACTGATCATTGCTTCCATTCTTGGCTATATGGTGAATTATTATACGGGTCGTGTTTTAGGTTTTAAATTTTTCCATGCACATTCACGTTGGTTTAAGCCTGAATATATTCAAAAGACCAATCATTATTTTAAAAAGCATGGTGGTAAAACCATTCTAGTTGCACGTTTTGTTCCCTTTGTTCGTTCTTTTGCACCTTTTGCGGCAGGTGCAGGGCATATGAAAATGCCAGTATTTATGCTGTATAACGTCTTGGGTGGTTGGATTTGGATCGCCTTATTACTTGGTGTCGGTTTTGGTGCAGGGAATTTATTTTCACTCTTTCTCAATTCGATTTAAGTCTTTGAAAGCTCGTTTGAGCGACATCATATTTTTATGACAGTTTTTTTACGCACTGACACAAAAAAATAGCCAGAAAGTGAAAACAGAAAAAGCTTTCAAATCGCCAAAGTGCTAACATTTTGCAAGTTTTAAAATCTGAATGCTGGTGGGCAAAAATGTTAATACAACGTGGTGGTTTAAAAGTTGTGGCTGGACTTGGAATTTCGGGTGTTTCAGCTGTAAATTTTCTACATGAAAAAGGCTACCGTGTTGCAGTCACTGACTCTCGTGAAGTTCCGCCAGGGCACGACAAAATCCCTGCTGATGTGCAAACCAGTTTCGGACATTTTGACCAAGAATTATTATTACAAGCTGAAGAAATTATCATCAGCCCTGGGCTAGATCCAAAACTTCCTGAAATTCAAGCTGCGATTGCCAAAGGCATTCCTGTTATTAGTGAAATTCAGGTTTTACGCCGTGCAACAGATAAACCGATTGTGGCAATTACAGGCTCAAATGCGAAAAGTACTGTGACGACCTTAATCGGTCTAATGGCACAAGAAGCAGGTGTGAATGTTGCTGTCGGTGGGAATTTAGGTCGTCCTGCTTTAGATTTAACTCATGATCATCCTGATGTTTATATTTTAGAACTTTCAAGCTTCCAACTTGAAACCACATCGAATCTCAATGCAGAAGTGGCTGTGGTTTTAAATATGAGTGAAGACCATTTAGACCGCCATGGTGATATGTTTGGTTATCACACTGCCAAACACCGTATTTTCCAAGGTGTAAAAAAAGTGGTGTTTAACCGTGATGATTCACTGACACGTCCACTTGTACCTGATGTTACACCGATGCAAAGCTTTGGCTTAAATGCACCTGATCTCAATCAATTTGGGGTTTTAAAAGATGATGATGGTACGATTTGGTTAGCGCGTGGTCGTGAGCGCTTACTGAAAAGCTCAGAGATGTATATTCAAGGCACACATAATGTTGCCAATGCCTTAGCGTGTTTAGCATTGGGTGAGGCGATTGGTTTATCTTTAGATAAAATGCTTGAAACCTTAAAAACTTTTAAAGGTTTAGAGCACCGTTGTGAGTTTGTCAAAGAAGTTGATGGTGTACGTTATTATAACGATTCCAAAGGGACGAATATTGGGGCAACTTTAGCTGCGATTGATGGTCTTGGTGCTGCGATCGAAGTACAAGGTGGCAGAGTTGCTATTATTCTCGGTGGTCAAGGTAAAGGGCAAGATTTTACGGCTTTGCGTGATTCACTACAAAAATATGCCAAAGTTGCGGTTTTAATTGGTGAAGATCGTCCTATTATTGAAAAGGCAATTGAAGGAACAACGACATTGATTCATGCAGAATCATTGCAAGAAGCAGTTGAACTTTGTCAACAAAATACGCATGCACAAGATGTAGTGTTATTATCACCCGCATGTGCAAGTTTTGATATGTTTACAGGTTATCCTCAGCGTGGTCATCGCTTTGTTGAATATGTAAATGCTTTAGAGCAAAAAGAATCATAAGGAATGTAAGTATGGCTGGGTTAGCTCAGACGACTATAAGTAAAATTAATCAAGTTTATGACCGCTGGCTGCCTAAAGTGCCAGCGGAAATTACCCCACGGAATGTACTTATTTTCTGTGTGATTTCGCTGTTATGTATTGGTACGGTGATGGTGGCTTCGGCCTCTATGCCTTATGCAGAAAGAATGCATGAAAATGAATTCCATTACGTGATTCGTCATGCAATTTCAATCGTCGTTGCACTGGTCGCAGCAGTGATTACTTATCGGGTATCTTTAAATATTTGGTTTAATAATACATTCCCTTTGTGGTTAATCACGATAGGATTATTGCTTGCAGTGTTGCTGGTGGGAACCGAAGTTAATGGTTCTACCCGTTGGATACGGGTCGGTGGTTTTACATTACAGGCAACCGAAGTCGCCAAAGTGATGATGACGATTTTTACTGCGGATTATGTTGTACGCCGTGCTGAAGAAGTTCGAAATAATGTTAAAGGTTTGATTCGACTGGGTGTGGTGATGCTATTGACGGTGGGGCTAATTATTGCCGAACCTGATTTAGGGGCTACTGTGGTGATTGCAGTTTCCATGCTGGGTGTATTCTTCTTGGCTGGCGCACCGATGATTCAATTCGGTTTTGCTTTTGGGGCGATTCTGATTGCATTTGTTTTTTTAATTGTATTTGAACCTTATCGCTATGAGCGTTTGATGTCATTCTCAAACCCATGGGCAGATCCTCTAGGGTCAGGCTATCAGTTGTCCAATGCATTGATGGCATTTGGGCGTGGTGAATGGTTTGGAGTTGGACTCGGGCATAGTATTCAGAAAATGTCTTATCTTCCAGAGGCGCATACCGACTTCATGTTGGCAATTCTTGGTGAGGAGTTTGGCTTTTTCGGGATTAGCACCGTTTTAGTTTTGTCTTTTGCGATGGTGATTAGCTGTATTAAAATTGGTCAGCGTGCGTTGAATCATCAATATTTACGTGCAGGCTATTTGGCTTATGGCATCAGTATCATTTTCTTGCTACAAATTTTGGTGAATGCAGGAATGAATATGGGGATGCTCCCAACCAAAGGTTTGACTTTACCATTTATTAGTTATGGCGGTTCATCTTTGATTATGTGTGCGGTGATGATTAGTTTAATCTTAAAAATTGATGCATCGACCAAAGTTGCCAATCCATCACGAGAAGAGTCTAGTTTCTAATTTTTAGTGATTAGACGTAGAAAATGTAAAAGCCATTTGTTCGCAAATGGCTTTTTTTAATGGGAAAATTTATTTATAAATTGCAGGAATCTCAGTCCCTTTTGGAATACGTGAAATATCCCATTGTGCGCTTGCTTGAGCAAGCATTTGATTTGGTTGATCAAGATCAACAGGTGCTTGCCCAAGCGCTGTGATCGCTTGTAAAAGCAATTCTGGGGCATGTTGAGGATCAATGGCTTGAGCAAGGTTCTGTTTTGATAGTTTTTGCCCTTGGTCATTCATGGCGAGTGGTAAATGCATATATTCCAGTGGAGGATAGCTCAGACATTGTCCAAGCCATATTTGTCGTTCAGTATTATCCAGTAAGTCTGCACCACGTACTACATGGGTCATGCCTTGCAGGTAATCATCGACAACTACAGCCAGTTGATAGTTGATAATGCCATCACGTCGTTTTAAAACGAAATCACCTAAGTCATGTTGAAGATTAGAACAATGTTGACCTTGTAAGCGATCTTCAAAACAAATCAATTGATCATCGACTTTGACACGAATAGCTTGGTCTTGAAAATCTAAATGTTTCTCTCGACAAGTCCCTGCATAAATATGATTTGAACCGAGCATTTTTCGGGTGCATTCACATGCATAGACTAAATTTTTGTGTTGGAGTTGTTCAATAACCGATTCGTAGATGTCTAAGCGTTGACGTTGATAAATGATTTCAACATCAGATTCAAATTCAAATGCTTCTAAGCATTGCAGAATGTGTTGTTCACTATTGGGATAGATTCGAGGAATATCGGTGTCTTCGATACGAACGATCCATTGACCGTTGTGTGCTTTGGCATCGCAATAGCTAGCAACCGCAGTGATTAGTGATCCAAAATGCAAAGGGCCGGTTGGCGATGGAGCGAACCGTCCCTTATATGAGCAGCGATTAAGCAAAGCATCGCTTTGCCGCTGCGCAAGAGCCAAGCTGTGCTTGGCTGAGATATCATTAACAGTCACAATTAACCGTTATTTTGCTTCTCTTTGATCTCTGCAAGTGTTTTACAGTCGATACATAAAGTTGCAGTTGGACGCGCTTCTAAGCGGCGTAAACCGATTTCGATACCACACGTTTCACAGAAACCGTAATCATCATTTTTAATCGTTTCAATTGATTGCTCAATTTTACGAATGAGTTTACGTTCACGGTCACGGGTGCGCAGTTCGATTGCAAATTCTTCTTCTTGTGTCGCGCGGTCATTTACATCAGGCAAAGATGAAGATTCGTCTTGCATGGTGTTTAGAGTACGGTCTACTTCAGACATCAATTCTGCTTTCCACGCCAATAAGATTTTGCGGAAATGCTCGAGTTGCCCCTCAGACATGTATTCTTCATTTTTCTTAGGCTGATAAGGCTCGATGCCAAATAGACTTGCTGTAGATCCACCTTCAGTTGTCTTTGGCTTGGTTTTACGCGTACGTTTTGCAGACTTGTCATCTACAAGATCAACTTGTTCGTCCAATACTTGATTTTGGTTGTCATTCGCCATAAAGGGCATTCCTCATCATATACGTACTATCTATACGCAAAAAATATGGTGATATGCAAGTTTTTTTATCACTACCAATAGAACGGATCTATTGGGGGCGTCATCATATAGATTTTTTTACAAAGATGAAAGTCACCTAGCCCCTAATTCGACTTTCTGCATATCTTATCGGACGAATAACTTAATGGAAAAAAAACAAAATGAAAAGCTAGTAACCTGAAATTTCTTCATTAATTGTAACTTTAAAATTTTTTAAACGGTGCACAACTGTCTCAAATTCACCAGAAGCTTTTAAATGTAAGCAACGGTAACCAGGAGCAATTTGGTCAAATGCAAATTCTTGGCTCAAAGGCTTAAATTGCACACATGTTGCAGGTGTTGAAATAAAGGGAATCCCATTCCACTCATTGAAGGATTCTTGATGGACATGACCATGAATCAATGCCTTGATATTTTGAAATGGTTCAAGCACGGCTTTGAGTTCATCGGCATTTTTTAATTTATGCTGATCTAACCATTTTGACCTCATTTCAAAAGGATTGTGATGGCAAGCGATGATGACAAAACAATCTTGTAATTGTGCTAAGATTTTTTTCAATTCAAGCAATTGCTCATTTTGAATACGGCCATCCGTCTGCCCACTCACCGCACTATTGAGTAAAATGATGCGCCATTGTCCAATACTGACTACGGCAGGGCTAGGTTCTGGTGTATGAAAAGGGAAAAAACGCAAGTTATCGTGATTGCCCGGAATATGATAAAAATCGACACCAAATGCTTTCATATAATTGATGTAACGGTCATAGGTTTCAGGAAAAGCTGCCTGCGCAAGATCGCCTGTATGTACAATCGCATCAATATGAGGATATTGTTGTTTGATATCGTCCATAACAGCATGAAAGTTTTCCTCAGGATTAATCCCGACAAATTCAGCTTCAGGTCGATCCATGAGGTGTGTATCCGTAATTTGGATAATCACTCTATCTTTATGAAATTCGGTCAGTTGTAATTTCTCTGCGTTCATGTCTTTCCCCTAGACATTCTCTACAGTATGCAAATGTTGCTTTAACCATTGTAAAGCCATGATCACAGGTGCATTTCGTAAACGGTCACTTTGTAATAATAAATTTAAATCAATATAGTGAATAATATGTAGTTTGATGTTTTCACCTTCATCTGGCATGCCAAAGATTCCACCTTCTTCTGGCAGTTCTGCTTGAGCGACATAAAGATGGAAAATTTCATCACATGCTCCTGCAGATGGATAAAAGCTAAATAACAGTTCAACATGATCTAATTCACATCCTGATTCCTCGAGGCTTTCTCGACGAATACAGGTCTCTGGCGATTCATCCCCATCTAAAACACCTGCAATAATTTCAAGTTGCCAAGGTGAAATAGAGTCGTTCATTGCACCGACACGGAATTGTTCAATCAATGCAAACTTTTGTTGTTGATCATTGTAAATTAACACGCCAGCAGCTTCTTTGCGACGAATCAACTCACGATGGATGACAGGTGTATATTCTGTTTGATTAAATAGTCGATGTCGCAAGCTCACTTTTTCAACCTGAACAAAGCCTTTAAAAACATGTTCTCGGGATTGAATGTCTACATCGTGATGGGTGTAGGTTGCTTGCTGAATAATGCTCATATGAAGTAGTTAAGATGAAACATATTCATTTCATCCTAACTGAGAAATATTGAAAGGCAATAGTTTTTTTAGTCTTTACACTTTATGGTACAACTTTTGCCCATGTTCCTGATAAACGGTTTTCATGGTTTTGAGACCATCTTCTATAACGGATTCAGCATTTATAGAATGTCCTGCATTCTGTTGATTTTGTGCATAATCTCGCACATTCTGAGTGATTTTCATAGAACAGAACTTAGGACCACACATTGAACAGAAGTGCGCTGACTTGTGCGCTTCTTTGGGCATGGTTTCATCATGCATTGAGCGTGCAGTGTCTGGATCTAAACTCAGATTGAATTGATCTTCCCAACGGAACTCAAAACGTGCTTTGGACAGGGCATTATCACGCACTTGCGCACCTGGATGACCTTTAGCAAGATCTGCCGCATGTGCTGCAATTTTATAGGTGATAATGCCGTCTTTCACGTCTTTTTTATTCGGTAAGCCCAGATGCTCTTTTGGTGTGACATAGCAAAGCATGGCTGTACCGTACCAACCGATCATCGCTGCACCAATTGCAGAGGTAATATGGTCATAACCTGGTGCAATATCTGTGGTGAGAGGGCCAAGTGTGTAGAATGGTGCTTCCTGACAGACTTCCAGTTGCAGGTCCATATTTTCTTTGACCATGTGCATTGGCACATGTCCCGGTCCTTCGATCATCACCTGTACATCATGTTCCCACGCACGATGGGTTAATTCACCTAAAGTACGCAGTTCAGAGAACTGAGCTTCATCATTGGCATCCTGGATACAGCCTGGACGTAAACCATCCCCCAGACTGAAAGACACATCATAGGCTTTCATGATTTCACAGATTTCATCGAAATGGGTATACAGGAAGTTTTCTTCGTGATGAGCTAAACACCACTGCGCCATGATTGAACCGCCACGCGACACAATCCCTGTTAAACGGTTGGCGGTCATCGGCACATAACGCAATAACACGCCTGCATGAATGGTAAAATAATCCACGCCTTGTTCAGCTTGTTCGATCAACGTGTCTTTGAAAATTTCCCATGTTAAATCTTCTGCGACACCATCGACTTTTTCTAAAGCTTGGTAAATCGGAACAGTACCAATTGGCACTGGTGAGTTACGGATAATCCATTCACGGGTTTCATGGATATTTTTACCTGTCGACAAATCCATGATCGTATCTGCGCCCCAACGGGTTGCCCACGTCATTTTCGATACTTCTTCATCAATCGAAGAGCCGAGTGCAGAGTTGCCGATATTGGCATTGATTTTTACTAGGAAGTTACGCCCAATAATCATCGGTTCGCATTCAGGATGGTTAATGTTGGCAGGGATAATGGCACGACCTTCAGCCACTTCTTTACGGACAAATTCAGGCGTGATTTCCATTAGATTGCGTGCGCCAAAATTCTGTCCTGCATGTTGACGCATATCGACGCCTTCACGCTGGCGTTGGTTTTCACGAATCGCGATGTATTCCATTTCAGGGGTAATGATGCCTTGTTTGGCATAATGCATTTGCGAGACGTTTTTGCCTGTTTTGGCACGACGTGGTTTTTGAATGTGGGCGAAACGAATTTCAGCAGTACGAATATCTTTTAAACGTTCTTGACCAAAAGCAGAAGTGAGTGTGTCTAAGCGTTCAGTATCTTCACGTTCCGCAATCCATGTCTCACGGACATTCGGTAAACCTTTATTCAGATCAATTTCTACATTCGGATCGGTATACACGCCAGAAGTATCATAGACCATGATTGGTGGATTTTTTTCACCGCCTAAGCCTGTCGGGGTGTCTGTGAGTTCAATTTCACGCATCGGCACTTGAATATCTGGGCGTGAACCTTGGATATAGACTTTTTTAGATGCGGGTAAAATTCGAGTGAGATCTTTAGCTTCTTGTTCGTGTTGAGCGAGTTGATCAACAGGGGATAGATTCGTTAATTGGTTCATTGCAATGATCCTTATGAATGACATCAACGAATCAAGCACGACCAAAAACGATGGCGATTTAGTCTATTATCTGGCATTTATTCACAGTTTTATGGAGTGAATAAAAGGTATTTCTACAAAAATAGCTAAATATGGAGCGTTCTGTTTTTAGACTGGCTTGATTCCTACGCAGGTTTTAACCTGATCAGGTTCAACGGTACTCATCTTCATTAGATGATCTCAGCGAGGAAATACTCGCGCTCCGTCAAGCGATGTCACGATACTATCATGAGATGTCGATAAAAACATCTCTATTCAATGGGGTAGTAAATGGATTAGTAAGAGATGTCTTCACATAAAACGTGATGATGACAATCACGTTGATCATTGCGAGATTCTAAGCTCATGTATTGTTTGATAAAATTAAAGGAGTCTTGTTCATCATTTAACTTTGGTGCAGGTTCTGCTAATGCTTCACGATAAAATTGTGCACTGAGAACAAGTTGTGTATCAGGTTGTGTCTCGAGCCAATCCAGTGCTTGTTGGGTGTCTGGTTGAATGGTAAAGCGATGGTTGTAGAAGCTAAATGCTGGTGAATTTTCCGAACCGATAAAGATGAGATATTTGTATTCATTGAATAATAATTCTGCATCTTTACGGTACTTACTCTTTGGATACTGCTTAATATAGTTTTCCCAAAATAATGCACGTTCAGCAAGCGCTTGACCTGAAATCGCAATCGCTGAATCTGAATATAAAATATTTGCATTGTCTTTTGCCATGCGTTGTATAAACACAGCTTCATCTTTAGGTAAATACGCTGTGAACATATCTACTGCATATTGCGGATGCTGTTTCAGCTCAAAATAGCCCTCACCAATATCTAAAAATTGGATGTATTGTTTTCCGACTTGGTCCATTAAATATTGATCGCGTTGTGGCAAAGTTTTTTTGATGGTTGCAGCATCGCCTTGCCCTAAATCTTGCGCATTTTTAGGATAATCTTTTGCATAACCATAGGCGTTTAAGCCCTGCATTGCCTCATCACCTGAAGTGGTGGTTAAAAAGCGTTGATACATCAAATGAGAATGATCAATTAACTGATAAATTTGTGCATGATTCAATTCAGGGACACATTTTTTGAGGGCAGTATTGGCAGCAGTCAGTTGTTGAATCGAGCTTTTTTGGTCAATTTTGGATAAAATATCTTTGGTATCGGAAAAACAATTCAGTGCTTT
Source organism: Acinetobacter sp. WCHAc060025 (assembly GCF_004209355.1). Taxonomy (NCBI): domain Bacteria; kingdom Pseudomonadati; phylum Pseudomonadota; class Gammaproteobacteria; order Moraxellales; family Moraxellaceae; genus Acinetobacter; species Acinetobacter sp. WCHAc060025. The sequence goes on along the minus strand of NZ_SGSX01000001.1, from coordinate 257,643 downwards.
GGTCGGTGTGGGCTGAGTTTTTTCTTGTGATTTAGATTGTTGTTCTGTGGAGTTGTTTTTTTGATGACAAGCACTCAAAGTCAGACAACTGAAAATAGCCGTCACCGCCAGTGTGTTTTGAAATAGATTCATAAAATTGCTTTTGTTATCAGTTTAATTTGGCGTTAAGCCTAATAAAAATAAAACGTCAAAACAAGCCTAAGTACAAACAGCGTCACTAAAACAATCTTTCTTGGTTTGTTTTAGATTGATCGGCGTTAAATTTAAATACTGATTGATTTGAGATAAAGCTAAACCTTGAGGATGGTCAGCAAGTTTATTTTGTTCTTTTGTACTCAGTTGAATTTTTTCTAGCCTCTGTTCAGCACTCATATTGACGAATTGAACAAATTTTTTAGCTTGTTTAGAAAGTTCTCCATCTTCATTTTTAGCAAGCTGTTCAATCACAGACCAATTTGCCACATCAATATCTGCAGGTGATTCAAAATTAATGGCAATCGGAGATGCTTCTGAACCTAAAAATAATAGACTACTATAGGTATTTCTTAAAAATACAGCATCTCTTATGTAAGTGCTGTCTGGGGAGTTTTGTACATAGTTCTGCCAAAATTGAGCACGTTTGGCAATTTCGATCGCATCAATATTTAATTTATTATTTTTAAACAATGGTTGGGTGTTTTGATCCGCTAGACTTTCAATAAAAAGTTTATCTGAACTAGACAAATAGGGCGCAAAAACTTTTGCCAAATATTGAGGGCTACGACGATAGACAATTTTATTATCTGCTTGCTCAATCAATTCAATATATGCCTGACCTTTATGACGTAATAAATATTGATCTCGAACATGCAGTTGCTCAAATTGACTTTGTTGAATGGTTGGATAGGTCGTTTGATCTAAAACATAATTTTCAAATGCTTGCTGTTGTTCGGAACTGCGCTCAATGTGCAAAAATTGTTGATACATTTTTTTTGATAAAGCCATTAACTCCTTTTGCTCAGTAGGCTTCATGAGCGGTAAGCACATACGTATATCTTGATTGACTTGCTCAATCGCCAAAGTTGTTCTTTGTGCATTAATCGCAAGCATTTCCTTTTTTAAGTTTTGGCAAATTTGGGTTAAATCGGGAATAGGCTTTGTTTCAGCTTGAGGTTTTTTGGATTCATGTACAATATCCGCAGCAGGTTTTTGACACGCGACAACTACAATCCCACTCAATACAATGAGTAAGCTACAGAGCAAAAAACGGGTAATATCGCGTGGAAATTTCATCTATCAGGCATTAACAAAAACCGAGTGGAGAACGAGAGTATTGTCGCTGAAAAGATTCTAAATGAATGAAATGTTTTGTAGTTTTCTGATAATGAATCGTTACGGTTTTAGCGAAAAGTCGTATTTTTTTAAAGAAATTTGATCAATATATTGGTTCAATACAGATTTCCAGAACAAAGTGTATAACAACAGATTTTAACTAAGCACTTTGAGATGGAAGAATGCTTAAAACTAAAATCAACACTGTTTTGGAACGACTGGATTGATTTGGTTTTATCTAAAGTGAATTTAAAATTCATCTAAAAGAAAACCCATTGTCATAAAAGATTCATAATTGATATGGTTTAATAGTAAGCCTAATAAAAAATGCGTTGTAGTCTGTGGAGTATCTGCTTTGAGCCCAAGTAATCCTGTATTAAATCATCACATTTCTTCTCAATTCAATGAAGATTTGCAGGATGTGAATACCAAATTTATGACCATGGGTGGCTTGGTCGAGCAACAAGTGGCAAATGCTGTACATGCTTTATTAGATACCAATGCGAACTTAGCGATTGATGTACAATTTCAAGACAATACAGTCAATCGCTATGAACGTGAAATTGACGAAGCTTTAACGCTGATTCTTGCACGTCGTCATCCTGCCGCAATTGATTTACGTATGGTGATTGCCATGAGTAAAGCCAATACCGATTTAGAGCGTATTGGTGATGAGGCTGCGAAAATTGCCCGTATCGCGCAAACCTTATGTGAAGAAGGTGAGTCACCACGTGGCTATATGGAAACACGTCATATCGGTAACCAAGTGCGTGTGATGATTCATGATGCTTTGGATGCGTTTGCACGTGTAGATGCGGAACAAGCGCTGAAAGTACTTTTAGCCGATGCGGATATTGATCGTGAGTATCAGTCGGCAACACGTACTTTGATGACTTATATGATCGAAGATCCTCGCCATATTAGCCGTGTCATCAATGTGATGTGGGTATTACGTTCTTTAGAGCGTATTGGCGATCATGCACGTAATATTTCTGAACAAGTGATTTATATGGCGAAAGGTTTTGATGTACGTCATACCAGTGTTGAAGAAATTGAACAAAAAGTTCAAAGTAAATAAGTTTTCAGCATATTGAATCTAGCAGCATATAGAATATTGAAAAAGACCTAAATTTAGGTCTTTTTTTATGATTGATTTAAATTTTACAGTAAGTAATAAACTTTAAGTATTGTGTAGCGTTTCTATAATAAGTCTGTAGAAAATGCGACCACATCGCTATGATTATGATAAAAATAATACATAAAATTGATATGAATCAATAAGCAATAACAAAATATATAGGGTGTTTTATTTTATGAAATTGACGATTTCAGATGAAGATGGCTTTTTTGCTATTGTAAATAATGAGCGATACCAAACTTTTGTAGATGAGGATTGGCAATTTGAGCAATTGATTGAGCATTTCAAAAAACAAATTCAACAACAGCACTTAATCCTATGGCAAACCAATGAATGGGGCGGTGGTGTTTGGAATATTGAAGTGATTCAGGATGTAAACCTGTTAGAAGGTCAGCATCAATTCAAACAGTTGATTCAAGTTAGCAATCAAAAATTATATCTCAGTAATTACACAGACTTAACCATGGCTGCTCAATTTGTGGATGAACGCATTCCGAGTAAGGATAATCAACAGTTATTTGTTGAACTCGCCAATGGTTTGTATCAGGTCACAGTGAGTAATCTATTTGAAAAAGATGATGCAGACTCGGTAGAGGAATTTGATGAAGATGCGATTCATTTTCAAATTTGTATAGCGCCTTATTTTGGTGATCTTTCTGTTGAGCAAACCGCAACGATACATTGGTTTGAAGAAGAAATTTAGGCTGATCTTTAGAAAAATTAAAAGCCAGAATAACTGGCTTTTAATTTATAAATACATTTTTAAATCAGTTGCTTAAACTTGAGCCAAAGCTTGTTCCAAATCTGCAATCAAATCATCAATGTGTTCGATGCCGACAGATAAACGCACCATATCAATGCTGACACCTGCTGATTTCAGCTCTTCTTCATTGAGCTGACGATGTGTAGTTGTTGCAGGATGACATGCCAAACTTTTTGCATCACCAATATTCACTAGACGAGTGAAAAGTTGTAAGGCATCAATAAAGCGTGTACCGCCTTCACGACCATCTTGTACGCCAAAAGATAAGATTCCTGATGGTTTGCCTTTGACATATTTTTGTGCCAAAGCATGTTGTGGATGATCTTTTAAGCCTGCGTAATTCACCCATTTTACTTTTGGATGGGCTTTTAAATATTCCGCCACTTTTTGCGCATTTTCAGTGTGACGTTCCATACGCAAATTCAAAGTCTCTAAACCTTGCAAAATCAAGAACACGCTAAGTGGGCTGATCGCAGCACCTGTATTACGCAAAGGCACGACGCGTGCACGTGCGATATAGGCAGCTTCACCCAAAGCTTCCACATAATTCACACCGTGATAGCTCGGATCAGGAGTATTCAATACTTTAAACCGTTCAGGATATTTCCCCCAAGGGAATTTACCGCTATCCACGATTGCACCGCCAATCGAATTACCATGACCGCCAATATATTTGGTCAATGAGTGCACCACGATGTCTGCACCATGCTCGAAAGGTTTAAGCAGAGCAGGGGTTGCAACGGTATTGTCTACGATCACAGGTACGCCATATTCATGAGCAATTTTTGAAATCGCTTCAAGATCAATGATATTACCGAGTGGATTACCGATAGACTCAACAAAGACCAATTTGGTTTTATCATCAATCAGATCACGTAAGCTTTCAGGTTGCTGATAATCAAAGAAACGCACTTCAATACCTTGCTTCGGTAAAGTGTGGGCAAATAAGTTATATGTGCCACCATACAGAGTAGAAACAGAAACGATATTGTCACCCGCTTCAGCAATGGTTTGAATCGAATAGGTGATTGCTGACATGCCTGATGCTAAAGCCAATGCACCAATGCCACCCTCAAGCGCTGCTAAACGCTGTTCTAATACAGCAGTTGTTGGGTTCATGATACGGGTATAGATATTGCCCTGAACTTTGAGGTCAAACAGGTCTGCACCATGTTGGGTATCATCAAAAGCATAAGAGGTGGTTTGGTAAATCGGCACAGCCACAGCTTTGGTGGTGGCTTCAGGCGAATAACCTGCATGAATGGCGAGCGTTTCATCCTTATACGTCATAGTTACGTCATCTTCGTGAGTTAAATTTAAAATCAGTTTAGCATTTATGAATATGAAATAAAGCGCAAAAATAATTAATATTTATCTAAAAATTTCATATAGATGGTTTTAATTCACTGAATAGTGAAAAGCGTTTATTTATCAGTGTTTACAGGTTAAATGTGTCTGAGAATAACAACAGTTGTTATTGTGATTTTATGTGATGGAATCAATTTGAATAGATTAAAGTGCTGTAAGATATGCAAAAAACAGTTTAAATAACGAAATAATGAATGTGCGATGATCAAAAAATCCAATTAACCTGTGTTTAATAAAGACGCGTAAAAATAACTCATACAAATTGGATGATTCTAAACAAATGTATCTCATTTCAGCGTATAATTAGTACCATTTAGCTATTTATTTGTTGTTCGCATTTTGCGGACTTTTATTCTTTATAGAGGAGTCCTACGTGGCCCAATATATTTACACGATGAACCGTGTGTCGAAAATGGTTCCGCCGAAGCGCGAAATCTTAAAAGACATCTCTTTATCATTCTTTCCAGGTGCGAAAATTGGTGTGCTTGGTTTAAACGGTGCAGGTAAATCGACCTTACTCCGTATTATGGCTGGCGTAGATAAAGATTTCTCTGGTGAAGCGCGTGCGCAACCCGGTATTAAAATCGGTTATCTAGAGCAAGAACCTCCTCTAGATGAAACAAAAGACGTTCGTGGTAACGTTGAAGATGGTTTACGTGAACCATTGGATGCTTTGGCACGCCTTGACGAAGTATTTGCTGAATATGCAGCAGAAGATGCTGACTTTGACGCGCTTGCAAAAGAACAAGAGAAGTTAGAAGCAATTATCCATGCTTGGGATGCACATAATATTGTCAACCAAATGGATCAAGCTGCTGCTGCGTTGAATTTACCTGCTTGGGATGCTGATGTTTCTAAGCTATCTGGTGGTGAGCGTCGTCGTGTAGCACTGTGCCGTTTATTATTGTCTAAACCAGACATGTTGCTTCTTGACGAACCAACGAACCATTTAGATGCATCATCTGTATCTTGGTTAGAGCGCTTCTTGAAAGACTTCCCAGGTACAATCGTTGCGATTACGCATGACCGTTATTTCTTGGATAACGTGGCGGAATGGATTCTTGAGCTTGACCGTGGTATGGGTATTCCATATCAAGGTAACTATTCTTCTTGGTTAGAGCAGAAAAATGCTCGTTTAGAACAAGAGAATAAGCAAGAAGAATCTTTTGCTAAAGCATTGAAAAAAGAACTTGAATGGGTTCGTTCAAATGCGAAAGGTCAGCAAAAGAAAAACAAAGCGCGTATGGAGCGTTTTGAAGAGCTTAACTCACGTGAATTCCAACAGCGTAATGAAACGTCTGAAATCTACATTCCACCTGGTCCACGTCTAGGGAACAAGGTTGTAGAAGTTGAAGGCATCAGCAAATCGTTTGGTGATCGTACGCTTTATAAAGATTTATCATTTGTTGTACCACCTGCTGCGATTGTCGGTATTGTCGGTGAGAACGGTGCAGGTAAAACGACACTATTCCGTATGATGACGGGCGAACAACAACCAGATACAGGTACTGTAGTGCTTGGTGAGTCGGTTAAAGTCGCTTATGTCGGTCAGATCCGTGACACTTTGGATAACAACAAAACAGTTTGGGAAGAAGTTTCTGGCGGTTTAGATATCTTAAAGATTGGCGAATACGAAATTGCATCACGTGCCTATATCGGTCGCTTTAACTTTAAAGGTCAAGATCAACAAAAGCGTGTAGGTCAATTGTCTGGTGGTGAGCGTAACCGTTTACAACTTGCGAAAATCCTGCAAATGGGCGCGAACGTGATCTTACTGGATGAGCCATCGAACGACTTGGATATCGAAACTTTACGTGCACTTGAGGATGCAATTCTTGTATTCCCAGGTACTGTGATGGTGATCTCGCATGACCGTTGGTTCCTTGACCGTATTGCAACGCACATCTTGTCATTTGAAGGTGAAACACCAGAATTCTTTACGGGTAACTATGCTGAATTTGAAGCATACCGTCAAAAACGTGATGGTGATGACCTTGTTACGAAGCGTCAAAAATACCGCAAAATTGGTGTTTAATTACATCTAAATAAAAACCAGCTTACGAGCTGGTTTTTTTTATTGCTGATAAAGACGTTCTAGTTGGTTTTGAGCATCTACGTGCCCTTGATTGGCTGCCAATAATAACCATTTTTGTGCAGTGGCTTTATTTGCATCTAAACCGAGCTGTCCCTGTAAATAAAGCATGCCGAGTTTATATTGTGCAGTGCTATAGCCTTTTAAGGCAGCATGTAAAAAATACCAAATGGCATTACGTTGACATTTATGGATCTGATCATTAAATTTTGAATCAAAATTAATTTCATAAAGTCGGTTGAGTGCTAAATGCTCATAGCCTGTAGCACGATGGTAAATATGCATGGATTCAGATAGATTGAAGACATGAGCTCGCTCTGGGCGATGGAAATGTTCTATCACTGAGCTTCTAAGCCTCCGTATTATTTTTATTAAATCCATTTGTTTTTACTCTATTGACCATAAAGCATTTATTGAAGACTAATTTAATTAAATGAAATTTAAAATACCTGATAATAGTGATTTTTGATGATGATCAATTAAAAAAGTAGAAACACTTTTTCTGTGAGTATTTTTTAAGGAAATTATGCTATCTATTTGGTTTTATGTTTTATTGTTGTGATATTTGTCACTATTTTTATGTTTTTAATATAAATTTTCCTTTGAATTTAATTGTAAGAAGTTATTTGAAAATAACTTCAATGATGTTTTTGAGATATTTAGTTGAAAGCGTTATTCAATAGAAACTGTATTTAACTTATCCAATAAAAAAGAGTGTCATAAAACACTCTTTAGTATCTATTTTGATCGAGAACAACTTATAAGCGCATTTCAATGCCTTGTTCTGCTAAATATTTTTTCGCTTCAGGAATGGTATATTGACCAAAGTGGAAAATAGAAGCAGCCAATACTGCATCTGCCCCACCTTGTAAAATACCATCTGCTAAATGTTGTAAATTGCCGACACCACCTGATGCAATCGTTGGGATGGTCACACGATCATTGATTTGACGCATTAAACCAATGTCATAGCCTGCTTTAGTTCCATCAGCATCCATTGACGTGACAAGTAACTCACCAGCACCGAAGTCAGCCATTTTCACAGCCCATTCAATCGCATCAATGCCTGTTGGTTTACGACCGCCGTGGGTGAAAATTTCCCACTTATTCTCGCCTGTTTTTTTCGCATCAATTGCAACCACAATACATTGTGCGCCAAAGCGTTGTGAAGCTTCTTGCACAAATTCAGGATTAAATACGGCTGCTGAGTTGATGCTGACTTTATCTGCGCCTGCATTAAGCAACATGCGAATATCTTCAACTTTACGTACACCGCCACCGACAGTTAATGGAACAAATACGCTTTCTGCCATGCGCTCAACTGTGCGATAGGTGGTATCACGACCATTTGATGTCGCAGTAATGTCTAAAAAGGTAATTTCGTCAGCACCTTGCTCATTGTAGCGACGTGCAACTTCAACAGGATCGCCTGCATCACGAATATCAAGGAATTGAACACCTTTCACCACACGACCATTATCAACGTCTAGGCAAGGAATAATACGTTTAGCAAGCATAATTTTTTCCAAAAATAACAGCCGATTATCAATCTGAGCGATCTAGGTGCTACACCTAAAACCTGAGAGAGGGTATTCTATCAAACTTATGTAAGTTTTTTCGCAGGTTTTGTATGTCGGTTTATACCACTTTGAGTTTACAGGAAGTTCAAGCTTTCGCAGCACCTTATGGATTGGAGGTGATTGAGCTGAATCCGATTCAAGGCGGTATTCAAAATACCAACTATTTTTTGGTCTGTGCGGATGGGACACAGTTTGTTTTGACACTGTTTGAAAATATGGATGCGCAAGGTGCAGGAGAAATTATTCCTGTATTGGAACGTCTAGGTGAGCAAGGTTTACCAGTTCCTGTTCCACTCAAATGTGATGGTCAATATATTCAAATTTTAAAAGACAAGCCTGCTCAAATTGCCCCACGCATGTCAGGTAAACACCCGATGCCATCGACCGTTGAGCAAGTAGAGCAGATCGCCATTGCCCAAGCCAAAATGCACATTGCTTTACAAGACTTTCCACTACAACGAAAATCTGCACGTGATCATGCCTATTGGTATAACGTTGCTCGACAAATTAAACCGACTTTAGATGTTGCGGATACTGCATTATTAAACAATTTGTTGGGACTCTATGAAGCTTTAACCATGATGTATCCAGATCGTCCAAAGGGTTTTATTCATTCAGATTTATTCCGTGACAATACTTTGTTTGAGGGGAATCAGCTCAAAGGGATCTTAGATTTTTATGAGTTGAATCGTGATGAGTTATTGTTTGATATTGCGATTACCTTAAATGACTTCTGTACTGAATATCCGGAAGTGACTTTGAATGAAGAAAAAGCGATGGCTTTTTTAAATGCGTATACTTCGATTCGCCCATTAACCGCAGATGAAAAAGCGTGCTTGGAATTGTATTTGGCAATGGCAGCGGGACGTTTCTGGATGATGCGTTTGCAAGTGGCACAGATGAATGCTGCTGAAGGACGCACTGGTGATGATATTTTGCAGAAAAATCCTTTAGAAATGCGTAATATGCTGGTTGAAAGACTTAAATTTGTAACTGCTTAATTTGTAGTTGCTTAAATAATATCAATGTGTAGGGTAGAACATGCGTGATCAAGGTCGTTTAGTGGAATGGTTGGATGATAAAGGTTATGGCTTTATTCAGCCCAATGATGAATCCAAAGGTCGCGTGTTCCTGCATATCAAAGACTTTGCGCAAAAAGGTCCACGTCCAATCGTGGGCTGTGCATTGGAATATGTAGTGCAACTTGATGGGCAGGGACGATACAAAGCCAAGCAAGTCACCTATTTAAAAGCCAGTCAGACTGTATCCAAATCAACGCGACCTGCTAAAAAATCAAATGCACAATCGACAAGTAAGTTACAACCGATGCAGATCCTGTGTGTTGTATACATTGTGGCTTTGGCAATCCTATCGGTAAGTGGTTTTTTAAATGGTATGGTTTTACTTTTTGTAAGTATTATCAATGTGATGACTTATTGGTTCTATGCGCAAGATAAAGAGTCTGCTCAAAATGGGCAAAGACGTGTCCCTGAAAATACTCTACATGTTTTATCATTCTTAGGGGGGTGGCCCGCTGCATGGTTGGCGCAACAACGTTTACGACATAAAACACAAAAACAACCTTTTAGAAAGATTTATTTCTGTACTATATTTTTTAATATTTTATTGATTTTATGGCTTATTTCGCCTTTAAATGTATTTAAAATTTAAAGTGGAAAAGCATGCAACAAATCGGGAGTGAGCATGAACAATTATAGCAATTCCAATAATAGTAAATCACTGACCTTGATTTTATATATCTTGTACATCGTGGCAATTTTTTCAGCGGGAATTCTTGCTGTGATTGCGTTGATCATCAACTACGTGAAGTTGGATTCTGTACGTGGTACGATTTTTGAAAGTCATTTTAAATGGCAAATTCGTACCTTTTGGTGGTATCTCATTTGGACTGTTTTGGCATTTGTACCTTATCTCTTTTTATTTTTTACTCTAGATAATCCCAATGCCTTTGCAGGTGTTGCATTTGCTGCAACAATATTTTGTGTTGCTGTTTTATTTATTTCGTGGATATGGATTGTGTATCGTGCGATTCGAGGCATTATTGCTTTGAATGATGATCAAGCTTTGCCTATTTAAATCCTAGAGTCATTGTTATGATCATTGAACATGTTCATTTAAAGATCAAGCCCGAGCAAAGTCAGGCATTTGAGCAAGCTTTTCAAAAGGCGACAGCATTTATCAGTGTTTCGAATGGTTTTAATGAAGTTCAATTGCTAAAGAATATTCAGGATGAGCACCGCTATATTTTAATGGTGGTGTGGAACGCGCTTGAAGATCATACAGAAGGTTTTCGTAAGTCAGCGGAATATCAGCAATGGAAAGCATTACTTCATCCATTTTATGACCCAATGCCAACAGTTGAATATTATCAATCATGTATAACATTGAAGAAATAAGATTTAGAGATGTGCTATGTAGATTGATTATTTAGACGCTTAGGTTTCTTTAAAAACTTTGGCTTCCATTCACTGACAATCACACCTAAAACCACCAGTAAACCTCCAAATAGCGCAATGATTGGCAAGCGTTCTCCTGCAATTCTACCAAATAGTGCTGCCCATACAGGTTCACCTGCGTAGATAATTGCAGCTTGAGCCGAATCCACGGATTGTTGTGCCCAGTTCATCACTAACTGAATACATGCACTGGCAATGCCTAAGCCACATAGTACCGCGATGAGTTGCCATTGAAAATTGGGTAATTGAGTTTCACCTAAAAACGGTGTGAGGATAAAACAGAATAGCGAGGCAAAAGCCAATTGAATAACAGTGACACGTCGAACGTTGACCTTACCTGCAAAATAACTAATCAAAATAATTTCCAGTGCAATCGCAATTGAACCCAATAAAGTCAGGATTTGACCATAATTTAAATGAATTTGGCTGAAACCATTGCCTGTTAAAAACACCAGCCCAATAAAGGCAAGTACAACCCCGAGCCATGTCATGATAGAAGGCTTTTGTCGAAATATGCCCCACAATAAAATAGGCACTAAGGGTACATATAAAGCGGTTAAAAAAGCAGATTCACTACTGCTAATCGTTTGTAGTCCAACTGTTTGTGTACCATAGCCAATCGCAATCACCAAGCCAATTAAAGCACCTGCGATAAATTCTTGGTGATTAAAGTCTTTTAAGTATTTCCAAGAGATCAAGCTCACAGCAATTGCCGCTGCCATAAATCGAAAAGCGACAAACATGATCGGGCTACTAAAATTCAGACCATATTGCACGGTTAGAAAACTGCCACCCCAAATGATGGTAATCAGGATGAGCGCAATTTGAGGTGCTTTTGCACTTAAAATAGATTGAGAAACTGGTGACATAAATATATAACGATGAAAGGCGAGGGCATTTTACGCCAAGCAGAATATTTATGTTGAATTTGTGCAAGAACAACATCATTAAAATGTCACAGCATTACCGCTATAATTGTATTGGATACAGAGAGAAGGAAAATAAGCGATGGTGATCGAGCAAGCTGTATTTCATATTGTCGAAGGGCAAGAAAGTGCTTTTGAAAAGAAATTTTATGAATTGTCTGATATTTTTCGTCATGCAGATGCGTGTGAAAAATTCAAATTGATTCGTGGTATTGAAAATAAACAACAGTATATTTTACAAATTTATTGGACCAGTCTTGAAGCACATACCGATGTATTTATGAAAACTGAAGAATTTAAACATTGGTTTTTAGCCATGAAACCATTTTTAGCAGAAAGAATTAGCATGCAACATTTTGAAAATACATTGGTTTAGAAATCACGGTTTAATTAACCAGAGTTCTGTGAGCTATTTTAATAATTTCAATAGGGTAAGGTTGGTTGAAAGCTTCATTGTGACGGAGTCTTATCGGTCTTGTTCGTATATTAGGATTAACCACTGCGTCTTGCGCTTCGTTAAAGCAGTGCTTTTAACTTGTTCAGGTTCGAGTTACTTTTGTTTTGGCAAAAGTAACCAAAACCATTGTCCTTCGCAGAACTCGTCAAATACCGAATAATATAAAAATAATCGCAAAAACATTAACTTTTAAGTTGAGTCCTGCCTCAAACAATTGCGAAGGACTTCTTCGCGTATCAAATTTTAGGAAGAATCTAGCTTTAAACTCACATTATTTATTTTCGGATAATAAAAAAGAGAACATCAAGTTCTCTTTCTATTTTAACTTTTAGATTTACAAGTCTTAAAGACCTTGCTCATCCAATAATAATTGCGCTTCACGAAGATTTAATGTGCCTTCATAAATTGCACGACCTGTGATTGCACCTAAAATGCCATGTTTGCCTTTTAAGTTACGCACATCATCTAAATTGGTTACACCACCTGAAGCAATCACTGGAAGACCTGAGTATTCAGCAAGATGCACAGTTTGCTCAATATTCACACCTTGCATCATGCCATCACGCGCGATGTCGGTATAAACGATGCTTGAAACACCTGCATCAGCAAAGCGTTTAGCTAAATCAGTTGCTTTAACGTCAGTCACATTTGCCCAACCATCGGTTGCTACCATGCCATTGATCGCATCGATGCCAACAATGATATGACCTGCAAATTTCTTACACGCTTCTTCAACAAATTCAGGTTCTTTAACCGCTTTTGTGCCAATAATGACAAAAGACACACCAGCATCTAAGTAATGTTCAATTGTTTCAAGTGAACGAATACCACCACCGATTTGAATTGGTAGATCTGGTTGTGCTTTGGCAATCGCTTCAACCACAGGCTTATGGATTGGCGTACCTGCGAAAGCACCATTTAAATCAACCAAATGCAAACGACGAGCGCCTTCATTTACCCAATGCTGTGCAGTTGCCACAGGATCATCAGAAAATACGGTATCGTCTTCCATACGACCTTGTTTTAAACGGACACATTTGCCATCTTTCAGGTCAATTGCAGGGATGATCAGCATGCTTTCGCTCCTTGCCTAATCTCATCAAAATTTATTGGGTGCAATCTTAGCAAAATATTGATCAATTTCTAAGTGATAGTTTTAGCTTTTATTGGGACGAATTCTTAATTTAAGCGATGTATTGGGAATATCGTGTGGAATTAGCCCTAAACGGAGTAATTCTTCAAAAATCAGTACAGGTGCATAAGCATCGGCAGCCGCATATTCGATTTGTGGAATGGTCAAGCTTTTACGTGCCCAATTTGAGGTACTTACCGATTTACTTTTAGGAAAATTCATTTGAAATAACAGCGCGATGGCATTTTTAATCCCTACAGGATTATTGAGTCCAAAACTGCCAAAGCATTTTGAAAGTTCAATTACACTGTTCAGTTCAATGCCTTTTTTACGAAATAAATGTGCATCATTTTTTAAACCGAATCCAACTTTGATTTGATCGGGATTTTCGAAAATGGGTTTTAAAAAATCTAAAATATCAGGTGAAACCTGAAAGAGGTATGCTTTTTCAGCCGTTGCCAATTGGATTAAGTGTGGGCCAGTTTGAACTTCACCTTTGTTAAATGTTGGTTTGGATTCCGTATCAAAACCGAGTAGTGCAGCTGTTTTTAGCTCAGTCTCGATGGTTTGGCATTGTTTTAATTGGTTAATCACTATGATTTTGTCTAAAGCTAAATTTTGAAAGCGTGGGAAAGTCAGAATTTGTTCTTTACTTGGCAGATGTTGAGCTTGGTCGTTCACAAATTTTTCCCTAAACTTTCATGCAGATCTCATATCTACAATCTAAATACTGTGTTTGAATTGAGATAAAAGCTCATATAAAAGCACAGAAAAATTTAACCATATTGTTATAACAAACTTTGGTGAAAAGATGGTAATTTTGTGGGATGAAAATAAAGGAATAGTTGTAATGGCTGATAAAGATGATGATCTTTTGATTGAGGGTGCAAAACGCTTAAAACAACTGATTCAGGATAAAAATATTAAAGCCAGTGATGTCGTCAATATTCTAGAAACGTCGAAAGGCACAATGACCAAGTGGTTGCAAAATTCAACGCCATCGAGTGCACAAAGCTTAATTGAATTAGCCCGTTTGGTGGGTATGACCGAGCGTTGGAATAGTGAATCAAAACAACAAACACAACAAGACCAAGCGGATTTGGTCAATAAAGCTTATGTGGCATCTGAGGTGGATTTAAGCCAAGCGACGATGGAGCAGTTGATGGGAGAAATTAAAGATCGTTATGCCGCTTTAAATTTAAAAGCAGATATTAAAATTACGGTTGAGCCATTGGAAGGTGGTTTTGTACAGACAGAGTAATGATGAAAATAATAAAAGTGGATAAAGTTAAATGCCTGTATTAATGAGAGTAAAAGAATTTTTATGTTATATGTTTACATATCTTTTATACACCCTATTCTTTCTAATTTTTATTTCTTCGAAATTGGGGGGATTAATTGATGGATTTTTAAATAAAAAAAGTGATGTGCTTAGTAAAACAGATAATGAAATACTTATGCAACAAATAGAAAATAGTGATCTAAACTTAGAAAAAGCTAATTCTATATTAAACTTTATCAATGCTTATATTCCGAGTAATGGATGGATAATAGTTTTCATGGGGATCGCTTTTTTAATATTTATGATACTTGTGAGTATTGCAGAGAAAAAAGGATTACAAAGATATAGCTATAGAACTTTTATAATAATGGCTTTTAGTTCAATTGCTTCGGGAGCTAGTTCTTTAATTTTATTAATTAACGCTATTCTGATGTTAGGATTTGGATATATTAAATTATTTACTGAAATTAATGTCTTAGCAGTTGATGTTTTCTTAATTTTGATGTTGGTAGTTTATACGATTATTGCATATGCAACTTTATATGTTGAAAAAACATTATCTTATAACTTTGTTAAAGGTCTGAAATAATTTAATGATTCTGATTATATTAAATCAGAATCACTTTTAACTTTAAATATCCCATTCCACAAAGTTTTTTAGCAACTGTAAACCTGCTGTATGACTTTTCTTAGGATGGAAAATAGGTTTTCTTTATGAATCGCTGTACAAAACTCTAAGCAATAATCACAGGTTGCTGCCACTAAGTTTGTATCTTTCGGTTTTACATAATAACGATGCACGAAGTAGA
Organism: Acinetobacter sp. WCHAc060025; assembly: GCF_004209355.1. NCBI lineage: Bacteria > Pseudomonadati > Pseudomonadota > Gammaproteobacteria > Moraxellales > Moraxellaceae > Acinetobacter > Acinetobacter sp. WCHAc060025. Next base: position 242,308 of record NZ_SGSX01000001.1, on the reverse strand, counting down.
GCTTTGGAAGGTGTATTGTCGCTTAAAGACTAGCGATGCTGTGAGACAACACTCTGAGAGCCTTCAAATTCAATGATTGGCTGATTTGGAGGTGATATATGCAAAATATAAACACAGAATATGACGAGTAATGGAATACAAATGATTGAGAGCAGAGCAATCACTTTTTCCCAAGTCGGTGTTGTTCTTGGTTCACCATAGCTATTGGATTGACGAGATCCATTAAATAAAAGTAGATAGCAGAATAAGAATATTTGTATCACAGGAACGAGGAGTAAAATACTGAACCAACCTGAACGATTTAAATCATGAAGTCTTCGGATGGTAAAAATAAAAAACGTATATAGGGTGAAAATAAACAGCACAAATATCAAAAATGCTTCTAATAAACTGGGATGTGTGGGTGTTTCATTTTCACCGATCTGAATATTAAAGAGTTTGAAGCTTAGATAGATATCCAAGATGATGGTGGAAATACTGAGAAGCATTGTCCAAGCAATATAGGATAGACGTCCGAAACGACCTGAAAAGTTAAAAGGTTGATGACTGTTATTCGACAAAGGCGTGCTGAATTTGCTTAAAGTTGTTTTGAGCGAGAACATTATTTTTATTGATTCCTAAAATTGTTTTTAGTGCTTGTATTTTTAATTTAAGATTTTGAATGAAGGTTCAAAGCAAGTTTGAATTGTGCCAATTTTAATGAAAAATGATCAATGAATCTACGAAAAATGGATTTAAAGCGTAAATAATAAAAAACCAAGCCCTTGAAGAACTTGGTTTTTATGCAGTTTTAAATTTTATAAGTGGATTAAATATCCCATTCCACAAAGTTTTTTAGCAACTGTAAACCTGCTGTATGACTTTTCTCAGGGTGGAATTGCGTCGCAAACAGGTTTTCTTTATGAATTGCTGTACAAAACTCTAAGCCATAATCACAAGTCGCTGCCACTAAGTTTGTATCTTTCGGTTCTACATAATAACTATGTACGAAGTAGAAACGCGCATCTTGCTCAATGTCTTTCCACATTGGATGGCTTGGATCAGCTTGATGCACTTGATTCCAGCCCATGTGCGGTACTTTTAAATTTTCGATTTCAGGAAAATGTTTTACTGAGCCTTCAAAAATCCCCAGTGCTTCAGTACCACCATTTTCTTCAGATGTTTGAAGCAAAGCTTGCATGCCGACACAGATCGCAAGTACAGGCTTGTTGAATGCTGCATTGCGAATGACTTCATCAATGCCTGCTTCACGCATCCCTTGGATACAGTCACGCATAGCACCTACGCCCGGAAATACGATTTTATCTGCTTGAGCAATCAGCTTTGGATCATTGGTCACATCAACCGTTGCACCGACATGTTCTAGTGCTTTGGCTGCTGAGTGAAGATTTCCCATGCCATAGTCAAGAAGGGCAATACGGGTCATTACAATGTTCCTTTGGTAGATGCAACAGTATTCTCAGCACGAGGGTCGATTTCGCATGCCATACGAAGCGCACGTGCAAATGCTTTAAACACACTTTCAATTTGGTGGTGGCTATTTTTACCTTTTAAATTGTCGATGTGTAAAGTCATGAGTGCATGATTGACAAAGCCTTGGAAGAATTCTGAGAATAAATCCACATCAAAACGACCGATCATGGCACGGGTAAACGGAATATCCATGAACAGACCAGGACGACCAGACAGATCCACTACCACGCGGCTTAAAGATTCATCAAGCGGTGCATAGAAATGACCATAACGGCGCAGACCTTTTTTATCGCCTAAAGCCTGAGCGAAAGCCTGTCCTAAAGTGATACCGCAGTCCTCAACCGTGTGGTGATCATCGATTTCCAGGTCACCATCGCAGTGAATATCAATATCAAACAGTCCATGACGCTTGATTTGATCAATCATATGGTCTAAAAATGGAACACCGGTGTTCAGCGTGCCTTGACCAGTACCGTCAAGATTCACACGAACACGTATTTTAGTTTCGTTGGTGTTTCTTACTACTTCACTGATACGTTGCGCCATAGACACGTTCCTCAAAAAACGTCAAAAATTAAAAGTTTGATGTAAAGATGTTTCGCTTTGACGAAAGTCACTGCATATTAGATTGCTCAGGAGGGTTAATCAATGCCTATTACCGTACATGCTAAAACTTCAATAGAGAATCAAGAAGTTCGCGAGCAGCTTGAGCGATTATATGACACCAGTCCCGAATTTGGGGATGGTAAAGATGCCATAGAACAACTTGAGCAAAACTTAACACATTATACCCTACTTTATGTCGCAGAATTTAATACCAAAGTAATAGGTGCATTATGGTGTACGGGACAGGGAGAAAGCAAAGTTTTAGAAAACATTGTGGTTCATCCTGCAAACCGTGGACGTGGTGTTGCTGAACGCTTAGTAGAAGAAGTTTGTCGAATTGAAGAAGAGAAAGGTGTGAAAACATTTGAGCCTGGCTGTGGAGCAATCCACCGTTGTTTGGCACATTTGGGTAAAATTTAATTGATTTACTCAAACTGATGTTTTTAAGCAGTCTAAATAGGCTGCTTTTTTTATCATTGGATAACAGGATTGTTGAAAATAAACACAGAAAATCGTTGTATTTAAAATAAATTCGCTACTTTTGCTTTAAAAATAAACTATTGATCATTTTAAAGGAGTTCTATGCTTGACGACAAAAGCATTAAATTGTTTAATACGCCCCATCGGCGTGATAGCTCAGTAGGTAGAGCAACGGATTGAAAATCCGTGTGTCCCCAGTTCGATCCTGGGTCTCGCCACCATATTTAAAAAATTTTCAAGATTTCAATCCCTGATCCCATCAGGGATTTTTTTTTGGGTAAAAAACACCCACTCGAATCAAGTTGCGTAAAAAAGTCATGATTTATATTGACTATTGCACTGAGATACGGCTTAATACACCGCATCGGCGTGATAGCTCAGTAGGTAGAGCAACGGATTGAAAATCCGTGTGTCCCCAGTTCGATCCTGGGTCTCGCCACCATATTCAAAAAACCTCAAACATTGTTTGGGGTTTTTTATTGCCTGTTTTTTAAGATCAGATAAAGCCGTGGATCAGCGAATAAGCTTTGATGAGGTAAATGGATTGTCTTACAAAATAGGTTATTGAACTTTGTGAATGTCGTAAAATATAATCTTATTCAGAACAATAGATAGCTATAAAAACAATGAAAGATTTATTTTCATCGGGTAGTCAGCTTTATCAGCAAGCTCGACCCAGTTATCCGCCAGAAGTTATTCAGGAAATTTTAAATCATGTTCCTGCACGTGGTTTTGCGTGGGATTGTGGTGCGGGCTCTGGACAATTCACTCAGCTTTTAGCCCCTTATTTTGATCATATTGTTGCAACAGATATTAGTGCGCAACAATTACAACATGCACCATATTTTGACAATGTCAGCTATCAAGTTCAAGCTTCGGAAAAAACCACATTTCCTGCACTAGGATTTGACTTGATTACGGTTGCGCAAGCGATTCATTGGTTTGATTTTGATGCATTTTATCGTGAAGTCTGCCGTACTTTAAAACCCGATGGTGTTTTAGCGGTCATCGGCTATGGTTTGATTCAAGTTGAAAATCAAGCAGTCAATGCTTTGGTTCAAAGGTTATATTGTGAGCAACTTAATGGTTATTGGGATGCTGAACGTCGCTTTATCGATGAAGAATATCAGACCATTCCCTTCCCATTTGAAGAAATACAGATCCCTGCATTTAAAATGCAGTATCAATGGACAGCAGCACAATTATTGAAATATTTATCGACATGGTCAGCGGTGAAACATTATTGTGAGAAAAATCCAAGTCTGGATCATCCTTTGGTGGCATTGGCTGAAGTGTTGACAGAAGCGCATGAGGATTTGATTTTAGAATTTCCGGTTTTCCTCAGAGTAGGAAAACTGAAGCAAGTGAAGAAAAGACGCTTTATGAAAAAATAGAATAAGTATCGAATTTTATCTTGGATTACAAGATATATGATTAACAATATACTTACTTATATATTATTTTTAAGTAAAGTAAATTATGAACGCCTCACATAAAAAATTACCTCTGACTTTATTGATCTCCTTATTAAGTACGACTTCATTTGCAACGACAGGTTATTTTATGCATGGCTATGGTGTCAAAGCACAAGGCAATGCAGGAACCTCAATCGCACAATTCCAGGATGCTTTGACCATTGCCAACAACCCTGCTGGTTTGAGTTGGATCGGTAGTCGTGTTGATGTTGGGGCAACTGTGTTTTCACCAGATCGTTCAGCACAAATCAGTGGCAATCAAATGCCACAAGGCTATCCCAATACCAATGGCTCATATGATGGCAATGGACGTAAATACTTTGTTTTGCCTGAAGTGGCTTTGAATCATCAAATCAATGATCAGGTTGCTTTAGGTTTGGCTATTTATGGCAATGGTGGGATGAATACGGGCTATAAGAATAACCCCTTTGCAGCATTTGGTAATTCAGGTACTGCCGGTGTAGATTTAACACAAGTCTTTATTTCTCCTGCAGTGTCTTGGAAATATGTAGAGAATCAATCAGTTGGTATCGCCACCAATATTCTTTATCAACGTTTTGAGGCACGAGGAATTTCAGGATTTTCTGGTTATTCGGCAGATGGTTCAAATCTTAGTAATCGTGGCAAAGACTCTGCCACTGGAATTGGCGCACGCATTGGCTGGGCGGGCAACTTTTTTGATGATCGTTTGACCTTAGGTGTGAATTATTCTTCAAAAATTAATGCCGATCGCTTTGAAAAGTATCAAGGTTTATTTGCAGAGCAGGGTGACTTTGATGTACCTGAAAGTTATGGCATTGGTGCGGCTGTTAAAGTAACGCCTAAATTAACCCTTGCTGCAGATGTGCAACGCATCAATTATTCGGATGTAAATGCGGTGGGGAATAGATTTGACGTCGCTCAGTTAAAACAAGGGCATGCTTTTGGTGCAGATCAAGGTCCAGGTTTTGGTTGGGAAGATATCAATGTTTATAAATTGGGTGTGAGCTATCAAGCACATCCGAAACTGACCTTAAGGGCAGGTTATAGTCACAATGATCAGCCGATCCCATCTAGTGAAGCATTCTTAAATATTCTTGCACCAGGTGTGATTCAAGATCATCTGAGTGTCGGGGCAACTTATCATATTGATCTGCATCAAGAACTCAGTGTGGCTTATACTCATGCATTAGAGGATGAGGTCACAGGTCGGATTTCCCCTGCCTTTGGTGGTGGCGAATCTAAGTTGAAAATGAGTCAGGACATTCTCGGTGTATCTTATGGGTATAAATTCTAAAATTTAGCGCTGTTCTATTTTAACGACTTCACAGAAAGGTCAGTGTTCACTGACCTTTTTAATCCTGAATCAATCGTTTGCCTAGGCAGACAACTTCTATTTCTTCATAGCCCAATTGCTCGTAGAAGCTCTGTACGTCGATATTATCCTTACGGATGAGAAGTTGTAGCTTTGGACAGCCAAGTGCGATTAAGCGCTTCTCCAGTTGCTGTATCAGTGCAGTCGCCACACCATTGCGCTGTGCATGCGGATGTACAGCAAGATAATTGACCCAACCACGATGCCCATCATAGCCACCCATGACGGAAGCAATCAATTGATCATCTTTGACTGCCAGTAAAAATAAGCCATCTTTTTGCGCAACTTTTCTAAAAATATCAATTTCAGGGTTATTCCAAGGGCGGGTTAGATCACAAATTTCCCAGAGTGCAATGACATCATCTATGTCTGTTTCTTGAAATTGTTTAATGATAAACATCGCTTTTTATCTCTTGTTTTAAAAGAATGTTTACAACAGATTAATATAAAAATGCAGTCATGATAAGTTTATTTTTTAGCCAGATTTTAAATATTGGCTCGGGTCAAATTTATGCTGTGGAATGTATTTTAAAAGTTGAACAATTTTTGAATAGTGATTTTTTATTCAATAAAAATATGCATAATGGTGAAAGATAATTTAAAACAAGAAAAGGATTTTTACGTGAATCAACAGGAATTTGATTACATTATTATTGGTGGTGGTAGCTCAGGCTGTGTATTGGCAGGGCGACTCTCAGAAAATCCATCTGTATCTGTGTGTTTGCTTGAAGCGGGTGGCGCAGGAGATGGTTGGAAAGTCGAAGTGCCTTGTGCAGCGGTGATTAGCATTCCCACTAAAATCAATAACTGGGCATTTGAAACTGTTCCACAACGTGGTTTAAATGGTCGTAAAGGCTATCAACCGCGTGGTAAATGCTTAGGTGGTTCATCTGCAATCAATGCCATGGTCTATATCCGAGGACATCGTCAAGACTATGATGATTGGGCTGCACTGGGCAATGAAGGTTGGTCTTATGATGGGGTACTACCTTATTTTATCAAATCAGAAAAAAACGAAAGAATAAAAGATCAATATCATGGCAATGATGGGCCACTCTCCGTGATTGATCTACATAGTGATAATCCACTCCAAGAAAAATACATCGCTGCGGCAAAAGAGCAAGGCTATAAAATTCTTGATGATTTTAATGGTGCTGAACAAGAAGGTTTAGGCGTTTACCAAGTTACACATATCAATGGTGAGCGTTGTAGTTCAGCGCGTGCTTATTTATTTCCACATCGTGAACGTAAAAACCTAACGATAGAAACCCATGCGCAAACCCATCGTATTTTGATTGAAAATGGCGTGGCTGTCGGTGTGGAGTACAAACAGAATGGGCAACTCAAACAGATCCGTGCGCGCCGTGAGGTTTTATTAAGTGCAGGCGCAATGCAGTCACCGCAAATCTTAATGCTATCAGGTGTGGGTGATCAGCAAGAGTTGATGCAACATGGCATCGAAGTGAAGAAGCATCTGCCTGGTGTGGGTAAGAATTTTCATGATCATCCAGATTTTATTTTTGCTTATAAGGTCAGTGAAATTCAGGGCACATTTGGTTTATCTATTGCGGGCTCAATTGATTTATTCAAGCAGATTGGGCGCTATCGTAAGGAGCGCCGTGGTTTAATCACCACCAATTTTGCAGAATGTGGTGGCTTTATTAAAAGCTCTGATGAGCAAACCGTACCAAACCTACAATTGCATTTTGTAGTGGCATTAGTCGATAACCATGCACGTACAATGCATACGGGACATGGTATTTCATGTCATGTTTGTCTGCTCAATCCGAAAAGTCGTGGCACCATTAAAATCAGTGGACCAAGTATTGATGATCCATTGCTGATAGATCCTGATTTTTATGGTGATGAATCTGATCTTGAGGAAATGGTTAAAGGGTTTAAACTGACCCAAAAGTTAATGGAATCGAATGCTTTTAAAAGCATGATTAAAGAAGATTTATTTACATCTAATATTCAAACGGACGAAGAGATTCGCCAAATATTACGAGATCGTTCAGATACAGTTTATCACCCTGTTGGCAGTTGTAAGATGGGTGTAGATGATATGGCTGTGGTTGATCCGCGTTTATGTGTCTATGGGATTAAAAATCTACGTGTCGTGGATGCGTCGATTATGCCAAAAGTAGTCAATGGGAATACCAATGCGCCTGCAATCATGATTGCTGAAAAGGCAGTTGATATGATTCGTGAGGATCAGGCGAGTGTAGCGTTTATTGAGAAGAAAGAGAAAGAGGGTGTTGCTTAGTTTAAAAAATCACTTATTAATCAATCAGTATTGGACATTCTCCCCTCATCCTAACCTTCTTCCACTACGTCTTGCACTTCAACAAAGCAATGCTTTGTTTCGCTCAGGGAGAAGGGACTTTCAGTGTGAATTAATATCAATTCAAAATCATTCTTAATCAATAAGTATTGAAGTTCTCTCTCCCTTTGGGAGAGAGTTAGAGAGAGGGGATTTTAAATTTCGCCCTCATCCTCTTGTGAGGTTTTACTTCTCATTCCTGAGCCATATATGGTGCAAGAGAAGGAAATTCCAATGTGAATTACTATTAATTCAAAATCATTTTAATCACTGATGTTACTCACTTTAAAAACAATGCACCTTTTAAACTGTTTTAGAGCACGATTCGGCGGAGTCGTACATCAAAAGTTTTGATTTAGGGATTAGCCTTCGGCTCGACCGCACTTTTGTTTCGGCAAAATGAGAAGCGAAGCTTCGCAAGAAAACCAACTTGCGGAGCGTTGCTCCTCACCGCAAAACTCGTCAGCTACCATCTTTTGATTGATATATCGCAGAAACATTAGCTTATAGATGTAGTCCTGCCTCAAACACGTTGCGGATGACGTTATCGCGTATCCACTGTTTATCTAAGTGCAATTCACGATTTTGATGTTACTGCGTAACATCAGTTAATCAATATTCTCAGATATAAAAAAACGCCCTTACGGGCGTTTCTTATTTTTACAACAGATTTAAAATCTTATGCAGATTTCTTCTCTTGAGCTTGTGCAGTCAACATGTGACCAGTTTCTTCAAAGTTAGAGTGCCAAGAAAGCGCTTCACGAAGAATATGAGGTGTTTGACCGCCTTTCTCACATGCACGATCAAAGTAATCGTTCAATGCATCACGGTACATTGGGTGTGCACAGTTGTCGATGATTGCACGAGCACGTTCACGCGGTGCAAGACCACGTAAGTCAGCAAGACCTTGTTCAGTTACAAGGATGTCAACATCGTGTTCAGCATGGTCAACGTGAGAAGCAAATGGAACAACAGAAGAAATGTCGCCGCCTTTCGCGATTGATTTCGTTACGAAGATTGCAAGGTGCGCATTACGTGCGAAGTCACCTGAACCACCGATACCATTCATCATTTTTGTACCACATACGTGAGTAGAGTTTACGTTGCCGTAAATATCGAACTCAAGTGCAGTGTTGATGCCGATGATGCCTAAACGACGAACCAATTCAGGATGGTTTGAAATTTCTTGTGGACGTAATACAAGTTTGTCTTTGTATTGTTCAAGGTTGTTAAATACTTTTTCGCCATATTTAGCAGAAAGTGTAATTGAAGAACCTGAAGCAAACTTCATTTTACCCGCATCGATCAATTCGAATGTACAGTCTTGAAGTACTTCTGAATACATGACTAAGTCTTCAAAGTTAGATTCTTTAAGACCTGTGAGTACTGCATTTGCAATCGAACCAATACCTGCTTGTAAAGGACCTAAGTCTTTTGGTAAACGACCTTCTGCAACTTCTTTTTCAAAGAACGCGATTAAGTGGTTTGCAATACCTTGAGTTTCATCATCCGCATCAGCAACGGTAGATGGAGAGTCATGCAATTCGCTGTTGATTACGATACCGACAATTTTAGCAGGATCGATATTGATTGCAGGTGTACCAATACGCTCATCCACTTTAGTCAATGGAATTGGTTGACGTGTTGGACGGTAAGTAGGGATATAAATATCGTGTAAGCCTTCGAAAGCAGGGCTTAAGTTAGTGTTGATTTCTACAATCACTTTTTCAGCAAAAATTGCAAAGCTGGCAGAGTTACCGACTGAAGTTGTTGGAATGATGCCACCATCTTCAGTGATCGCAACAGCTTCAATCACAGCTACATCAGGTTTTTTCAACTGAAGGTTACGCATTTGTTCAACAGTTTCAGACAAATGTTGGTCAATGAACATCACTTCGCCTTTGTTGATGGCTTTACGTAAAGTGTTGTCCACTTGGAAAGGTAAGCGACGAGCAAGTACACCCGCTTCAGTCAATTTTTTGTCAAGATCATTACCTAGACTTGCACCTGTGATTAATGTGATTTTTAACGGATTTTTTTCCGCTTGTGCTACCAATGCCAAAGGTACAGCTTTCGCTTCACCTGCACGGGTAAAACCACTCATCCCAACAGTCATGCCATCTTGGATAAAGGTAGCAGCTTGTTCTGCGCTCATCACTTTGTTGTGGAGTGATGCTAAACGAATACGATCTAAAGACATGGTTTACGCTCAATTCTTGTTCAAAACTAGACGGATTGTACCGCCCTAAATGTAAATTGTGCATGCCTCTAATGCTAAGGTCTAATTTTTTCAGTAAATGTGGGTATAAAATTTTGTGATGGTTTTTAAGCTATTATTTATTAACAAAATAATAGTGGCTGTTTGATAAATAAACAAATTTAAATGTTGCTTTATTGAGCGATCATTAGAAATGATCACTCAAAGTTTGTTTGATTTTTTGGATCGGATTTGTAGGTGTTGATTCTTCCTCAATTTTTATATGAAGTGGAAGAGAAATAACAGCTTGTAGTCCACCTTCTGGGCGGTTAGAAATTGACAATTCACCTTGGTGAATATCGACAATTCGCTTCACAATCGCTAAACCTAAACCACTGCCTTGTACAGTTCGTGCTGCATTTCCGCGTACAAAGGGCTGCATTAAATCTTCGATTTGATCTTCGGGAATACCTTCACCATGGTCAGCTACACAGATTTTAATGTGCTCATCTTCAACAAAAGCACTCAATTCAATCGGTTCTGAACCATATCGTTTAGAATTGTTAATTAAATTACCAATCAAACGCTTTAAAGAAAGTGAGCGAGCAGTAATAGTCGGGAGTTCTTGTGGAGTGAAACGAATATCCAAAGGCTTAAATTGGATTATGAGCTCTTGTAACAATACATTGATATTGGTGTCCTGTACCTCTTCATCTGAACCATCACGCATATAGGAAATAAACTGGCTGAGAATCGCGTCCATATCATCGACATCATAAATCATGCCTTCTTTGAGGAAGTCATCATCCGCCATCATTTCAGCACTTAAACGGATCCGAGTGAGTGGTGTACGCAAGTCATGTGAAATCCCTGCGAGCATAATTTGGCGATCACGTTCAGTTTGTTCAAGTGTATAAACCATGTGGTTAAATGCTTGGTTTACTTCACGAATTTCCTGAGGTCCATGATTGGTTTCGAGGTAGGGAGCTTTACCTGTTTTACTATAACTATTGGCTGCATTTTGCAGGCGGAGTAAAGGGCGATTGAGTTGGCGTACAAGCGTCAGAATGATGGCTGCTGAGATGAAGGGAACACCCAATAACCACGCTAAAATCAATTCAGGGCTATAGTCTGCATAGGTTTTCAGTGGTTCACGTACCCAATTACCATTCATTTCAGGGGTTTGCACCCAAATGCGCGGGCTCGGTTTAAACTGGAAGTAGACGGTGACATTTTTGATATCAAGTTCTTTGGTCAATTGTTTTTCAATGCGACGGGTGAAAAAGTCTGCAATGATTTTCTCTTTAACATTGGGATAATCTTTGGGATCGGTAACATACTCAACCCCAACGCGTTGTCTCAGCCATTCATCAATATCTAATTGTTTTTCATCATGATAAATTTGCAAACGTGGGTTGTTGATCATTTCCAACTCAACCGCTAGAAAGCGTGCATGTTGTTGAATTTCTGGTAAATAGAGTGTTTTCCAAAAAAACCACAATGACATAAATAAGCTGAAGAACACCACAAATAAAACCAATACTGTGGTACGCATGGCTGCAGAACGAGGTTTGATTTTGTCAAGAAAGCGTTCCCAAGGGGTACGTTTTCTTTCCTGATATGCTTCAAAGTCTGTAAATGCTTGCGGGTCAATGGGTTCTAATTTCACAGATGAATCCTAATATTTGGTATATCGTGTGATTGGATGTTTTTTAGTTTAATGGATGATCGGGATATAGCAATATCAAAATATTGATCTACATTGTTTTGTTGTTATGCTTATTTTCAAATATTCCTTTGAATATTTCACGTTAAAAAATACTGGCCATACTCCAGTCAGAATATGCCAGTATTTTTAAAACAGATTCATTTTATAGAATCATGCCAATGCTTATTCAGCACCATCTGGAACGAATACATAACCTACACCCCAAACAGTTTGGATGTAGCGTGCACGCGCAGGATTTTCTTCGATCAAACGACGTAAACGAGAGACTTGAACGTCAATTGAGCGCTCCATCGCACCCCATTCACGACCACGTGCAAGATTCATAAGTTTGTCGCGAGTCAATGGTTCACGCGGGTGTTGTACCAATGCTTTTAGAACCGCAAATTCACCTGTGGTCAACGTCACCACTTGACCTTCACGGGTCAAGGTACGTGTTGAGAGATCTAAAGACCAAGGGCCAAATGACACCACTTCCACGTTTTGGCTTGGTGCGCCAGGCACTTCACGAACTTGACGACGCAGTACTGCGCGGATACGTGCCAATAACTCATTAGGATTGAACGGTTTTGGTAAATAATCATCCGCACCGGCTTCTAGCCCTGCAATACGATCAGAGTCGCTACCACGAGCGGTGAGCATGATCACAGGTGTATCAATATTCGATGAACGTAAACGTCGGCAAATGCTTAAACCGTCTTCTACGGGCAACATGAAGTCTAAAACGATCAGTGAAAATAGTTCACGTTGTAATAGACGATCCATTTGAGTGGCATCATGGGCTGTTTTGACCACAAAACCTTTGTCTTCCAAGAAGCGCTGCAAAAGGGTACGTAAACGCACATCATCATCGACGACTAAAATGCGTTCGACACGGTCAGTTTCGTTTTGTACGACATCTGTATTTTCAGCAGGTACAACTAAACTCATGATGCACTCCCTTAATGTTGTAAATTATAAATATTCGTTAATCTCAGTATACTGCCTAAGCTCTTGTTAAGACTATGTATCAAATTGCTCAAAAATACAATTTTCATGCGGTTTTGAAACCAAAAAACAACATCTACAAAGAAATGATAAAAATTTGAGACAATTCTATGGTTATAAATAAAAAACTATACCATTTGCAAATGAAACTTTGATGTATTTAGACAATAAGTTTTTGTTTAGGTAGATATATTCGTCATTGCTGTTATCAGAAATATTTGAACAATGGATTGTGGGGTTCACAGCCAACTGGAGGTATTTCTGTTGCTACAAAAGCAAAGGTCAAAATCTGCTCGTAGTAATCAATATGGAGGTACTTTTATGTTTATTCAAGCGTATGTATATGGAGAAATCAAAAATCTATTTTCCAATTTAAAATTGACAATATTGAAAAATATTTGGCTACAGCACATATAAAAGTGCAAAAACTGATCTTAGAAAAACTATTTTACAAAGCTGTTTGAATGGTACTGATGAGTGCGAAATCGGGGTTTGTGTGATTAAAAACCAATAAAAATGAACTTTAATCACTTTTTTCATTGCTAATTTGCAAAACAATTGTGGATTTTATGGTCTTGGTCTTTATAATCACTAACTTTTAGTCCTTATATCCTTGTGGAATTAAACACGATGACTGACTTAGTTCAGCAGTTGGCAAGTGAGCTTGCCGTACGTCCAAACCAAGTAGAAGCTGCCATTAAACTGATAGATGAAGGCTCTAGTGTTCCATTTATTGCACGTTACCGTAAAGAAGTAACGCAAGGCTTAGACGACATCCAATTACGCCAACTTGATACACGCTTAGTTTATTTACGTGATTTATTTGAACGCCGTGAAAAAGTAATCGAATCATTAAAAGAACAAAATAAGCTCTCTGATGACTTACTGGCTCGTGTCAATGGCGCTGAAACAAAAAATGCATTAGAAGAACTTTACGCGCCGTATCGCCCAAAACGTACCAGTAAGTCGTTTAAAGCCAAAGAAGCGGGCTTAGGGCCGATTGCAGAAAAAATCATTGCTGAACAAGTTGATCCAACTGAAGCATTGGCTGGTTTTAGTCATGAAGATTACGCCGATGTTGAAAGCCAGTTGGATGCGATTCAACACATCATTATTGATGATTGGGCGCAAAATATTCCGTTGACCACAGATTTAAAAGCAACATTTGCCAAAACAGCGGTGTTAAAAAGCTTAGTGGCTTCAGATGAGAAAAAAGAAGTCGGTAAGAAATTCCGTGACTACTTCGATTTCTCTGAAAACCTCAATAAAGTTCCATCACATCGTTTATTGGCGATGTTACGTGGTCGCCAAGAAAATGTATTGGGTTTAAAAGTGGATGGTGAAGATGAAGCACCATTGATTCGCATTGAAACTGAATATGATCTTGAAACAGTTGAACCACAAGCACGTCGTGATTTCTTAAAACAAACTGCAAAATTATTCTGGCTCGGTAAAGTTCGTCCAACGATTGAACATTCTTTATTGACAGAAAAGCGTCTTACAGCTGAATCAGAAGCAATGGATGTTTTTGCTGAAAACTTACGTCATTTGTTACTTTCAGCACCAGCGGGTTCACGTACCACGCTCGGTGTGGATCCTGGTATCCGTACAGGTGTGAAATTGGCTGTAGTGTCAAATTCAGGTGATGTGCTCGCGCATAGCACGATTTATCCATTTGCACCGAAAGAAGACAAAGAAGGTTCAATTGCTGAACTTGCACGTCTTTGTCGTGAATTCAATGTGGATTTAATTGCCATTGGTAATGGTACTGCAAGCCGTGAAACTGAAGCAGTTATCGCTGAAATGATGGCAGCCAATGCTGATCTTACATTAACACGTGTTTCTGTATCTGAAGCAGGTGCATCTGTTTATTCTGCATCAGAATTGGCTTCTGCTGAACTGCCTGAGTTAGATGTTGCGATTCGTGGTGCGGTTTCGATTGCACGTCGTTTACAAGATCCATTAGCGGAGCTTGTGAAAATTGATCCTAAATCAATTGGTGTAGGTCAATATCAACACGATGTAAACCAAACCAATTTGGCGAAAACGCTTGATGCAGTGGTTGAAGACTGTGTGAACGCGGTGGGTGTTGATGTGAATACGGCATCTCCTGCAATCTTGGGTTATATCGCGGGTTTGAATAAATCAATCGCACAACAAATAGTTGATTACCGTAAAGAAAATGGTCGTTTTGATAATCGTCAAGCTTTGAAAAATGTGCCTCGTTTAGGTGAGCGTACATTCGAACAAGCGGCAGGTTTCTTACGTATTCAAGATGGTTCAGAGCCTTTAGATGCGTCTTCTGTACATCCTGAATCTTATGGTTTAGTGAATAGCATTGTTGCTGCAAAAGCAACGACAGTAAAAGACATCATTGGTAATACTGAAATTATTCGCCAAGTCAAAGCGGAAGAGTTTGTGAATGATCAATTTGGTCTTCCGACTGTTCAAGACGTATTGAGCGAACTTGAAAAACCAGGTCGTGATCCACGTCCTGAGTTCCGTACTGCGAAGTTCCGTGAAGACATCACAGAAGTCGGGCAGCTTACTGAAGGTTTGCAACTTGAAGGTGTGATTACCAATGTGACTAACTTTGGTGCATTCGTCGATGTGGGTGTACATCAAGACGGATTAATCCATATTTCTGAACTTGCGAACGAGTTTGTATCTGATCCACATAAAGTGGTGAAACCTGGTCAAATTGTTCAAGTGCGCGTGTTAACTGTTGATGCTGAACGTAATCGTGTGAATTTGTCGATGCGTCCAGAAGGTTCTGAAGCGCCTGCAAAAGCACCACGTCAAAAGCGTGAGTTCAATAACAATGAACAACGTGGTGAACGTAAGCCTCAAGGCAAACGTCCTCAAGGTGATCATCCACAGCATAATCGCCATGACAATAAGGACAAAGCACCTCGTCATGACAAGAAGCCACAGTCTGCTAAACCTCAAGAAAATAAAATCGGTGGTTTAGGTGCATTATTGCTACAAGCAGGGATTAAAGGTTCGAAGTAATCTTTGATTTAAAATAAAAAAACCGCCGGAAGGCGGTTTTTTTATTGCAGCAGTAATCTTACCAATGCTCACCTGGGAACAAGCGTGCATAAGCACGTTGTACTAAATTCAACTTTTGTTGTTCGCCGACAGATGCAGTTGAGCTTGGGAATAAGTTAAAACCAATCGACATCAGTTTATTGTTAATACCAGGTGCGATTGAATAAGTAATCGAAGCCAAACGACCTAAATTCGTCGCAACTTTCTTCGGACGTTTTACGATAGCATACGCAACCAAATCAGCCGCTTGTTCAGGGGAAAGCGTTGGTACATATTTATAAATTTTGGTTGGTGCAATCATTGGTGTACGAACCAAAGGCATATATACAGAAGTGATCGCAATCTTGTGAGAATGAACTTCCGCAGATAAACAACGGCTAAACGCATCTAAAGCAGCTTTTGAAGCTACATAAGCAGAGAAACGGGTTGCATTTGCCAAAACACCAATTGAACTGATGTTGATGATATGACCATCTTTACGCCCCATCATTTGCGGTAAAATATTCAATACCAAACGTACAGCACCGAAATAGTTCAATTGCATGGTACGCTCAAAATCATGGAAACGATCAACAGATTCATGTACAGCACGACGGATTGAACGCCCCGCATTATTAATTAAAATATCAATATGATCGACAGATGCAATGATTTGCTTAGAGACTTCATCAATTGCATTCATATCATTCAAATCACACGGGAAAATATCCGCTTGACCGCCTTCAGCTTGGATCTCAGCTTGTACTTCTTTGAGTGTTTCTTCAGTACGAGATACTAAAAGAACGTGTGCGCCAGCTGCCGCTAGTTTTTTTGCAACGGTTAAACCAATACCACTAGAAGCACCTGTGATAAGTGCGACTTTACCTTGAACCTTTTGCTGAAAAAGTTGCTCTAATTTTTGATTCATAGCTGTTTCCCTGATTAACTGAAATGAATATGTGCTGTATTTGTTGTTTCAAGCTGACCATGCATTGTATAAAATATGATCATATTTGTTGGGCGCAATAATATACAAAAAAATTAAAAATACTAGTGTTAAGTATCTGAATTTACAAAATATTTTTAGAGTAAATACTCTATTTATTTTTAACTAATTCAGTGATTTTTATCATATAACTGAGCCAGTTTAAAGTTAAATAATAGAAGTTCTGGACGGAAAATAGACAGTTAAATTTATGTGGATATAAAAAGAACAGAGAAACAAAAAAACAGAGCTCTAATGAACTCTGTTTGTCGAAAAATTAGAATTTATCATTAGGATTTATGAAAAGGCGAGTTCGTCATAAACTTTTCTAAGTTGTTCTTGTGCTGAGATATGACCTTGATGTGCCGCTTGTTCAAGCCATTTTTCAGCATGACTATAACTACGATCTAAACCAAGTTGACCATTTAAATAACTGAGACCCATTTTATATTGAGCTTCTTGATCTCCACGTAATGCAGCTCGAAGATAACACCACATCGCATTACGATTGGTGATTTCATCCAAACTTAGATTTTGATCTTCAAAATGATGGGCTTGGGCTTTTTCGAGTGCAGCTTCGGAAGCATTTTGTTCAAATGCTTGGCGAGATGTTGAATCTCCTAAAAAACGGTTAAAAATATGTACCAACATATAAAACCTCCTTGCTAATCCATTAACAAAGTAAAAAGAGATTGCTAATCAGAAAAAATTGATTAGATATAATTAATTTAGCTTATTTTTTAAACTTTGCAAATAATATAATGTAATTTGTCAATTGCATTTTTTACGTATTGATGAATAAACATATTTTTTAACAATTTATTTGTGAAAATCTTAGAATATAGTCATGTAATTTTATTACATCAATGAAGTTTGTTATATTCACAAAATATTTGAATCAGGCAGCACCTGTGAAACGCTCAGGTATTTTTATTACAGTCTTATTGAGTTTGTTCATGTTCCAAAGTTTGTGGAATGTGGCAGCAGCTTTTTGCGACCATGAAAGTACCGTATCAACAACAGCGAAACTCATACCCTCGCATTTTGGACATCATGTTGCCCCGAATTGCACTCAAGATCAGCAACAGCATTCGATATCCTCTATTTTCAATGATGAATTATCAAAATCAATCATTCATGATCATCTCAATGATGCCAAAGCACATGATTTTCTGAATCATCTTGAAGATGATCACAGCGATCATTTACCTTCATTTGCACATTTTATCGTGGCAGATGTGTCTCAACAGGCTGATCAGCCTAAATTTGTTGCCTATCCTGAATCTGCCTTTATCGACTGGAAAAATCTGTACCAGTCGCCTGATTTATTCCTGCCCAATCCACCGCCCGCATCCGCCCCGCTATAAGGTGGGGTAGCCGAAAATATTGACCCACCACTGAATATTCATTTTAGTGGGGCATCATCATGTCTAAAAGTGTGTCTATAAAAAAAGCGATTCCTGTGTCTGAAACAGGATCAAAGGCTGTATTTAAAATACGGAATTCTATTCTCAGCACTGTTATTGTGAGTTTAATGTCATCAGTTACATGGGCAGATTCATCTGTTCAAAAGCTGAGTTTGCAACAGGCAATTGAAAAAACTGCGCAGTATCAGCAGTCGCAAAGCGTGTGGCAAACTCAGCAAAAAATTAACGATGCGAATATAAAACAATCAAAGCTGTGGATAAATCCTGAGTTGTCCATAGCGCAGACGGGCTTTGGTTCGGATGAAGAAAAAGAGCTTTCGATTGGACTTTCTCAGCGGCTTGATCTGTTTGGAGAACGCAAGTCTGCACAGCAGCTGGCGCGACTTGCCAAAGATCAGACTGTGCTGAATCAACGCATTTATCAGGCACAGCTTGAGCTGGCCGTGAAATATCTGTGGTCACAACTGGCGGTTTTTGAACTGGAACGTAATGTTGTTCGTGAACAGCTCAATGTCAGTGAAGAAAATCTGAATGCGATTCAGAAACGTTATCAGGCGGGTAGTGTGGCGCAGGTCGATGTGGATCGTGCCAAGCTCAGTCATGCGGAAAATGTCCGTTTATACCGTCAGGCAGATTTACAGTTACAGGTGGCAACACAGCAGTTATCCAATGTCTGGGGCGATGCAGATAAATCCATCCGTATCGGTTTAAGCCCACAGTCACTGTGGCCAAGTTCCACTCCACAACAGGTGCAGGCTTATCTTGCGGATAATCTGATGGAGAAATCACGTCAGTTACAGGTACTGCAAGCCAAAGCCACAGTTGATCAGCTCAAGGCATCGGCACGTCCGAATCCAACAGTCAATTTAGGTATGAATCGAACCAGATCAGCTGAAACTTCAAGTGAAAATGCTTTGGTGGTGGGTGTTTCTATTCCTTTAAATATTTTCAATCGTCAGCAGTATGGTGTCGAGATTGCACAGGCAAAGCAGGATTTACTGGCTAAGCAACAGGAATTTTATCTGAAACAGAATGCTTTGCAGATCGGAACCCTATTGACCGAGCTACAGGGCCTGGAAGTGCAGTTTAAAGAGGTTGATCAGTCTCAGATTCCACTCGCCACACAGGTTCAGCGTAAAACCCTGCTGGGGTTCAGTGCAGGTAAATTTGCTGTGACCGATGTGCAACAGGCGACTTTGCAGTTACAGGAGGTTCGCCTGCGTAAGGTACAGTTGCTGAAAGATGGCTGGCAACGGGCGATTGAAGCAGAAAGTCTGAGTTTAGGTTTAGCACCAGATCAGATCATGGCAAAAGATGCGATTGCACAGATCAATCAGACGTTATGGCAGGACACGCAGGCATTGCCTGTGGTGGGTGGAATGAGTGAGGGAAATTAAAATGTTAAATCTAAAACACAATTTGAAAAATCAACATGGAAAAATCTCTCAGTCAGTGCTGATTGTTATTGCTTTAGTGATCACTGCTTTGGTTGCATTGGGGCTGTTTATTTCAGGTAAAAATAAACCTGCTAAAACGGATGCGCATGGTCATGGTGAATCAGAAGCGCATGCCGAAGACGGACATGGCAAAGAAGCAGAACATGCCCATGAAGAAGGTGGTGATCATGCGCATGAAGAGGGTGCTGATGGTGAGGACGATCATGCCGAAGCCATCAGTCTAAGCGCACAGCAAATGGCGGAACAGGGGGTACAGCTTGCCAAAGTCGAAGTCGGTGCTGTGAGTAAATCAGCGTCTTATCCTGCCAGATTAACCGTGAATACAGACCGTCAGGCGCACGTTTCACCTGCATTCAGTGGTCATGTGCAGTCGGTCAGTGTTGAACTAGGTCAACATGTGAAAAAAGGACAGGCTCTGGCAACTTTACTGGTGCCTGATCTGGTTGATCAGCAGTCCAATTTACAGATTGCACAGTCCAATCTGCAACTGGCAAAACAGGATTATGAGCGTGAACGTCAGTTGTGGTCACAGGGTATTTCTGCCAAGCAGGATTATCAGCGTGCTTATAACGCTTATCAGCAGGCGCAGATTCAGGTACAGGCGACCAAAGCGCGTTTGTCTGCCTTTGGTGCATCATCAGGTTCAAATGGTCGTTATGTACTGACTGCCCCGATTTCAGGTGTGATCAGTAAGAAAGACTTGGTGATTGGTGAAAATGTACAGTTGGCGGATCAGCTTTTCATTATTGATCAGCTGGATCAGTTGTGGCTTGAATTTATTGCACCAAGTGCTGAATTTGCCACTCTGGCACCGAATCAGCAGATTGAATTTAAATCCTTGCAAACAGGCAATGCATTTAAAGCGCGGATTCAAACCCTGAACAGTGAAGCCGATGCACAGACAGGTCGTTTGCAGGTTCGTGCCAAAGTCCTGTCCAATGCAACGGAACTGCGTCCAAACTTAATGGTCAATGTACAACTGCAACAGGCAGGTTCGACTCAAGCGATTCGTGTACTGAAAAGTGCTGTACAGAAAATTGAAGGTAAAGATGCGGTTTTTGTGGCGCATGAACATGATAAGAAAATTGAATTCAGCCCACAGCCTGTGATTTTAGGGCAGATTTCAGGTGATGGTCAGTGGATTGAAGTTCAGTCAGGTCTGACGCAAGGACAGCAGTATGCAGCCCAAGGCAGTTTCCTGTTGAAGTCTGAACTGGAAAAAGGAGAAGCGAGCCATGAGCATTAATGATTCTCCTGATTCTAAAACTGAAGATTCAAATACAGAATCGGCACTTCCCAAACCCGAAGGTCTGTTTGATCGGCTGATTCAGTTTGCGATTAAAAATGCCATCTGGGTGATGCTGTTTATCATTGCATGGATTGGCGTCGGAATTTACAGTTATCAGAAACTGCCAATTGACGCCGTGCCTGACATTACCAATACGCAGGTGCAGATCAACACACAGGCGACAGGTTTTACTTCGCTTGAGGTGGAACAGCGGATTACCTATCCGATTGAAAATGCGATGGCTGGTCTGCCAAAACTGGAAATGACCCGTTCGATTTCCCGTTATGGATTGTCGCAAGTCACCATTATTTTCAAAGATGGAACGGATATTTATTGGGCACGTCAGCAGATCAATCAGCGCTTACAGGAAGCGCAGGCTGAATTGCCTGACAGTATTGTGCCGACCATGTCACCTGTTTCCACGGGGCTTGGAGAGATTTATCAATGGGTGATCAAGTCTGAGCCGAATGCGAAAAAGTCCGATGGTACGCCTTATACAGCAATGGATTTACGTGAAATTCAGGACTGGATTGTACGTCCGCAATTGCAGCGTGTGGCAGGGGTGGCTGAGGTCAACTCGATTGGTGGATTCAACAAAACTTATGTGGTGATACCTGATTTAAGCCGTCTCCAACAGTTACAGATTCCATTGACGGATTTGCAGACTGCACTGACGGAAAATAATGAAAACCGTGGTGCAGGCTTTATTGAGACTAATGGTCAGCAACTTACAGTGCGTGTGCCTGGTACGCTGAACAGTATTGAAGACATTCAGAATGTCACACTGAGCAATAAAAATGGCTACCCGATCCGTGTTGCAGATGTGGCAACGGTGTCGATAGGACATGATCTGCGTACTGGTGGCGCAACCTACAATGGTGAGGAAGCGGTACTCGGTATTGCCATGATGATGATGGGCGAAAACAGCCGAACAGTCGCGAAGGCAGTCGATGCCAAAGTGAAGGAAGTTCAGCAGTCTTTACCAAAAGGTGTGGTGATAGAAACTGTTTATGATCGTACTGATCTGGTGGAACGCGCGATTAAAACGGTACAGAAGAACCTTGTGGAAGGGGCGATTCTGGTCATTATCATTCTGTTTTTATTCCTTGGAAATTTCCGTGCTGCCTTAATTACGGCATGTGTGATTCCATTGTCAATGCTATTTACTTTAGCAGGTATGGCGGAACAGAAAATCAGTGCCAATCTGATGAGTCTGGGTGCGCTCGATTTCGGTATTATTGTCGATGGTGCGGTGGTGATTGTGGAAAACTGTATCCGTCGACTGGCTGAAGCACAGCATACCAAAGGGCGTTTACTGAGCCGTGCCGAGCGTTTTAAAGAAGTCTTCCTTGCGGCAAAACAGGCGCGTCGTCCGCTGATTTTCGGGCAATTGATTATTCTGGTGGTTTATCTGCCAATCTTTGCGCTGTCAGGTGTGGAAGCCAAACTGTTCCATCCAATGGCAATGACTGTGGTTCTGGCTTTGGTGGGTGCAATTATTCTGTCGGTGACTTTTGTTCCTGCTGCGGTAGCATTGTTTGTAAATGGTGAAGTCAAAGAAACCGAAAGTCGCTGGATGCTGTGGTTAAAGCAGAAATACGAAGCACTGTTAAATTTAGCTTATGATTTTAAAGTGTTTGTGGTCACCATCGCGATCTGTATGCTGTTTTTAACAGGTGTTTTGGCAACACAGATTGGCAGTGAATTTTCACCGCAGCTCAGTGAAGGTGATTTTGCCGTTCAGCAGATGCGTTCACCGAGTACAGGCTTGGAACAGTCCTTACGGATGCAGGAAAATACCGAAAAGTTATTATTGAAAGAATTTCCTGAAATTAAAGCGATCTTTGCCCGTACAGGAACTGCGGAAGTGGCAACCGACGTGATGCCACCGAATATTTCCGATGCGGTATTGCTGTTAAAACCAAAGGATCAGTGGAAAAATCCAAAAGAAAGTATTGATGAATTACGTCAGCGCATGATCGCATTTCTGGATACTTTGCCAGGTAATAACAGTGAATTTTCACAGCCGATTGAACTGCGTTTTAATGAACTGATTTCAGGTGTACGCAGTGATGTGGGGGTGAAAATTTTCGGTGATGATATGGAGGTACTGAATCAACAAGCCAATCTTATTGCGCAGAAAATCAAAACCATTTCAGGTGCAACAGCGGTCAATGTTGAGCAGACTTCAGGTTTACCTTTACTCAATGTCGAAGTGAATCATGCTGCGGCTGCGCAGTATGGTTTGTCGGTAAAAGCTATTCAGGATTTGGTGGCAACAAGTGTCGGTGGTCAGAATGTCGGACAGATTTTACAGGGTGACCGTCGTTTTGATTTTGTGATTCGTCTGGATGATGCACAGCGTACTCCTGAGCATCTGGCAAGTTTGCCGATTCAGATTCCGAATGGTGGTTTGATTCAGTTACGTGATGTCGCCAAAGTCGACAACATTGAGGGGATCAATCAGGTCAGCCGTGAAAATGGTAAGCGTCGTGTGGTAGTAACTGCCAATGTCGAAGGGCGTGATCTGGGTTCATTTGTCAAAGAGTTGCAAAGCACTTTAGCCAAACAGCCAATGCCATCGGGTTACTGGCTAGATTATGGCGGTCAGTTTGAAAATCTGATGTCTGCCAAAGCCCGCATGCAACTGGTTGTACCACTGGCACTGATCACCATCTTTATTCTGTTGATGGCAGTGTTCCATAACGTTAAAGAAAGTTTACTGGTTTTTACAGGTGTGCCATTTGCGCTGTGCGGTGGCTTGGTGGCATTGTGGTTAAGAGATATTCCACTGTCGATGTCTGCGGGTGTAGGCTTTATTGCACTCTCAGGTGTAGCCGTGCTGAATGGGTTGGTGATGCTGACCTTTATTAAAGAGCTACGTCAGCAAATGGATGTCTACCATGCAACGTGGCAAGGTGCGATTTTACGTCTTAGACCTGTATTGATGACCGCTTGTGTGGCATCACTCGGCTTTATCCCAATGGCGTTGGCAACAGGTACAGGTGCGGAAGTACAGCGACCATTGGCGACTGTAGTCATTGGCGGGATTGTGTCATCTACTTTGTTGACATTGGTGGTTCTGCCGGTAATTTACCGCTGGATGAGTGAGAAAAACCAATGAAGTAATACTTTAAAATCAAAGACCTTTCTCTTTTCCTGAAAATGAGAAAGGTCTGAGTGAAATGATTTGCTTTATTTGATAGCGGGTAATACACCTAAGCTAATAATGGTGTAGTACTGATTGGTTGGTTTAGCAGTTTTATCTGATTTCTCACTGACTTCAACAAGGTATTGACCTGCATGTGGGAAGTTTAAAGTTGCGAAGCCGCTTGTATCAACAGTGAGATGGGTTGCTTCATCTTCTTCTTGCCCTTGAGCACGAAGAATAAGTTCAGGTGCTTTTAAGCTTTGCCCATATTTTGTAATTTTGATTTGGATCGGCTGTTGCGCTGTGATGTTGTTGGGATGGGTTTTGAATTCAACCTGGATAGGCGAATCAATTACGCTTTTGATGGGCGATGTTTCTTCTTTGGAAATATAGCTTTGGATTGACCATTCACGTGAGATTTCTATAGGTGTAGGTGCTTTTTTAAAATCAGATGGAATAACGTAGTCACGTTCTTTAATCGGTTTTGCTTTATCAGCCGGCATGTCAAAGAAGCTTTTCCACTCTTTGTTATGTAGTGCGTATTTTAAAGGAAAAGAAACTTGACTTGAAATGAGATATGTCCCTTTTTGAGGGAGGGGTAAATCAATCAGGTTGGCAGACTTTAATGTGCTCTCAGAAGCAATGCTGATCTTACTTTGATCAGGCTGAATAATATTAAAAACGGGTTGCTTTAATGCATATTCTGGTTGGAGCGCTTGTTCTGCATAAGCACTGATCACAGGAGTTTGAGTGTTTGATGTGATATAGCTAAGAGGAGCAACATAAGGTTCATGGGCATAATTTAGCGTGCTAAATGAACTGAGTAATAAGACTGAAAATATATATTTATTCATGTGGAGTAACTTCTCGCATAAAGTTTGAGCTAAAGTGCTTTCTGGTGAGGGAGTATATATGAGAATTTTATTATTTGATAATGGTTATCATTATTAATTTGAAATCAATCATAAGATATAAAATAATGAGGTAAAAAATGAGTGAGCACGGACATGACCATAGCCATGCAGTGGTGACAGAGGGCAATGCCAAAAAGCTGACTTTTGCTTTGGCATTGACGACTACATTCTTAATCGTTGAAGTGATTGCGGGTTTTATCACGCAAAGTCTGGCATTGCTTTCAGATGCAGCACACATGTTTACCGATGCTGCGGCACTCGCGATTGCACTGGTGGCAATTAAAATCGGCAAGTTACCTGCTGATGATAAACGAACCTTTGGCTATCAGCGTTTTGAAATTCTGGCAGCACTGTTCAATGCATCCATGCTGTTTGTGGTTGCCATGTATATCCTGTATGAAGCCTATCAGCGTTTCAGTCATCCACCTGAAATTCAAAGTATAGGGATGATGATCGTTGCTATTATTGGATTGATCATTAACCTGATTTCCATGAAAATTTTATTTTCAAGCTCGCAGGAAAGTCTGAATATCAAAGGCGCTTATTTAGAAGTTTTAAGCGATGCTGTCGGTTCAATCGGGGTCATTATTGGTGGTGCGGTCATCTACTTCACGGGCTGGATGTGGGTCGATACGGTCATTGCGGTATTAATTGGTTTTTGGGTTTTGCCTAGAACATGGATCTTGCTGAAACAAAGTATCAATATTCTGCTTGAGGGTGTGCCTGACGAGATTGATATTGAAAAACTGCGTAATGATTTACTTGCGCTGAAAGGTGTGGAGAGTATTCACCAATTGAAAGTCTGGGCAATCACGTCAAAGAATGTTCACTTAACGGTACATTTATTTGCACCACATGCAGACCGTAATGCACTTTATCAGGATGCAATGGAAATGCTCAGTCACAAACATGGCATTACTGAGATGACCTTGCAGATCGAAGATGATGAATGTATGGCACATGCGCACAGTACGACAGGGCATGCTGCTGATGAACATGATCATCACGATTCACATACGCATAATGAAAAAAACCATTCGCATTAGTGTGAATGGTTTTTTATGGATTAAATTATTGATTGAGATTAGACATGCCATTCATGGCTACAGTCACGACATTTCCATGTTTTATTGGCTTGCATGAATGACTGCATAGAAATTTTAAAATCAGGTAGATCACGCCAAAACAATACACCTGCGATTGCTGTTGCTAGGAAGATGACCACTGTTGCGATTTGCAAAGTTTGACCTGCACCATTGCCAAAAATCCACATAAAAATGCTGATTACGACCAATAACAATAAGATGAAAATTAACGGAATCAAAAATACCAAGCTTTTAGGGACAACGGGACGCACTGCGGGTTCATTGGCACTGGCAACAGGAAGAATTTTTCGGCTTTGGCATTTTGGACATTGGTATTGCATGGTCATTCCACATTTATAATCTGGCTATTATTCTAAACGTTCTGCTTCAGAATGCAAAAAGACGCACTTCATATTGAAAATAGAATGCATCTATTATTTTTAAGCAGGCAATAAAAAACCCAAGTCTCTATGCTTGGGTTTTTTATTAAGATGTACTGACACCTTGAATATGGCGTCCCTACGGGGATTCGAACCCCGGTTACCGCCGTGAAAGGGCGATGTCCTAGGCCTCTAGACGATAGGGACAAGTGAGGCAACACAAGTAAAACTAAATGGTGGAGTCAAGGAGGATCGAACTCCTGACCTCTACAATGCCATTGTAGCGCTCTACCAACTGAGCTATGACCCCAGTCTGTGTGAGCGCTATATTATGGATAACGCTCGCACTCGTCAACTAAAAAATCAGTTAAGCTTCATCAACTGCATCATTTTTCGGCAATTTAATGCTTTCATTGAGCTTTTCCCAAACTTTTGCTTCTTTTTTACTCGGGCCACCGACAATTTCAAGCGCATGACGTAAACGAGCAAAGGTTAAGTCAGGACCAATGGTGACCATAGATTGCATCACAGGCGTTGAAGAAGTTGAACCTGCAATCGCAATAAAGAAAGTTGGCATAAAGTCACGCAGTTTAATTTCCATTTGATTCGCCAAATCCATCAAGGTTTGACTAACCGTGTCATTATTCCAAGTGAATAAACTTTCTAAACGCCAAATTGCAAATTGTAAGCTTTGACGAACTTGTTCTTCAGACAATTTCTTACTTTCAAACTTTTCTTTGCTGAGTGTTGGGAACTGGTTGAAATAGAAACCTGCCCAATTTACCGCTTCTGACAATAAGTTAATACGAGGTTGAATCGCAGCAGCAATCTCTTCCAATGTATTACGGTCAGATTTCCAAGCCAATAGAGTATTTAATAACTCAGCAGGAGAGAGGGCTTTAATCCATTGACCATTGAGCCAATTCAATTTTTCAACATCAAAGATTGGACCACCGAGTGATACACGTTTGATGTCAAAGTTTTCAATCATTTCAGCCAAAGTGAATTTTTCACTTTCATCAGGCATTGACCAACCCATACGCCCTAAGTAGTTCAATAATGCTTCTGGTAAAACACCGATGTCTTTGTAGTAGTTGATTGAAGTTGGGTTTTTACGTTTGGATAATTTTGATTTATCTGGGTTACGCAACAATGGCATGTGACACAATGTTGGCATGTCCCAACCAAAATATTGATATAACAACTGATGTTTAGGTGCAGATGGAATCCATTCTTCACCACGGATGACATGGGTAATTTCCATTAAATGGTCATCCACCACATTCGCGAGGTGATAAGTCGGTAAACCATCAGTTTTTAGCAAAATTTGCATATCGACTTGCGCCCAAGGAATCTCAACTTCCCCACGAAGCAAATCATTAAATTTACAAATACCTTCCTCAGGTACTTTCATACGGATCACATGCGCTTCGCCAGCAGCCAAACGGCGTTGAACTTCTTCTTGAGAAAGTTTTAAACCGCGACCATCGTATTTTGGTGATTCACCACGTGCTTGTTGTTCAGCACGCATTTGATCAAGCTCTTCTGTGGTTGCGAAACAGTAGAAAGCATGTCCTTTTTCAACCAACTCTAAAGCATATTGTTTATAGATGCCCATACGCTCAGATTGGCGGTAGGGTGCATGTGGACCACCGACGTCTGGACCTTCTGACCAATTGAGTCCTAACCAACGTAGTGAATCCAAAATCATTTTCTCAGATTCAGGAGTCGAACGAAGTTGATCTGTATCTTCAATACGAAGAATAAACTCACCGCCATGTTGCTTGGCAAAACATAAGTTAAACAAGGCGATATAAGCAGTTCCTACATGAGGAAAACCTGTTGGAGAAGGTGCAATACGAGTACGAACGTTCATAAACAAATATTATTCAGAATGTAAATTGAAACTATTATAACGAAAAAGCCCATTTGCTTAAGGGTTAATTCACCAATAAAGCAATGGGCTAAGAAATTCTTTTGGGGAGTAAAGAATTTAGTTTTTTAAATCAATTAATTAATGCTTAATTGATGATATAAGTTAATTAAGAGTTATGCGGTTGGAACAAAGCTTGTACAAAACGTGAAAACTTTTGATGTTGTTCTGCTAAAAAGTTTTGTGACGCAGTACTTTTAATTGAAGCCAATACTTTAATCTGATCTTTGTCAGAGATTAATTTATTTTCACCACGCTTTTGTTGCGTTAATGCTTTTTCGATTGGCGAAAGTTTATCATCTACAATCGTTGATTGTACTGGTTTGTTGGTATCTTTAATAACTGCTGTATGACCTGTTTGCGTCATGACAGCTAGACCTAAACTTAGACCCAAGATGTGTAGAAACTGTTTGTTCATTCCATCAACTCCCCTTAGATGGTGACATTTTTGTTCTTTAACATGCGGATTGTAGCAAAATTTTTTAACAAAAAGCATAACTACGTCACATTTTTTAATAATAGTACACAAAAAATGTTTAAAAAACAATCATTGAAACGAAATGTAATACTTTATATTGATAGCATATAAATATGTATGAATCGTGAAGAAATTGATTTTAAGTTAAATCATGTATAAAAAATATCTTTTTTTAACATATTTAATGCGTTTTAAAAGATATGTAAATTTATGAATAATATAGAAAATATAATTATAAATGTATGATTGTTAAATTGAAATAATAAAAATATAGTGTTTTGAAATGACTTAAAAAGAGAAACAAATGAAAAAATTATTACTTTTATCAGCAATCAGTTTAATTGCTGTTGGGAATGCTTACGCAGCGAAAGAATTTTTAAATGTGTCTTATGATCCTACGCGTGAGTTTTATCAAGAGTATAACAAAAGCTTTGGTCAATTTTGGAAATCTAAAACGGGGCAAGACATTGAATTTAAACAGTCACATGGCGGTTCTGGTAAGCAAGCACGGTCTGTTGTAGATGGTTTACAAGCAGATGTAGTGACTTTAGCACTTGCTAACGATATTGATGAAATTGTCAATGCCGGTCTGATTGAAAAGGGTTGGCAAAAGGAATTTCCAAATAATTCTGCGCCATATACGTCTACTGTTGTATTTCTAGTACGTAAAGGTAATCCGAAAGGGATTAAAGATTGGAATGATTTAGTCAAACCAGGGGTGGAAATCATTACGCCGAATCCGAAAACAGGTGGTGCACCACGTTGGATTTATTTGTCGGCATGGGGTTATGCACTGAAACAACCAGGTGGGAATGATGCAAAAGCGAGAGAACTGGTAAAACAGATCTATAAAAATGTAAAAGTATTAGATTCTGGAGCACGAGGTTCTTTAACGACCTTCGCGGATCGTGGCATCGGTGATGTATTGCTGTCTTGGGAGAATGAAGCGATCCTTGCAACTTCTGGTGCAGATAAAGATAAATATCAAATCATTTATCCCTCTATTTCAATTTTGGCAGAGCCATCCGTGGCAATCGTAGATAAAGTAGTAGATAAAGATGGAAATCGTAATTTAGCAAAAGGCTATTTAAATTACCTATATTCACCTGTCGGGCAAGATCTTGCAGCTAAATATAATTTCCGCCCTCGTGATGCTAAAGCTGCGGCTAAATATGGTGCTAAATTCCCTAAAATTAAGCTATTTACCATTGATCAAGTGTTTGGCGGTTGGGCGAAAGCGCAAAAAACACATTTTGCTAATGGTGGGGTTTATGATCAATTTACAGCTGAGAAGTAAGGTTGAGTTCTTTTAGAAAACTTTACTTTCTATTATTCTACTCATTTTGAATATCCCAAGGTTTCTTTATTAAAGAAGTCTTGGATTTCTAATTTTCTTATTTCATTTTTTCATATAGAAAGAATAAAAACATATAAAATATAAAAACATCAGGTGTTGGATGCTTTTGTAAATTAAAACAATTAATTAATCGTAATAATCCAATGTGATGGTTAAAACAAAGCTTTTTCTTGAATTGATGTTTATCAGCTTATTTCATATATTTAGCATAATTTTAGATGATTTAAATTTTTGATTATGAAAACTAAGTTTAAAGCCTTATTGAGCGCTGCACTAGTTGCAACTGGATTAAACCTTGCAACGACAACGACTTATGCTGCAGATCGTGAATTTTTGAATGTATCTTATGATGCAACACGTGAATTCTATGATGAATTTAATAAATCATTTGGTGCGTATTGGAAAGCACGTACTGGAATCACTGTTGATTTCAAACAATCTCATGGTGGTTCAGGTAAGCAAGCACGTTCAGTGGTTGATGGTTTAAAAGGTGATGTGGTCACTTTGGCTTTGGCAAATGATATTAATGAAATCGTTAAATCTGGACAAATTGATGCAGGTTGGGAAAAAGAATTTCCACACAATTCTGCGCCATATACATCAACAGTCGTGTTCTTGGTGCGTAAAGGTAATCCCAAAGGCTTGAAGGATTGGACTGATTTAACCAAACCAGGCGTTCAAATTATTACCCCTAACCCTAAAACAGGTGGATTACCACGTTGGATTTATTTATCTGCATGGGGTTATGCATTAAAACAACCAGGCGGGAATGATGCTAAAGCACGTGAGTTTGTGTCTAAAATGTACCATAACGTGAAAGTAATGGATCCAGCTGCTCGCGCTTCAATGACGACATTTGCTGAACGCGGTATGGGTGATGTGTTGTTGACATGGGAAAATGAAGCTATGGTCAGCAAAAAAGCATCAGGTGGTAAATTTGACATTGTTTATCCTTCAATGTCGATTTTGACTGAGCCTTCGGTTGCAATCGTGGATAAAACAGTGAACAAAAATGGTAATAAATGGTTAGCAACAGGCTATATCAACTATTTATATTCTCCAATCGGTCAGGACATGGCGGCACGTCATTACTATCGTCCTCGTAATGCAAAAGTTTTGGCGAAATATTCAAAACAATTCCCTGCATTGAAAACATTTACCATTGATGAAGTGTTTGGTGGTTGGGCAAAAGCACAACAAACTCACTTCGCCAATGGTGGTGTGTTTGACCAGATTTATAATTCAAAACGTTAAAATTCAAAATGCTAAATTTTATTAGCAAAGAGAAAGCCTCCTATATTTAGGAGGCTTTTTTATGTAAATTAAGTGTGTTTTTAAATACATAGGATCAATATGAGTATTCAAATCAGAGCAGCCACACCAAATGATATTGAGCTAATTTTTGATATTCGTACAGCTGTGAAAGAAAATCATTTATCCAAAGAACAGTTAACTGAATTAGGGATAACCGATTTGGCGATTTTAGCTTTGATCGAACAAAAGTCTTCCGTTTGGGTCGCAGAGTTTGAGCAATCGGTTTGTGGGTTTGCGATTGCAGATCAAGAAGAGGGAAGTGTCTTTGCCATGTTCGTTTATCCTGATGCAGAGGGTAAGGGGATTGGGAAAGCATTGCTTGAGAGAGTTGAGCACATTTTATTCCAACATTTTTCAGAAATTTGCTTAGAGACAGATGGTCGTAGTCGAGCTTGTGCGTTCTACTCTCGTCAAGGTTGGCATATTCAAGAGCATTTAATGGATGGTGATGTGAAAATGCTGAAAAGACGTCCATCTACTCATGCGCTTGAAACAGAATAAAAGTGGTTTAATTTCTGAAAATAGTAAAGGATTGTCTTTTAAAACGGATTTCTCTATAAAAAGTAATATTTTCCTACAAAAAGTCGTTTGGAGCTTTGACAAAACAAGGTAATAATGTGCAGTTACTTTTTTGCTTGAACTGAAACCATACTTATGTCTCATATTTCTGTATTACTACACGAAACAGTCGATGCTTTACTTGCTGACCGCAATACAGGAATTTATGTAGATGGGACTTTTGGGCGTGGTGGTCATACACGCTTGTTGTTGTCAAAATTGGATGAAAATTCAAAAGTGTATGCCTTTGATAAAGATCCTCAAGCTTTAGAAGTTGCGTATCAGTTAGAAAAAGAAGATCCGCGTTTTAAGATTATTCATGCCAGCTTTGCAGATTTACAACAAGAATTAAATCAATTAGATATTTATCAAGTGGATGGAATCATGGCAGATTTGGGGGTGTCATCGCCACAACTTGATCAAGCAGACCGTGGTTTTAGTTTTATGAAAGATGGACCACTTGATATGCGTATGGATAATTCCCAAGGTCAAACTGCTGCGGAGTGGTTGGTTGATGTAGATGAGGAACATTTAGCCAATGTTATTTTCCAATATGGGGAAGAGCGTTATAGTCGTCGCATTGCCAAAGCTATTAAGCAAGCGGGTTATATCAAAACCACGGGTGAATTGGCTGAAATTGTGAAAGTTGCTCATCCGAAGTGGGAAAAAAATAAGCATGCGGCAACACGTACATTCCAAGCTATTCGTATTGAAATCAATAAAGAATTGGATGATGTACATGTTTTTTTACCGCAGGCTGTAGATTTGCTAAAATCAAATGCACGTTTAGCAGTGATTAGCTTTCATTCTTTAGAAGATCGTATCATTAAGCAATTTATTCAAAAAGAATCAACATTGCCAGAAGATAATGGATGGGGTTTACCACAAAAGGTTATTGATCATCGTAGACTGAAAAAAGTAGAACGAATTCGTGCCAGTGAGGAAGAAGTAAAAGCCAATCCTCGTTCACGAAGTGCGTGGCTGAGAGTAGCAGAACGCTTAGAACAAAAAGGCGCAGAATGAAAGAAGAGATTGTAGAAGAATCAAAGCATAAACTGGCAATCAAAAAAGTGGTTGTTTATGGCATTTTGATCAGTGCAGTGTTGATCAGTGCATTTATGGTGGTTTTGCAAGTTTTTACCTATCGTCATGACTTTCGTGACTTGAATAGTTATATGCGTGAACGTGAAAGTATCAATGCGGAATGGGGGCGTTTGTTGATTGAACAGCAAACATTTGGTGCCACAGCTCAAATTGGTACACGTGCTGTTACTCAACTTAGAATGTATTCACCGCCAGCTGCGCAAACAGTTGTCATTTCATTACCAACTGAATCAGCGCAGAACAAGTAAGGCATCTGTATGGTAGATAAACAAACTAAACAGACTCGGCAATCACGTAAAAAACAGCCGTCTATCTCAGGGAAAAATCCAATATCTTTAGATATGTGGCGTTTTTATTTGATGTGGGGCGTAGTATTGCTATGCTTTGTAGGGCTGATCGGTCGTGCATTTTATGTGCAAGTGATTAATAAAGACTTTTTACAAAATAAAGCCAATGCCAATATTTTACGTTCTGAAAAATTAAAAGCGATGCGTGGCGTGATTAGTGATCGTCACGGTGTGCCTTTGGCGATTAGTTCTCCGATTATGAAAGTGGTGATCGATCCGCGTGAATACTTTGAGACCAAAGCGCAATTTGAAAAAATTACTGAAGAATTAAAGAAAACGCCAAACAGTCGTAAACTTAAACGACAGTTGCCAGATGAAAATTTAAATTTAGATGAATTGGCTGATGTCGTTGGTATTGATCGTGCAGATTTGAAAAAGCGTTTGTATGAGCGTCCGCGTTCACGTTATTTAGTCTTGAAAAAAGAAGTACCACCACCGCAAGCTGATTTTTTAACAGAACATAAGTTTGCAGGGGTTTATGCGGAAAAGACCTATAAACGTTATTATCCACAACCTCAACCCAATGCGCAGATTATTGGCTTGACCAATAGTGAAGGCACTGGGATTGAAGGTTTAGAAATGCAGTTGAACACGCGTCTCGCAGGTGAAGACGGTGAGCAAAAGATTTCGCGAGATAAGCACGGCAACCGTATTAACACGCCTGAAGTGGTAAAAGAAGTGAAAGCGGGGGAGAACATTACTTTAAGTATCGATTCTCGTCTGCAATATATTATGTATCGTGAATTAACCGCTGTTGGTGTGGCGAATAGTGCGCGTTCAGCATCTTCAATTGCTGTTGATGTGAAAACGGGTGAGATTCTGGCAATGGCGAGTTGGCCATCTTATAACCCAAATGATAAGAACGGTTTGAGCAATAAGGATGCCATGCGTAACCGTGGGGCAATTGATATGTTTGAACCAGGTTCAACCATGAAGCCATTTACAATTGCTGCGGGTTTAGAAAGTGGAAAATACACACCAAATTCGATCATTAGTACCGCACCAGGGACAATGCGTTTAGGTTCGCATACTATTCGCGATACCCATAATTATGGTGCATTGACAGTCACAGGTGTGATTATTAAGTCTTCGAACATTGGCTCAGCGAAAATCGCATTGTCATTGCCAAAAGAAACATTACCTACTTTCTTTAGACGAGTTGGTTTTGGTCAACGGTCTGCTGTGAAATTCCCTGGTGAAAGTGGTGGTTTGGTAGTTTCACCTGAAAAACTGAATCCTTCTCAAATTGGAACCATGGCTTATGGTTATGGTTTGAACGCAACCATTTTACAGTTGGCTCAAGGTTATGCCATGTTGGCGAATCATGGTGTTGAATATCCTCTAAGCCTTTATAAGTTGAATGATCAACCGAAAGGCAAGCAGGTATTGGCACCTAAAATTGCAGATGATGTCTTGTTGATGTTAGAGCAAGTCACCATGCCAGGCGGTACAGCAAAACAAGCCAATATCCCAGGCTATCGCGTAGGTGGTAAAACAGGGACAGCACATAAACTTCGCCCTGACCACAAAGGCTATTCGAGTACTGAATACCGTGCTTTGTTTGCAGGTGTCGCGCCAATCAGTGATCCACGCTTAGCGATTATTGTTGTCGTGGAAAACCCGCGTGGTCAATACTATGGAGGCTTGGTTGCCGCACCAGTCTTCGCAAAAATTATGCAAGAATCTTTACGTTTAATGAACGTACCTTTAGACAAACCGCTTGAAACAGCGAAAGCATCCAAATAGGTAGAATATGACAATTTGTTTTCAGGATATTTATCCAGTTGAAAATATACAGGCTTGGATGTCTGAACCTTTTCAAGGATTTAATTTAGATAGTCGCCGTATTGAAACGGGTCAGATTTTTATTGCGCTGACCAGTTATTCACAGCCTGAAAAAACCGTACAATTTGCACAAGCCGCATTGGAAAAAGGTGCATTGGCGGTGATTAGTGAAACAGAATTAGGCTTAGATTCTGTTTTGGTTTGTCCAGATGTTCGTCATTTGATGGGGCAATGGCAAAAGCAATATTTACAAGCGACTGATCCAGTTAAAGCAGCACGAATTCTTGCAGTTACAGGTACCAATGGGAAAACCACAATTTCTCGCTTAGTTGCTGAATTGGTGATGTTACAAGGCAAAAAGTGTGCGGTGATGGGCACCACAGGGAACGGTATTTTACCGAACCTTGCATCGTCATCGCATACCACTTTGGATGCTTTGCATTTACAAAATTTATTACATGCTTTTGCCAAGCAAGGTGCTGAGTTTGCTTCGATTGAAGCCAGTTCTCATGGTTTAGAGCAAGGGCGTTTAAATGGTTGCGATATTGAAATCGCAGCTTATAGTAATTTAAGTCGTGATCATTTGGATTATCATGGGACGTTAGAGGCTTATGCAGAAGCCAAATCTCGTTTATTTAAATTTTCCTCTTTAAAAGTGGCTGTGATTAATGTCGATGATGCGCATGCCAATATCATGTTGGATGCAGCCAGTAGCAATCAATCACATCCGAAAGTATTGACCTACTCCACATCCAAAGCAGCTGATTATCAGGTGTTTGGTATTCAATATAGTCTGAATGGCGCGACTTTCCATTTAAAAACGGAACAAGGCGAATTTACAGTTCAAAGCCCATTACTTGGACATTTTAATATTGAAAATCTTGTGGCGAGTTTGATCGTTGCTGAGCAAGCGGGCTTTGATTTAAAACAATTGATCGCCAATGTACCTAAATTAAAAGGTGCACCTGGTCGTATGCAAGTGATTCGTGATGCAGATCGTCTATTCGTGGTGGATTATGCACATACGCCCGATGCACTCACTCAAGTCTTAAAAACACTTAAACGTCATGTTGAAAATCAACTTTGGGCAGTATTTGGCTGTGGTGGAGACCGTGATCGCGGTAAACGTCCATTAATGACCAAAGCAGCATTGGAACAAGCCAATCCAATTATCATCACCTCGGATAATCCACGTACAGAGAATCCTGAGCAGATTTTTGCTGATATGAAGCGTGATATTGATTTTAGTCAACACGATGTGCATGAAATACATGACCGCCGTGAAGCGATTAAATATGCAGTTAAGCATGCACAATCAGGTGATATTGTGGTGATTGCAGGTAAAGGGCACGAAGATTATCAAGAAATTGATGGTGTACGCCATTGGTTTGATGATGTGGTCGAAGTGCAATCCGCAGTCAATATGTTATCCCGTAAAACAAATTCTCCAGCTCAGTAGGAATAGAGATGCACACCTCGACCACCAGTACTGTGCCTTTAGAGCCATGGTCAGCAGCA
This sequence comes from Acinetobacter sp. WCHAc060025, assembly GCF_004209355.1. Taxonomy (NCBI): domain Bacteria; kingdom Pseudomonadati; phylum Pseudomonadota; class Gammaproteobacteria; order Moraxellales; family Moraxellaceae; genus Acinetobacter; species Acinetobacter sp. WCHAc060025. The sequence continues at coordinate 205,576 of NZ_SGSX01000001.1, read as the reverse complement.
CAACTTGCTGAAGCGACTCAAGGTTCATGGTATTTAGACAAAGCACCACAAGGTGAAATTAAGCGTATTTTGACTGATTCACGTCATGCTGAATTGGGTGATGCATTTTTAGCACTCAAAGGCGAACGCTTTGATGCACATGATTTTATTGCACAAGTGGCTGAAAATGGTTGTCAAATTGCCATCGTGAGTCATCCTGTAGATGTTGATATTTGTCAGCTTGTTGTTGCAGATACTCGTTTAGCATTGGGTCATTTAGGTGCTTATCGTCGTGCGCAAAACTCGCAACTTAAAGTGATTGCATTGACCGGCAGTAGTGGTAAAACGACCACTAAAGAGATGCTTGGTAGTATCTTGTCACGTTTAGCACCAGCTTTGATCACACGTGGTAATTTGAATAATGACCTCGGTGTACCGATGATGTTGTTAGAACTTCGTGCTGAGCATCAATATGCGGTGATGGAGTTGGGTGCAAGTCATCAAGGTGAAATTGATTACACCTCAAATTTGGTTCAACCGCATGTGGCTGGGATTCTCAATATCGGCACAGCACATTTGGGTGAATTTGGTGGGCGTGATGGCATTTGTCGTGCCAAGTCTGAAATTTACAGTCACATTGACCAAGCTGGAACGTCGATTGTTACTGCGCATGATGATTTCACGGATACGATTCGACAAGCAGTTAGAACTGAGCATGTATTGAGTTTTGGTCAAGGTGGTGACGTTTTTGCAACGGATATTCAGCTTCAGGCGCAATCTGCAACATTTACCCTCAATACTCCAAATGGTTCAAAACTTGTGAATTTACCATTCGCAGGTGAGCACAATGTGCATAATGCCGAAGCGGCAACTGCTTTTGCTTTAGCAATTGGTATTGCTTTAGATGATATTGTGATTGGTCTAGAGTCGGCACAAGGTGCTAAAGGTCGGTTAAACTTTATCCAAAAAGCCAATCATTTATTTATTGATGATACTTATAATGCCAATCCAACCTCAATGCGAGCTGCTGGTGAAGTGCTTGCACAGCAAGATGGCATCAAAGTGATGGTGATTGGTGATATTGGTGAGTTGGGTGATACCGCTGCACAACAACACTATTTACTAGGTCGTGACCTTGTTTCGGTGAAGGGAATTAACTTTGTGGTTGCTGTGGGTGAATTTGCACCTGCAACTCAAGAGGGTGCAAGAAGCACACAGTACGGTAAAAAATTACAAGCTTTTCTAAACCAAGAACAAGCTTTACCATTGTTATTAAGTTTAATTGAAACGCATCAACCGCAGTCCATGAGTTTCCTGTTCAAAGGTTCTCGTTATACCCATATGGAAACGTTGATGGCTGATTTGATGGAGAAAGTTTAATGCTGTTTTGGTTATTTCAACACCTAGCAGGCTATGAAAATGCGTTCCAAGTGGTGCGCTACTTATCATTACGTGCTTTGCTGAGTGTTTTAACAGCACTTGCAATTGGTTGGGCGCTCGGTCCTGTAATGATTCGCAAATTACAAGCCTTAAAATATGGTCAAGCAGTCAGTTCATTTGCTCCTGAAAATCATGCCAAAAAAATGGGTACACCGACGATGGGCGGAATTCTGATCCTCCTCTCAATTGGGATCAGTACCTTACTTTGGGCAGATTTATCCAATCCTTATGTGTGGATCGTACTCGCTGTGATGGTGATCTTTGGTGCGGTCGGTTGGGCGGATGACTGGATTAAAGTTCGTTATAAAGACAATGCGGGTTTACCTGCTAAGAAGAAATTCTTTTGGACGTCTGTAGGTTCACTCGGTGCAGGTATTGCGTTATATATCATTGCAACACAACAGGAAAATCCTGTACATACTGCCAATATGCTGGATTTGTTGATTCCATTCTTTAAAAATCTCAGCATCCCATTGTCAGCAATTCCACTTGGTATCGGCTTCATTATTTTCACTTATTTGGTGATAAATGGTGGTTCAAATGCAGTGAACTTGACTGATGGTTTGGATGGTTTAGCAATCATGCCAATCGTATTGGTTGCAGCAGGTTTAGGTGTATTTGCTTACTTGGCGGGTGATATTCGTTTTGCCACTTATCTGCATATTCCTTATGTGAAATATACGTCTGAGTTGGTGATTATCTGTGCCGCAATGATTGGTGCAGGCTTGGCATTCCTTTGGTATAACGCACATCCTGCGCAAGTCTTCATGGGTGATGTAGGTGCATTATCTTTAGGTGCAATGCTCGGTACAATCGCAGTGATGGTACGTCAAGAAATCGTCTTTGCGATTATGGGTGGAGTATTTGTAGTTGAAGCAATTTCTGTGTTCTTACAAATTGGTTCATTGCGCATGCGTAATAAACGTGTGTTCCTCATGGCACCATTACACCACCATTATGAGAAAAAAGGTTGGCGTGAAACCCAAGTGGTGATTCGTTTCTGGATTATCACAATTATGCTGGTAGTTTTAGGTCTAATGACATTAAAATTACGTTAAGCCAAATTGAAACAAGAAAGTCGGCATCTCAGCCGACTTTTTTATTGTGCAAGATCTGTGGAGAATGCTATGAATTTGTTAATGTGCCCAGTATGTCGTGAGGCGTTGAGCTTATCGGATAAAACTTGGCGCTGTGTCAATCAGCATAGCTATGATGTGGCAAAACAAGGTTATGTGAATTTACATGTAGTACAACATAAACATAGTAAAAATCCAGGTGATACGCCTGAATCAGTACAAGCGCGTCGCGCATTTCTAAGTGCTGGTTTTTATGCGCCTTTGCAACAGGCAGTAGTTGAAAAAATCCGTGAACTACGCATTGAAAATTTACTCGATATTGGATGTGGTGAGGGCTATTACACCAATGCGATGCAAAGCGAAGTGATGCAATGCGTGGGGGTGGATATTGCTAAAAATGCAGTCCAAGTTGCGGCAAAATTGAATAAGAATGTGACTTGGGTCGTGGGGACGGGTGCAACTTTGCCTGTGCTTGATGATTCAATTGATTTATGCACCAGTTTGTTTAGTCCAATTCCACAAGAAGAAATTTTACGAGTTTTGAAACCTCAAGGCTATTTGATGGTGGTGACACCAGCACCAGAGCATCTTTATACCATGCGTGAAGGTTTATTTGATGAAGTGAAGCCACATGAACCGCATAAGTTCGTAGAACAGCTTAAAGCACATTTTGAATTGATTGAGCAACCGATTGTTGAGTCGGTCTTTGAATTGAATCAAGAACAATTGAAAAACTTAATTGCAATGACGCCATACGCGTATAAGGCCAAACCTGAAAAACGCAAAAAGTTAGAACAACAAGAAAAAACTGAACTGAAAGCAGCATTCCAAATGTATATTTTTCAAAAGAGATAATCGTTTTGGATTGTTTGGGTCATAAAAAACGCCATTCAAAAATGGCGTTTTTTATTTTCAAGTTTTAACTATTGAACTTCATTGATTAAGTTCTCTAGAGAGTCGTTTTCACGTTTTGCATGATCTTGATTCATGGTCGGAGGCGTTGAAGTGGTTGGTTTTAGTTTTTGTTCGCCATTCTCGTCAGGTAGGTCATCAAAGTCATTTGAAGCATTACGTGATGGTGTCACAGGAGCAGGTTTGTAAATAGGACGAGCTAAAGGTGGAGTTGAGCCACTTTCTTTACTTGCTTCATTGTTTTCGCCTTCAACTTGCGTTTGGTTGCTACGTTGTTCACGAGACAGAGGTGCCTTAGCATCTTTATCAAAATGAACCCATGCCGAAGGTGTACCTTTTAGCGCTTTACCCATAAAGCTGGTCCATACTGGAAGTGCGGCAATACCACCATATTCACGACGACCTAAGGTTGAAGGTTGGTCAAAACCGACCCATGCGATCGCCACTAATTTTCCATTAAAACCAGCAAACCATGCATCTTTTGCATCATTGGTTGTTCCTGTTTTACCACCAATATCATCACGACCAATTTTCAATGCGGCACGTCCAGTACCATGTACGATAACGTCACGAAGGATATTCGCCATATCAAAAGCGGATTGTGATTTTAAAATACGTTGAGCTTGGCGATATTTACTTTGCTCTTCTTTTGTTAAAATAGGTTGTACATCATCCGTATTGGTATTACCTGCAATCACTTCATCGTCAGTAGTGACTTCTGCATCTTCTGTTTTTACAGTTTGCTCTTTTTGATTGATACATGGGATACAGGCATAGTCAGGATTTGCTTCGTAAATGACTTTACCATAAGCATCTTCGATACGACTGATAAAGTGTGGTTGAATACGGTAACCACCATTGGCAATGGTGGCATAACCTGTTGCCATTTGCACAGGAAGTACTTGTGGTGTACCGAGTGCAATGGTGAAGTTGCGTGGAATTTGGTCTTCTTGTAAGCCGAAATCCATCAATAATTGACGAGCGCGTTCCACGCCAACACTTTGTAATAAGCGTACAGAAACGGTATTACGAGAGAGGTATAATGCACGACGCAAGGGAATCATTCCTAAGTAGCGTCCATCCGAGTTTTTAGGTGACCATCTGCCAATACTGATCGGATTATCATTGACCATCGTATAAGGTGTCATACCTCGCTCAAGTGCAAGTGCATAAATAAAGGGCTTGATGGTCGAACCTGGTTGGCGCCAACCTTGTAAGGCACGATTGAATTTCGATTGATAGAAGTTATATCCACCCACGATAGCTACAATCGAACCATCATTTGGATTGATTGCAATGAGCTGACCTTGTGCTTTAGGAACTTGTACCAATGACCATGCTGTTTTATTTTCATTTGGGCGTAAGCGCACAATATCTTTGGTGCTGACAATTTGAGAAGCACGACTTGGTGAACCACCAACAGCATTGGCATTAATATATTTTCTTGCCCATGACATTCCAGACCATGGCACAGTGACTGTTGAGCCATCTTGCATCTTTGCTTCAAAGGAGTTGCTATTTACTTTTATTACTTCGGCAGGGAAAGTATTAGCATAGGCCATAAACTCTTTTAAAGGTTTATCATGGGCTTCTGCACCACGCCAACCATGACGACGGTCATAATCCTCTAATCCTTTTTGTACAGATTCTTCTGCATATTGCTGACGTTGGCTATTGATTGTAGTATAAACTTTATAACCAGAATCAACAGCTTGATCGCCAAATTTCTCAACCAACTCTGAACGAACCATTTCGCCTACATAGGGAAATTTATTGCTGAGTCCACGGTCAGGCATACTGAGATTGATTGGTTCAGCGACTGCTTTTTGATATTCATCTTGTTTTAAATACCCGAGCTGTAACATACGCCCCAGAATCCAATTACGACGTTCTAAAGCACGTTCAGGATTGACTACTGGATTGTATTTCGATGGCGCTTTAGGTAGACCCGCGATCATCGCCATTTGAGCAACGCTGAGTTGATCAAGGTTTTTGTCATAATAAATTTTTGCAGCAGCAGCAATACCATAGGCATTTTTACCTAAAAATATTTTATTGACGTATAACGATAAAATATCTTCTTTTGATAGATTCTGTTCTATTTTTCGTGCCAAAAATACTTCGGTTAATTTTCGTTTTAAAGTGCGTTCAGGAGATAAATAATAGTTTTTTGCCACTTGCATGGTGATGGTTGAACCACCTGTTTGCACATTTGAGCCTGTCACAGTTTCACTGACTGCACGTCCTAATCCTTTAAAGCTAATCCCACTGTGTTCAAAAAAGGAGGAGTCTTCAGCCGCTAGAAAGGCATGGATGAAGTGTGGTGGAATCTGATTGTACTCAACGGGCACAGAAAGTTTGCCACCATATTCAGCAATCAGTTGATTATCTGCAGAATAAACTTGCAAAGGTTTAAGCAATGGCGCCTTTTTTAAAGAGCTCATTTCTGGTAACGATGGGGCGATATATAGGTACATTCCATAAAAGCCCATCGGAATTGCGACTAAGATAATAATAATCAGCAAAAAAAAGGGATGAATATGACCTGAACAAGATAGCTTTTTCATAACAAGTAAGTTTTAATAATAGCTAATGGCAAACTAATTGATGGTCAGTATAACTTTTCATTTGACGGATTGTTAGATGGGATATTGTATCTGTAAAAAATTAAGACCAAATGCAGTCGGTTTGTGTTATTTATTGGGGATAAAAAAATAATAGGAAATGTATCGTGCTTAGACTATATCGTAAGCCAAATAAGGGGTTAATAGGAGTAGATATTAGTTCTACTACTGTAAAGATTTTAGAGCTCTCTGTTAAAAACGGTCGTTACTGGGTTGAAAGCTACGGATTAAGTCCGCTTCTTGAGGGAAGTGTGGTCGAGAAAAATATTCTTAATCCTGAAGCAGTTGCGGATGCATTGGAACGAGCAGTGAATCTTGCCAATCCGCAATCGCAAAATGTAGCGGTTGCTGTACCTACGTCTATGGTGATTCACAAAGTCATCGAGATGGATGCAGACATGTCTGATGAAGAACGGGAAGTTCAGATCCGAATGGATGCTGAGCAGTACATTCCATTCCCACTCGATGAAGTTAGCCTAGATTTTGAAGTTCTCAATGATAAATTGGCAAATCCAAACCGTGTTAATGTACTCTTGGTTGCAACCCGCGCTGAGAATATTGAATCTCGCGTTGAAGTTTTAGAAATAGCAGGTTTATCGCCCAAAATTGCAGACGTCGAAAGTTATGCGATGGAACGAGCTTTTGCTGTTTTTTCAGATACATTGCCAATCGGTGCAAATCTTGTGGGTGTCCTTGATATCGGTCATACCATGACGACGTTATCAGTGATGCAAAATGGCAAAATTATCTATACCCGTGAACAAGTATTTGGTGGAAAGCAACTGACGCAGGACGTACAAAACCGTTATGGTTTGTCGTATGAAGAAGCTGGGCGTGCGAAGAAAGATCGTACATTGCCAGATGACTTTGAAACTGAAGTGTTAATGCCATTTTTAGAAGCTGTGGTTCAACAAGCAGCGCGTTCACTACAGTTCTTCTTCTCATCTTCTCAATTCAATGAAATTGATCATATTTTATTGGCAGGGGGGAATGCCAATATTCCAGGTTTATCTAAATTATTACAACAAAAATTAGGCTACCGTGTCACGATTGCAAATCCTTTCTTGCAAATGGGATTCTCACCACAAATTGATTTGAAAAAAATTGAGAATGATGCGCCATCATTAATGGTTGCGTGTGGCTTAGCTTTGAGGAGTTTTGATTAATGGCAAAGATTAACTTACTCCCTTGGCGAGATGAGCTAAGAGAGCAGAAAAAGAAACAATTTGTCGCAGTTTGTGTTGGGGTTGCATTAGTTGCTTTGGTTTCAGTGTTGTTGGCATGGTTTTATTTTGATCACAAACTAGAAGATCAAGAACAAGCCAACCAATTGGTTACTAGTACCAACCAAAACTTGGATACACAATTAAAAACCTTAGATGGCCTACAAGAACGTCGTAATGCGATTATTGAGCGCATGAAGTTAATTCAAGGTTTGCAAGGTCAGCGTCCAGTCATTGTTCGTTTAGTGGATGAATTAGTACGTGTTGTCCCTGCACAAATGTATATCACTAAATTTAGTCGTGCTGGTGATAAGTTCACGATTGAAGGGAAAGCTGAAAGTCCAAATACGGTAGCGGAGTTTTTACGTGGATTAGAAGCTTCAGAATGGTATCGTAATGCATTTATGAATTCATTCTTGGCTGCTGACGAAAATAAAAATAAGGCACCAACTTCTGTGATTCCACGAGTAGAAGAATCATATGGATCTTTTGTGGTGACTGTTGATTTGGGTGAAATCGCATCTAATACAGATGGAGATGCAACGAAAGCTGAACAAGCTGCTGGGGGTGCAAAATGAGTCGTGAAGATTTTGAGCAATTAGATTCATCTGTTGATGCTCCAAAGAAAAATAAAATGACCGTTGAGAAATTTTTTCAACAGTTTAATACGCTGGATATGAATAATTACGGCAGTTGGCCGTTGTCAGTTAGGATTACTTGCTGGTTATTCTTATTTTTTGTGGTCTGTGCAATTGGTTACTTTTTAGCGATTAAGCCGAAACTTGAAGCGATTGATCAGGCACGTACGGTTGAGCAAAATTTACTGAATGAATTTAAAGAAAAAGATTCTAAATTACGCAATTTGCAACAATATCAAATGCAACTGCAACAAATGGAAGCGAATTTTAATCAGCAATTAGAACAATTGCCGAAAGAGACAGAAATTCCAAGTCTAGTTGAAGATATTAACGTGACTGGTGTGAGTTCAGGTTTGAAATTTAAAAATATCAGATTGGAACAAGAAGTTAAGCAAGAATTCTTCATTGAACAGCCAATTTCGATAGATGCGACTGGTGATTATCATTCATTTGGTAGTTTTGTAAGTAGTATTGCTGCTTTGCCACGTATTGTAACTTTACATGATTTCACAATTTCAGGTGTACCAAGCCCAGATAAAAAATCAGATGTGCCTGTTATAGATTATACAATTAAAGCAAAAACTTACCGTTATGTTGGTGCTGATGGACAAGGGGCAGGTAATACCAATGCCTCAGCGACACCACCGCAAGGAGGGGCGCCACAATGAAAAAGCACATTAAACTAATTTGTGGTGCTTCATTTGCGATGTTATTGGCGGGATGTGATTCTCGTATAGATGCTGTAAATCAAGAAATGGCAAATATTCGTAATCAACCACCGATACCGATTGAACCAGCACCTACATTTAATCCAGTGCCAAGCTTTAATTATTCAGCGCAACAGTTACGTAGCCCATTTTTACCAAGTTCATTGGCCAATGAGCTAAAAATTATGTCAGGCAAACGTGTATATCCTAATTTTTCTAGACAACAACAACCACTCGAAAGTTATCCTTTAGAGTCGTTATCATTGAAAGGAAGTATGAAAGGAAGCGCAGGGCAAACGGTTGGTTTGATTCAAACTCCAGATGGGGAAATTGAGCGTGTACAACGTGGCAATTATATGGGAATGAATCAGGGTCGTATTGTAGAAATTACCCCTACTCGCATTGATTTATTGGAAATTGTTCCAGATGGGCGAGAGGGATATATTGAGCGACCACGCAGTTTAGTTCTAATTGGTCCAGTGGATTAACACGGAATAAAGGAATAAAAATGAAAAACGGTTTGAAACGTATCTTTTGTGGGGATGGTCAGTTTATGAATAGTCAGCTTCGCCAATTTACTATGGCAGCTGTTTCAATTGCAGTGATGCAGGTTGCAACGGCACAAACAACCATGACCAATGTCGTGCCAATGAAAATACCTGGGCAAGGTACAGAAATTCGCGTGATGTTTAATGGCTTACCTCCACAGCCACAAGCTTATCAGTTAGAAAGTCCGTCACGATTGATTTTGGACTTTGATAATGCAAAACAGAACATCGCTCAATCATCGATTCCTGTAGCCAGTGATGAAGCTTCAAGTGTTGATGTTACAGCAGATGATCAACGTTCACGTTTAACGGTGAATTTAAATAAAGGTGGTGATTTTACAACCCGTGTTGAAGGCAATACGTTTATTTTAAAAATTAACAATGCCAATCAAGCAACAGCATTACCAAATTATGCTTCATCGAATATGACCAAACAAAGCCAAGGTATCTCTGATATTGGTTTTCAGCGTGGTAATGCTGGTGAAGGTCAAGTTGTAGTGAGTCTTGCTGGAGCAAATACACCTGTAGATGTTCAGCAACAAGGAAGCAAAGTCGTTATTCGTACTTTGGGTAATAAGCTTCCAGCGCATTTGATTCGCCGTTTAAATGTCAATGATTTTGCAACGCCAGCGTCAACGGTTGATGCTTACAATGATGGTTCGAATGGTGTGATCACGATTCAGACTTCTGGTAGCTATGAATATATGGCATATCAAGCTGAAAATAAATTAACAGTCAGTTTGAAGCGCCCTGCAGAAAATAAGATTAACCGTCCAAGTTCAAGTCAGTCATATACAGGTAAGAAAATCTCTTTAGATTTCCAAGATATTGAAGTGCGTCGTGTGTTGCAGCTATTGGCTGACTTTACAGGCATCAATATGGTGGCTGCGGATTCGGTGCAAGGTAATATTACACTTCGTTTAAAAGATGTGCCATGGGATCAAGCACTTGATATTATTTTAAAAACTAAGAATTTAGATAAGCGTCGTAATGGTAGTGTGATTTGGATTGCACCTGTTACTGAGTTGATTAAAGCAGAAGAAGACGAAGCTAAGGCTTATGCGCAAAGTATCAAACTTGCACCATTACAAACTGAATATGTGCAACTGAACTATGCGAAAGCAACAGATATTGAAAAGCTGATTGTCCAAGGGAAAAATAGTAATACATCTTCTTCAAGTTCTGGTTCTGGTGTAGATGCTTTAGGTGATAGTGTCGGCTCTTTGTTAAGTCCGCGAGGAACAATTTCCACTGATCCACGTACCAATATGTTGATTATTAATGATACAGCACAAAAAATTGATCAGATTCGTAAAATGATTGATCTATTGGATGTATCCGTCAAGCAAGTGATGGTTGAAGCGCGTATTGTTCGTGCGACAACTGACTTTACCAAAGAAATGGGGGTGAAGTGGGGGATTTTATCTCAAGGTGTAACTCGTAATAACGACTTATTGGTTGGCGGTAGTGATACTACGTTGTGGGATCTACGTGAGCCAGATGACGATGGTAAATATACAATTTCTCGTCCTGATAATTTGAATGTGGATTTAGGCGTTACATCAGAAGGTGCGAGTAAAATTGCCTTCGGTCTAATCAGTATGTCTGATTTTATGTTAGATCTTGAACTATCTGCATTACAGTCTGATGGTTATGGTGAAGTGATTTCTACGCCAAAAGTACTGACAGCAGATAAGCAAAAAGCTAAAGTAGCTTCGGGTCAAGAAATTCCATATCAAACTACGTCAACTGCAGGTGGAACAGCGACAGCAACAACCTCTTTTAAAGAAGCGCTGTTGAGTTTAGATGTGACACCAAGTATTACGCCTGATGGTAAGGTGCAGATGCAGTTAAACATCACCAGTGATTCGCGTGGTGGTACAGCACCGAATGGTGAAGTAATTCTGAACAAAAACGAAATTAATACCAATGTACTTGTTGATAATGGTGAAACAGTGGTGCTTGGTGGAATTTTTGAACAGTCGACTTCCAATACACAAACTAAAGTTCCTTTCTTAGGTGATATTCCTTATCTAGGGCGTTTATTCCGTAGAGATGCGAAAACAGAGAGCAAGCAAGAGTTATTAATCTTTGTTACACCTAGAATTGTTAATGACAGTCGTACGAGAAATCATTAATATAGTTTTAATGAAAGCAATTCGATAGGTGACTCCTTGCCAAGCAAAGAGTTTGAAACCCTGCCAAATATTTATTTGGTGGGGCCCATGGGAGCAGGAAAAACCACAGTTGGTCGGCATTTGGCTGAACTGTTAGGGCGTGAGTTTTTAGATAGTGATCATGAAATAGAACGTAAAACAGGTGCATCTATCCCTTGGATTTTTGAAAAAGAAGGCGAACAAGGTTTCCGTACAAGAGAAACAATCGTCATCGATGATTTAACATCACAAAAGAATCTAGTGGTTGCCACTGGTGGTGGTGCAGTCACGCAAATCATGAATCGAGAATATCTAAAAAATAGAGGTATCGTGATTTATTTATATACCCCTGTTGAAATTCAATTATTACGTACGCATCGCGATAAAAATCGTCCACTATTGCAAGTGGAAAATCCAGAGCAAAAGTTAAGAGACTTACTTAAAGCTCGAGATCCGCTTTATCGAGAAGTGGCGCACTATATTATTGAAACCAACCAAGGTGCGGCTAGAGATCTCGCAAATAAAATATTGCAACTTATCGTTTCGAAAGAAATTGCTTAATCAATAACTTAAATCGTAATTTGGCAGGATCATGCAAACTTTACATGTTGAACTGGGTGAACGTCGTTATCCAATTTTTATCGGTAGTCATTTAAATCCACAACAATTGCTAGAACCCTATATTCATGGGCGACAAGTGATGATTGTGACCAATACAACAGTGCAGCCTTTGTATTTATCACATTATGTTGAAGCGATAGAACAACTGGGTAAGCAAGTATCAGTTTGTGTGTTGTCAGATGGTGAAAAATATAAAAATATTGAACATCTCAATTTAATTTTTGATGCACTCCTTGAGGCAGGCTTTAATCGTGATTGTACTGTTCTTGCTTTAGGTGGTGGTGTGATTGGCGATATGGCTGGGTTTGCTTCAGCATGTTTTCAACGCGGTGTTTATTTTATCCAAGTGCCTACGACACTATTATCTCAAGTCGATTCAAGTGTTGGAGGGAAAACGGGGATTAATCATCCTTTAGGTAAAAATATGATTGGTGCTTTTCAGCAACCTCAAGTGGTCTTAGCTGATATGGCGCAACTCAAAACACTCCCTCCACGTGAATTATCGGCAGGTTTAGCTGAAGTCATTAAATATGCTTTGCTGGGTGATGAGGAATTCCTCGTTTGGCTTGAGCAGAATATGGATGGTTTGATTGCTCAAGATCCTGAATTATTGGCAGAGGCAGTTTATCGCTCGTGTGCGCACAAAGCACGAATCGTCGCCAATGATGAAAAAGAGCAAGGTGAACGTGCACTTTTAAATCTCGGACATACTTTTGGTCATGCTATTGAGTCTTATTTAGGCTACGGAGAATGGCTTCATGGTGAGGCTGTTGCAACGGGTATGGTGATGGCAGCTGATCTGTCTCAACGTATGGGATGGATTTCACAAAATGATCTAGAACGTACAAAAAAAATCATACAACGTGCACAATTACCTGTAGCATGTCCTAAAATTCCACTGGATGAATTTTTAGCTTATATGTCGCATGATAAAAAAGTATTAAATGGTCAATTACGTTTAATCTTATTGAAGCAACTCGGACAAGCCATCATTACTAAAGATTTTGATGTGGAGTTGATGAAACAAGCGATTTTAGCGAATCAAATATAGTAAAGGTTAGTTTCACATGACAGCAATTCGTACAAATTGGCAAAATATTCGACAATATATTTGGTTGATTGGTGGATTGCTGTGCCTTGTTGTTGCGTTTGTTTTTTGGATTGCCACAGATACCAAAGAATTGGTCACAGTTGCCAATCCGATTGAAGAATCACAGGTACAGATTCAACCTGAAAAAGTCGCTGCAACTGCACATTTAGGGGCTTTGATGGATGAAGTCCGTCCACTTGAAATGACTACACGTATGGTTGCAGCAGGCAGTCACGATCCTGAGTTTCGAGGTACTAAGTTTTTTCAAGACAATAAGAAAAATTGGACTGTAGAACTTTTTAAAACTTCTGATGAAGATGTTATTCGTAGTTTCTTACAGAAACAAATCGATCGTAAAAACTTTATTTATTTCCGTTTAAGTGGTGAGCACCAAACAGAACAATATGTTTTGGCTTATGGTTTGTTTAAAGGTAATGATCAAGCTAAAACGCAATTACAGCAGTTAGGTTTTAATTTACCTGCTTCCATACATCCGCAACCTGTACAGTTTGAAAAATATTTATCATTGGTGAATGATTTGGGTTCAGATGAAATGGCAAGTGCGAATAAATTATATGAGGTCAGACTTAAATCTGCGCCACTTCCTGTAGTGGATGAAACACTATTAGCGCAAGCGAAGTCTGCATTGGCAGCTGTAACAGGTTCAGCGACGACAGGTACGACAACGACAAAAACCACGATTACTCGACGTGATGCTTCTGGGAATGTTTTGGATGTACAAAATTCTCAGTCTACGGCAACAGCACCAAATGTGCCCAAAGAAAGTTCATCAGATAAGAAAGTTGCTGAGAAAAAAGCGAATGATCATGAGGTCAGTGATCCATTTAATTAATTTTGTCCAGATTTGGGTTGTTCTTTGTTCTAAAATGGAGCGAAATGAGTTATATAAATATAAGATTGCACAATAATAGTGCTTTTTATAAGAGTTAGAATTTCACTATTTTAAACTGATGTCATGAATTCTCTATATTTTAGTTATTTGGTGAGAATAAATATAAGTTGGCATATTTTTTGCTTTATTGTTGCGCTAATTGAGTTGATTGTCCCTATTTTGGAGCAAACTGATTTAGTTAGTGAGCGATTTTGGTCTATTGAGATGCTTTATTTCAGTGCGGAACTGGTAAAACAATTTTGCAATTAAAGTAAAAAACAGACTGGTATACGATGCTGACTAAGTGTATTACTTGGTCTAAGAAATACTGATAAATCGTAATTGAGAGTTTGAATGTTTTTCGCCCTTATGGGCCTATGTAAAAGAAGGGTACGCTATGCACATGCCATCGCCTAACACTGTAGCTCCCGCTCAAGGTTTATACCAACCGGATGAGTTTAAAGATAACTGTGGTTTCGGCTTGATCGCCCATATGCAGGGTGATGCAAGTCATGACTTAGTCAAGACCGCGATTCATAGTTTAAGTTGTATGACGCACCGTGGTGGTATTGCTGCAGATGGCAAAACCGGGGATGGTTGTGGTCTGCTCTTGGCTATGCCAAAAGCATTTTTTCGTGAAGAAGCAAAAAAAATTAGTGACATTACGCTGAGTGAAATTTTTGCTGTCGGTACTGTATTTTTAAATTTAGATCCTGCTTTAGCTGCACACGCAAAACAAACGTTGACCAAAGAAATAGAAGAAGAAGGTTGTCGTGTGATTGGCTGGCGTGTTGTCCCAACCAATAATGGAGCGTTGGGTTCGATTGCAATGCAGTCTTTGCCTGCATTTGAGCAAATTTTTGTTAACTGTCCAATGGGCGTGACTGAGGTTGAATTCAACCGTAAGTTATTGATGGCGCGTCGCCGTGCAGAAGAAAAATTAACAGCTGATCCGTATTTCTATGTCACTACATTGTCTTCGAATGTGATTAGTTATAAAGGTTTGATGATGCCTGCATACATTGCAGAATTCTATTTAGACCTTGCTGATGAACGTTTGGATTCACATATTGTGGTGTTCCATCAACGTTTCTCAACCAACACTTTACCACGTTGGCCATTAGCACAACCGTTCCGTTATTTGGCACACAATGGTGAAATTAACACCATCACTGCAAACCGCAACTGGGCTGTCGCACGTACTCCAAAATTCGAAAACCCATTATTGCCAGGTATTACTGAGCTGAATCCGATTGTGAACCGTACAGGTTCGGATTCATCAAGTATGGATAATATGCTTGAACTTTTAGCATGTGGTGGTATGGATTTATTCCGTGCCTTACGTATGCTCGTGCCGCCTGCTTGGCAAAACGTTGAGACTTTAGATGCGGACTTACGTGCATTCTATGAGTTTAACTCGAAACATATGGAAGCATGGGATGGCCCAGCGGGTCTTGTGATCCAAGATGGTCGACATGCAATCTGTATGCTAGATCGTAATGGTTTACGTCCTGCACGTTGGGTCATTACTAAAAATGGTTACATCACACTTGCATCAGAAATTGGTGTATGGGGATATGAGCCAGAAGATGTAGTCTCTAAAGGTCGTGTTGGACCTGGGCAAATCCTCGTGATTGATACGCACACAGGTAAAATGCTCGACACGAAAGATGTGAGTAATCACCTGAAAAAAATGCGTCCATACCGTGAATGGTTACGTGAAAATTCAGTACGTGTTCAAGGTAGCCCAGAACTTGAAGAATATTTATGTGAACAAGGCCTAAAAGGTGATGACCTAAAAGCTGCACAAAAAATGTTTATGGTGACATTTGAAGAGCGTGATCAATTGCTTCGTCCAATCGCGGAAAGCGGTCAAGAAGCGGTAGGTTCGATGGGTGATGATACGCCAATGGCGGTATTGTCGCGTCAAGTACGTCATGTGACAGATTATTTCCGTCAACAGTTTGCGCAAGTAACCAATCCACCAATTGATCCATTACGTGAATCGATTGTGATGTCATTGGAAACTTGTTTTGGTCGTGAACAAAATGTATTTGAACAAGGGCCTGAACATGCCGATCGTTTGATTGTTTCAAGCCCTGTATTGTCAAACTCTAAAATGCATCAAATTCGTACCTGTGGTCGTAAAGGGTATGAAATTGCTGATCTTGATTTGAATTATCCTGAAGCGGAAGGTCTTGAGGCTGCGATTGCACGTATTTGTGAAGAAGCAGCGCAAGCGGTGCGCGATGGTAAAACATTATTGGTGATTTCTGATCGTAAGATTCGCCAAGGCTTCTTACCTGCTAATGCTGCTATGGTGACAGGCGCTATCCACCATCACTTGATCAATGCTGGCTTGCGTACAGATGCTAACATCATTGTCGAAACGGCACTTGCTCGTGATCCACACCAATTTGCTGTGATCTTAGGTTTTGGTGCAACGGCAATTTATCCATACCTTGCTTATGATGTGATCAATGATTTGATTGCGAAAGGTGAGCTGTTGGGCGACCCAATTCATGCACAGGCCAATTTCCGTAAAGGGATTGATAAAGGCTTACTCAAAGTTCTTTCGAAAATGGGTATTTCTACGGTTGCTTCATACCGTGGCGGTCAGTTATTCGAAGCTGTCGGTTTGTCTGATGAAGTGGTTGCTAAATGCTTTACAGGTGTGCCAAGTCGTATTAAAGGTGCAACATTCGCTGACCTTGAAAATGATCAGAAAAAATTAGCTGAACTTGCGTGGAAATCTCGTAAGCCAATCGAACAAGGCGGTTTGTTGAAATTTGTATTTGATAAGGAATACCACGCATTTAACCCAGACGTGATCAATGCTCTACATAAAGCAGTACGTTCAGGTAACTATGCTGACTTTAAAGAATATGCGCAGCTTGTAAATACTCGTCCGATTGCAACGATCCGTGATTTATTGAAATTGAAAACTGAAAACTCAATTCCATTAGAATCTGTTGAATCAGTTGAAGAAATTCTACCGCGTTTTGACTCTGCGGGTATGTCTTTGGGTGCATTATCACCTGAAGCACATGAAGCGATTGCGATTGCGATGAACACGATTGGCGGACGTTCAAACTCTGGTGAGGGTGGTGAAGATCCTGCACGTTATGGCACAATCCGTAACTCTAAAATCAAACAAATTGCATCAGGTCGTTTCGGTGTAACGCCTGCGTATTTAACTTCTGCTGAAGTGTTGCAGATTAAAGTGGCGCAAGGTGCAAAACCTGGTGAGGGTGGTCAGTTACCAGGCGGTAAAGTGAATGGCTTAATTGCACGTTTACGTTACTCTGTACCAGGTGTGACTTTGATTTCTCCACCGCCGCACCATGATATTTATTCAATCGAAGATTTATCACAATTGATTTTTGATTTGAAACAAGTCAATCCTCAAGCAATGGTTTCTGTGAAACTGGTTTCTGAGCCAGGTGTAGGAACAATTGCTGCAGGTGTTGCCAAAGCTTATGCTGACTTCATTACCATTTCAGGTTATGACGGTGGTACAGCGGCTTCGCCATTATCGTCAATTCACCATGCAGGTTCTCCATGGGAATTAGGTCTTTCAGAAGCGCACCAAGCACTTCGTGTCAATGATCTTCGTGGTAAAGTTCGTGTACAAACCGATGGTGGTTTAAAAACAGGCTTAGACGTTGTTAAAGCAGCCATTCTGGGTGCAGAAAGCTTTGGTTTCGGTTCTACGCCAATGATTGCTTTAGGTTGTAAATATTTACGTATTTGCCACTTAAACAACTGTGCGACAGGTGTTGCAACGCAACAAGATCATTTACGTCAGGAACACTATATTGGTGAACCTGAAATGTTGATCAACTTCTTCCATTTTATTGCGGAAGAAACCCGTGAATGGTTAGCTGCATTGGGTGTGTCATCATTAAAAGACTTGATTGGTCGTACTGATCTACTTGAAATGTTGCCTGGTGAAACAGATAAGCATGCAAACTTAGACTTAAGTGCATTGTTGCAGTCGCATCCATCTGCGGAAGGTAAGGCGCAATATTGCCAAGTACAAGGTAATGAACCATTCGATAAAGGTATTCTTGCAGAGAAAATGGTGGCGGAAATGTTACCTGCAATCGAAGCAAGTACGGGCGGTGAATTCTACTTCACTATTGGCAACTGTGACCGTTCAATTGGTGCACGTGTTTCGGGTGAAATTGCAAAACGTTATGGCAACCTCAGCATGGAAGAACATCCAGTTGTGGTGAACTTGACGGGTACAGCTGGTCAATCCTTGGGTGTTTGGAATGCGGGTGGTTTGCATATCAAACTCGAAGGTGATGCTAACGATTACGTAGGTAAAGGTATGGCAGGTGGTCGCGTATCGATCTTCCCTCCAAAAGGTTCGCCTTTCCAAACTCAAGAAACAGCGATTATTGGTAACACATGTTTATATGGTGCGACTGGTGGTAAACTCTTTGCGGCAGGTACGGCAGGTGAACGTTTCGCAGTGCGTAACTCAGGTGCGTTTGCTGTAATCGAGGGTGCAGGCGATCATTGTTGTGAATACATGACAGGTGGTATCGTGACTGTACTGGGTAAAGTGGGTCATAACTTTGGTGCAGGGATGACAGGTGGTTTTGCCTATGTTCTTGACTTAGATAATGACTTTGTCGATTACTATAACCACGAATTGATTGAATTAAACCGTATTTCTACAGAAGCGATGGAAGAACACAAAGAGTTCCTACTTCGTATCTTAGATGAACATATTGCTGAAACAGGTAGTGCTTGGGCGTATAAGATCCGCAATGAGTTTGATTTCTATAGCCGTAAATTCTGGCTAGTGAAACCAAAAGCAGCCAATTTGCAAACGCTTTTGAAAACAACTAAAGCAGATCCACAATAATTCCACTACTCAAATTTTAGGTAGGTGTGGATAACTTAGAAGATATACACAACAGAAGTGTATGAAAAGTTATCCACGCTCACCCACGGAGAGAGACATGGCAGAGCGCCTAAATAATGACTTTCAATTTCTGGATGTAGCACGCCAAGATCCAGAGAAAAAAGATATTAATGTCCGCAAAGCAGAGTTTGTGGAAATTTATAAACCTTTTACAGCGGAAGTGGCAGCAAATCAGACCCACCGTTGTTTAGGTTGTGGTAACCCGTATTGTGAATGGAAATGTCCTGTACATAACTATATTCCAAACTGGTTAAAGCTGATTGCAGAAGGTCGTATTTTTCAAGCGGCTGAACTTTGTCACCAAACCAATACTTTGCCTGAAGTTTGTGGTCGCGTATGCCCACAAGATCGTTTATGTGAAGGTGCTTGTACCTTAAATGATGGCTTTGGTGCAGTGACTATTGGTAATGCTGAAAAATACATCAATGATACAGCCTTTGCTTTGGGCTGGCGTCCAGACATGTCACATGTCAAATGGACAGATAAAAAAGTTGCAATCATTGGTGCAGGGCCTGCAGGCTTAGGTTGTGCAGACATTCTTGTGCGTAATGGTGTGAAGCCCGTTGTATTTGATAAACGTCCTGAAATTGGTGGTCTTCTAACATTCGGTATTCCAGAATTTAAAATGGAAAAAGATGTAATGAAACGCCGCCGTGAAATTTTCACTGGTATGGGCGTTGAATTCCGTTTAAACACTGAAATTGGTACAGATATCACCATTGATCAACTCCTTACAGACTACGATGCTGTGTTCATGGGTATGGGAACATACACTTATATGAAAGGCGGTTTTGCGGGTGAAGATCTAGATGGTGTTGTTGATGCACTTGATTTCTTGATTGCCAATGTCAACCGTACTCAAGGATGGGAAAAAGACCCATCAGAATACATCAGTGTTGAAGGTAAAAAAGTCATCGTGTTAGGTGGTGGTGATACTGCAATGGACTGTAACCGTACCTCGATTCGTCAAGGCGCTGAGTCTGTAACATGTGCGTATCGTCGTGATGAAGAAAACATGCCAGGCTCACGTCGTGAAGTGAAAAATGCACGTGAAGAAGGCGTTGAATTCCAATTCAACCGTCAACCGATTGAAATCGTGGGTGAAAACGGCAAAGTTACAGGTGTGAAATTTGTAACCACTCAATTGAGTGAGCCAGATAGCCGCGGTCGTCGTAGTCCTGAACCAATTCCAGGTTCTGAAGAAATTCTATCTGCTGATTCGGTATTACTTGCATTTGGTTTCCGCACATCACCAGCAGATTGGTTTGCAGATGCGAACATTAACCTTGATGGTTCTGGTCGCGTACTGGCTGCTGAAAAGCAACAATATAAATTCCAAACATCGAATCCAAAAATCTTTGCGGGCGGTGACATGGTTCGTGGTTCTGACTTGGTTGTTACAGCAATCTGGGAAGGGCGTGAAGCAGCAGAAGGTATTTTGGATTACCTTGACGTTTGATTGGACGATAACGTTTAAATTCCAAAGACCCATTTCCAAAACCCGCAGCAATGCGGGTTTTGTTTTATCGGATGTTTGTAGGTTTTAGTGACAAAATGTGAATTATTTTACTTGTCTGGATGGGTTGCTAAGGCATTAATAAATAATGGTTATTATGAAAATAATGACAACAATGAGATATAATTGATGTGGCTGAATTGACAATGTGAGCATTTTCGCCATTCTGTGATTTATTCTGCAATATACAAAAAAATTGAATCTGCCAAGATAGAATAGATTTCAGACAAATGTAGGATAAGACCGATGTCTACAGTTCAAGCGACGGCAGAAAAAAAATCATATTTAAACCGTCCTAAAGCCATTGGCATTAAAGTTCGTAAACCAGACTTTAATCCTAAAAAAATTCGCAGACATTTCTTTGCCAATTCACCTGTGATGTCCCATTTACTCACAGCACTGTCCTCGACATTTCCAATCGGCGAACAGTTCTTTATTCATAGTGTAAGAAATGTACGTGATAAAATTACCGATGAAAAATTGCAAGCTCAAATTGCCGCTTTTATTGGGCAAGAAGCGATGCACTCCAAAGCTCATACTGAGTTTAATGATGCTTGGCGTCGTGATGATTATAATTTAGATAGTTTCCAAGCATGGTTGGGACGTCGTGATGCATTTATTAAAAGTGTGCATCCGAAATTGCAACTAGCAGTAACAGCTGCTTTTGAGCATTTTACCGCTTTGCTTGGTGGTTATATTCTGCGTAATCCAGAAGTATTGCAGACCTTAGATGAGGATGCGATTAAGCTCTGGGTTTGGCATGCGATCGAAGAAATTGAGCATCGTTCAGTGGCTTTTGATGTGTATCAAGCGTTGTATAAAGATGATCGTACGCGTCGTACAGTCATGCGTAATGTGACGACTGGTTTTGCAAGTTTGACCTTCTATTCTGCAT
This sequence comes from Acinetobacter sp. WCHAc060025, assembly GCF_004209355.1. Classification (NCBI taxonomy): domain Bacteria; kingdom Pseudomonadati; phylum Pseudomonadota; class Gammaproteobacteria; order Moraxellales; family Moraxellaceae; genus Acinetobacter; species Acinetobacter sp. WCHAc060025. Next base: position 184,320 of record NZ_SGSX01000001.1, on the reverse strand, counting down.
CACGTCTGTTCATGCAGGACTGGAAAAAGAGCTTACCGAAGATTCCACAAAATATTTTTGGTATTTATATGATTTCAAAAATGTTGATTTCACTGATTCCTGAATATCTGTCTTATTACAAAGCTGATTTTCATCCTGATGAAATTGATTATTCAAAAATCGTGGCATACTGGAAAGAGCGTTTAGCAGATGAATATGGGATGGAAAGCTTCCAGGAGGAAGTCCACCCGCAACTTTATAGTTGATTGATTTAATAAAAGAAAGCCAATGTTGATCATTGGCTTTTTTATTGGGAAATAGATTTTATTCCATTTTATTGTTTAATCGTTCATGGATACTTTCGAGTGTATCCACCATCGTACGGGTCATTTGATCAATTTCGTAATTTAATTTTCCACCGATTTGTACATGTTTAAACGTCGTTAATCGAAGCGTTTCTGGAATTAAATCCACTGAGATTTCATTGGTTTTACGATCAACTCGATTGACGGTCAAACTACAGCCTTGTAAGCCAATAAAACCTTTCTTAAAGAAGTATTTGATATTGTCGTCAGGGATTACAAGGTCGATATGCACAGTTTCACCCGTATGTACCACATCTTTAATGCTTGCCATGCCTTCGATATGACCAAACAGATTATGTCCACCATTTTCCATCCCCGCTTTGATGGAACGCTCGATATTGACTTCATCGCCAATGTTTAAAAAACCCAAAGTTGTTAATGAAGTGGTGAAAGCACCCACATCAAAAGACACCATATTTAAAACAGGATCGTAGCCTGTCGCAGTTAAACACGTACCATCAATGGCAACACTGGCACCAATAAAAATATCATCAAAAAAATGATTTTCATTGGAGATGTATAAGGTCGTGAAATTGTCACCTTGTTGAATATTGACAACTTTTTCTAAGCCTTGAACGATGCCTGTGTACATATTGATACTCTTTATTTGGGGAGCGACTTTTATTGTAGAGATTTAAAAGCAAAGACAGAGTCTCAGTATAATTTAAATCTCATCTTTAAATTGTTTGATGACCTTTTGGCGTTGCCATGGCAATGGTCGATTAATCGCTTCAGGTACATCACCCGAGGTTGAACGTAAACGCAAATGAATCGCAGCTTGTGCAATCAAATTTGCAGATACAGGTGCCGTGATAAATGCGAGTAGTGTAATCAAAATCTCAGCAAAACCAAGTCGATGATTAAATGCTGCATAAATCATCCCTGCAATTAAAAAACTTCCTAAACCCAAAGTACTTGACTTGGTAGGTGCATGTAATCGCATAAACAAATCGGGTAGTTTGACCATGCCGATACCACCGACCAACGTGAAAAATGCACCGACGATCAAAAAGAAAGAAACCAAAATTTCCATGAGGAGTTGCATATTATTTCCCATGTTGATTCTCCATGATAGTTCTCCTTAATCGATTACATGACCCGTTGTGAAATAACGGGCAAGTGCAGCGGTAGAGACGAAACCAAGCATTGCAACCAGTAAAGCGCCTTCAAACATATTGGTACTCGCCCAATAAATTGCAAGGATGACGATTAAACAGGTGGCATTTAAAAACAAAGTATCGAGTGCCAACAAGCGATCAACAATCGAGGGTCCCATGACAAGACGAATTAAACACAATAGCATGGAGATGGTGACAGCAAGTAAACAAAGACCTAAAACATAAGGAAGAATGATCATGTGTTATCTCCTTGCTGAACATCAAAAATTTCAATCAATGGTACTTCGTAGCGTTGTTTAATCGCTTCAATTTCAGCATCTGGGTCACTACAGCTTAAGGCATGTACAAGGATGTCGCCACGTTCTTGGTCAATCCCAGCACTGACGGTTCCTGGAGTTGTGGTGATGATCATCGCGAGTAAAGTATTGACATGCTCATGGTCAGTTTCTAATGGCACACGAAACCATTTCGGCTCAAGATTTTTGGTTGAGCCGAGTACTTGTTTTGCCACTCTAACATTTGAAATGATAATGTCCCACAGCACCACAAAGAATAGTTTTATTGCAATATTCCAATGAATATTCGGCGTATTTACAATAAACGGCTGTATCAGTTTGGGAATGATCAAGCCTAGAACAATCGCAACAACAACATCAAATAACGCTGCGCTGTGATTCAACATTAACCAACTCATTGCCACAATGACCGAAACAAATGGATGTGGTACTATCCGAGCGAATAAAGAATTTTTTTGCATTTATTGCTCCATTGGTTTGAGTTGATCATTTTCAACTTGCTGTTGTTGCTCTTGCCCTTGGATCTGACGCTTTTTATATTCAGAAATATGCTCACCCTTTAAAGTCTCGGGGCTAATCAGATACGGAATATAATGTGCATTTGGATCTACCATTTCACCATTATATTTAGTTTCAGGGACATAGTTTGGATCGAATGGTTCAACACTAATGACCTGACCATGCTCATCTGTTTTTAAAATACTGTGTTGATACAATGGTGCATCTGTGATTTGAGCAGCTGTTTTTTCAACATAGCTTAAAATAGGTGCAGCATAGGCAACATAGGCGATCAATCCAGCAAGTAATAAATAAATGGTTTTATCATTACGAGCAGGGGCTTGATTCGGCAATTGTTGATAGGTAATAAACGTTTCTTCTTCTGGGTTGCTTTCAGGTGTTGTTGCTCTCCAAAACAGGATAAAACCAGCACGTGTAAATGCAATGATACTCAATAAACTCACAATGAGAATAATCACAATAATCGTGATCTGAAAAGCATGATTGGCAGTTGCTTGTAGAAGTAGAACTTTGCCTAAGAACCCACTAAATGGGGGTAGACCAGCCATCATTAGTGCAATTAAAAAGAATGCAATAGAAATGGCTTTCTCTTGCTTCATTTTTGGTGCAACTTTTAAATGATCTTTAAACGGCCCACGTTGTGAGGTGATCCAGCCACACAATAAATAGAATGACGCTGCGATAATGGTACTGTGGACTAAGTAATATAAGCCCGCTGCCCAAGCTTGCGTATTTGATAGTGAGATCGCTACTAAGATAGTGCCTATTGAAGACAGTACCATGAATCCAACAAAGCGTCTTAAACGCTCTGAAGCCAATGCTCCAATGGCGCCATACAGTGATGTCAGTAAGCCGATCGGGAGTAACCATGTGTTTAACAGTGATTGCCCAAGCGCATCATTAAACACCGTACCATTGACACGTAAAATTGCATAAATCCCAACTTTGGTCATGATGGTAAATATTGCTGCAACAGGCGTGGTCGCCACAGCATAGGTTTTTGGAAGCCAAAAACCGACGGGTAACATCGCAGCTTTAATACCAAATACAACGAAGAGTAGTAATCCACCTGCAATTGCCAAACGATGTTGATCATTTTCCAGTGTTGGTAAGATACGTGCAACGTCAGCCATATTTAAGCTACCGACACTACCATAGATCATGCCAAGCCCAATCAGGAACAGTGCAGAAGCCAATAGGTTAATGGTGACGTAATGAATACCAAGTTGAAAGCGAGCTTTACCTTGTGCATGCAATAACAGCACATAGGATGCCATTAACAATATTTCAAAGAAAACGAATAGGTTAAATAAATCGCCTGTGAGGAACGCACCACATAGTCCCATTAATAATAAATGGAACATCGCATGGAAATATCGCCCACGCTCATCCCATTCTTTACTGGCAAACCATAAAATCGGTGCAGCAAGGGCATAAGTTAGCACAAGCATCAGCGCAGAAAGGCGGTCTAAGACCATTACGATACCAAAAGGCGCTGTCCATTCACTGAGTTGGTAAACAAAGATTTTTCCAGTATTGGCTTGAATCAAATAGCTGATCGCAGTGGCTAATCCCAGTAATACGGAAATTAAGCTGATGCCTCTACGCCACGGCTGACGCCAATCCTGTTTTAAAGAACCTGAACCTGGATTACCCAATAAAATCAGCACAAAACCTGTGAATGCAGGAATTAATATACTGAAAATTGGAGAATGAGCGGACCAAAAATTTAAAAAACTGCTCATTATGGCTCATCCTCACGCGGGTCAAAGTTACTCTGTTCTTCTTTGGCATCGACATGGTCAGTACCCGACTCAAAACGACTGCGTAGTGCCAATTGCACAATAAAAGCTGTGGTGGCAAAACCAATCACAATTGCAGTCAGTACCAAAGCCTGTGGAAGGGGATCGGTGACTTTATGTGCTTGGGTGAGTATCGCAGGTGAATTGGTTTGTAGTCTTCCCATTGCAAAAAGAAAGATATTCACCGCATAGCCGATCATTGCCAAACCTAAAACTACAGGGAAGGTACGTGCACGTAGAATCAAATAAATACCCGTGGCAACCAATAATCCAATCCCAGTTGCAATTAAAAATTCTAAACTGATCATGAATTACTCCTTTGGTACAGGACCCGACATACTTGAATGTCGAGAGTCGCCAAGAACAGAAATGAGCAACATGGTTGCACCAACCACTGTGCCATATACACCTAAATCGAATGCAGCTGCTGATGCAAAGTGGAAGGTGTCAAACAGACTCGATTCCACATAAACATGCGCACTGGTCAAGAATGGACGACCCCAAAGCCATGCAGCAACACCTGTTAAGCCTGCAATGATTAATCCTAAACCGATCCAAACTTCATATAAGCGACCAGACTTGGCTCTGAGCATGTGCTCGGCTTGATCTTGTCCAAGTGCAATATATTGAATGATCAATGCCATAGAGGTGATTAAGCCTGCAATAAAACCACCGCCAGGATAATTATGTCCACGTAGGAAAATGAATAAACTCACGACGAGTGCAATCGGCAAAACCCAAGATGCAGTCATACGGAACATCAATGGAGATGGGTTAAAACGGTAACTTAGACCTTCGGTCATGGTTGTACCGTGCGCACGCATACCATCCATTAAACACAGTGCGCCAATTGCAGCGATACCGAGTACGGTGATCTCACCAAAGGTATCGAAGCCACGGAAGTCTACTAGGATGACATTGACAATATTCGAACCACCGCCGAGTGGAAGCGATTGCTGTACAAAGAACCACGAAATTGAATTGTGGTCGCGGGTCATGATCAACCATGCAATCCAGCTGATGCCTAAACCACCACCAATGGCAATGACAGCATCACGCCAACGTCGTGTACGACTTGATTCATATGGTGTCAGTTGCGGAAGTAGTGACAAGCTCATGAGCAGTAAAACAGTAGTCACCACATCAACTGTGATTTGCGTCAAAGCTAAATCAGGTGCAGATAAGGTCACAAAAATCATAGTGACCACTAAACCTACCGCACCACTGATTAAGACGGCTTTGATACGCTCATGATGAAACCACAACATCATCCAACATGCTGAGAAGAGGAGTAACCATAGGACAATTGCAACGAGTGGCGCGTGTGTTAGTTCTCGCGTACCTGTTGTAATATTTTGACCAATAAATGGTGTTGCAACCAATACAACACTAAATACTAAAATCCACAATAAATAGTTCTGCAAAGAACCTGTTTCAGTTTTCTTTTTAATTTTGCGCGAAATGAGTAATAGATTTTTGAGGAAATCTTCAAATAGCAATTTACCTTGCAAACGCCCTAAACTTGGGTCTAGGTCGATTTCACGGATACGTCCACCTTTGGCTAAGGCAAAGTAGAAAATCACACCACCGACTAATGCAATCGCACTCATCAATAGAGGCAGATTAAACCCATGCCAAATGGCTAAATGAACACCTTCAAATTGCGGAAGTTGTGTCGTTGCTTTGGTTCCTGCATTGACAATATTTTCTACCAAGAGTGCAGGAAGTAGCCCCACTAAAATACATAATATTGCCAATAATATTGCAGGCGCACGCATACCAATGTGCGGTTCATGTGCATCTTTATTTGGAACATCACGACCCACATCACCATCAAAGAATACGCCGTGAACCAAGCGAACAGAATAGGCAACAGCAAATAACCCCGCCAATGTTGCAACAATGGCTGCTAAAACAACATAAGCACCCGATAAATTTGCCAAAAGTTCAGTAAAGAACATTTCTTTGGATAAGAAACCATTGGTCAATGGAACACCTGCCATACTTGCAGCAGTGATCATCGTCAGCGTGGCTGTGAATGGAAGAAGTTGCCATAAACCACTAAGCTTTCTTAAATCACGCGTACCAGATTCATGGTCAATAATCCCCGCAATCATGAACAATGCTGCTTTGAACGTGGCATGGTTAATGATGTGGAAAATTGCCGCAGCGACAGCGAGCGGAGAACCAATTCCAAGTAAACACATGATCAGACCTAAGTGACTGATCGTTGAATAAGCCAATAGACCTTTTAAATCTTCTTTAAAGATGGCAAAAAAAGCTGCCATACATAATGTGAAAAGACCAATCGTGGTCACAAGATTATGAAATAGTGCAGAGCCGACAAAAATAGGAAGCAAACGGGCAACAAGGAAAATCCCTGCTTTTACCATCGTTGCAGAGTGCAAATATGCTGAAACAGGCGTTGGTGCTGCCATTGCATTAGGTAACCAAAAATGGAACGGGAATTGCGCACTTTTGGTAAAAGCACCTAATAAAATCAGTAATAAAGCAGGAACAAATAAGGCACTATTTTGAATGTGTTGCGCCATACCTGTGAGTTGATCAATTTGATACGTTCCCGCAATTTGCCCCAATAGAATAAAGCCACCGAGCATGGCTAAACCACCCATTCCTGTAATGGTGAGCGCCATACGTGAGCCTCTTTGGGCTGCATCGTAATTGCTCCAATATCCGACCAAAAGGAATGAAGAAATACTGGTGAGTTCCCAAAAAACCAACAAAATAATTAAGTTATTCGACAGCGAAATACCCAACATGGCTGCCATGAATAACATCAATAAAGTATAGAGTTTGCTGAGAGAGTTTTTAGGACTGAGATAGTAATAGGCATAGATATAAATCAGCGTACCGATGCCTGTGATCAGCAACGAAAAGATTAAGCTCAATGCATCTAAGCGGAAGCTTAAATCAATTCCAACTTGAGGTAGCCATTGCCAGTGCTCTAAGATGGATTGACCATTCAATACAGGTTTGGCTTGAGTCAGGAGCAGGATGAAACTGCTTAAACTGACTCCAATTGCCCCTAAAGCTGTAATTCCTCGAGAGAATTGTTTTAGCCAGAGGACAAGGGTTGTGCCAAGTATTAACGGAAGTAGGATAATAATCGGTAGCACACGGATATCCATTGTCTTGAATAGGTTGTAAAACCTATGTGAATTTTATCTTTCAAGGATTTGAGGAGTGCAAAGAACAGTCCAATAACTTAAATCTTGAAAGCCGAATTAAATTAATAAGTAAAAAACAGTTGTGTTGCGCAACTTGAGAAAACGATTAGAAAATCAATTTAGATTGATAAAATCGAATCAAAATCGACATTTTCATCTTATTACATGAACAGAATAACATCAATTTATTTTGTCTTTTTTTACGCAAACATTGTAAATTATACGCGCTATCGCACGGTTATATTGTTTGAAAAATATTCATGAAGGGGGTGGTGTGAGGATTAGGATGAAAGGAGGGGAATATAAATGGTGGAATCTCAGTTGTTGAGATTTCACCATATGAGAAAAGATTTGTGAGAGCTGTGCTAACTAAGTTGATTTAACTCGCAAGCGCCACTTCGATTCCTTGTCGCATATTTTGAAGATCAGATTGAGTATTCTGCTCAATTTTGGCAAATGCTTTTGGTAAAATACGCCGTGCAATTTTATTAACACGTTTTTCTAACCAGTTCGGCATCGCAATCGCTAATGGATTGGTTTCAGTCACTGAAGCATCCGTCATGACACGTGTACCCATGATGTAATCAAACCACGGCTTGGTCACACACCAGTTAGCATTTTGATTACTGGTCATGTGATGATCATAATGCCATGGGATTCTTTTCTTTGCATATTCAGGGTCTAGATGCGACTTGGCATGAACTTTCCAATAATTCCAAATGCCATAATACAGACCAGCAGTGAAAAAGGGTGCAATTGGCAATAATGGTGTAGCAGCAACAGATAACGCAATCAATGCTGTTTTTTCATTATAAATTTCAGCATTTTTGAACATCGACTCAGCATAGCCTTTATCATGAAAAGCATTTAAACGAGCACGTTTATGATGTGCGATATGGGTGAAAAAAGGGCTATTGCGATATTTTGTTGGAAATTCATGTAACCAGACTTTATGAAAATACCACTCCATGCCATTGGCAACGAATAAACCCATTGGAAAACCTAGCATAATAGCACCTTGTCATATATTTAATTTTTATCAAGTTTAAGCAAATATTTATTTATTTTTTTGACTGAAATGACATGAAAATTTCTGCCTAATTTGTCAAATACAGCGGTTAAAGACTTCTATTTAGGTGCTTTATTCAACTGTTATTTATTTTCCTTTGTCGATAGGCTGTAGGCGTTTCACCTGTCCATTTTTTGAAAGCTCTTGAAAATGCTGAAGGTTCTGAAAAGCCTGTGAGATAAACGATTTGATCGATATTTTCTTGGGTATAGGCTAAAAGTTTACGGGACAACTTTTCACGATAATTGGCTAAAATTTTTTCATAGCTGCTGTTAATTAACTGTAAATCCGCACGCAACGTTCTTGGATTTTTTTGCAGTAGTTCTGCAATGTATTCTTGATCAAACTGCCCAGATTCGAGTACACCACTCGCCAGTATTTTTTCTATCTCATCAATCAACTGGTGTTTTTCTAAAATTTCTAATTGTTGTTCTGCAATATTCTCATGAATCTTTAATAAATCGGGTTCTGCGGCTGGAGATGGCAGATTGAGAATGTCTGAATCGAAGCAAAGTCGCCCTTGTATATGACCAAACTCAACAGGACATTGCCATTGATGTTCGTATTCTTTGGCATCAATGTCTTTAGAATAGGGGAGCTGGATGTGATCGACTCGAAATTTTCCATCAGATATATAACGAAAAAAATTCACTAATATGCTAATTGCACAATCTTGATAGTGTCGGACAGGGTGCTGAAAACCTGTCAGAAAAGCATGTTCATTATTCTTTTGTAATTCAAGATGAAATGCACTACTCAACACCTTTTGATATTTGAGTGTACGTTCAAGTCCCTCACCAAAGGTTGAGCTACTCAAAAATAAATATTCAATCACTTGCCCACGAAAAGTAGGCATGTTTACACCGACGTGTAAACCGACATAGGGATCATCACTAATTTTTTCAGCCGCTTGCCAAAAGCGTTGTTGGGTCGAGTTTGCACGGCGAATGTTTTTATCAGGCGCTTGATCAGGTAAATGGACGCTTTGGAAAATAGCAGCCGCATCTAAGCCCATCTGTTGCATGGCTTGATAAGTCATCCATAGGAAAATTCCTGCGTCACTACTTTTTGTATCAATCATCGACATCAACTGAATTTTTTATAACAAAGATTCTTGTGAAGAAGTGTCATCCCCTGATTGGATGAGCTGTCTTAATTCACTTTGTTGCTCTTTACTTAAATGCTGATATTGCTGAAATAGTTTTTGTACATTGACCATTTGCATACTCGGTTCAAGTAGTTCTTGTTCCGAAGTTTCAGTGCTATGTTTCAATAAATTTTCATAAATGTCTTGATATTCTAACCATGTGGAATTGGCTTTGACTTCGTAGAGTTGTTTATTTTCCAGTTTAAAGCATTGATATTCATCTGCTTGATCGAGTAATTCTTCATGGCTCGCCGTAGCAATAATTTGTAAACGTGGAAAAGCTTGATTCAATCGTTCTAAAATCAACTGCAAACCAAACTGATCTAAATCCACATCAATTTGATCAATTAACAAAATTCCATCACCTTCTTCACATGGGAATAAGCTAAGAGGATTGAGCAGACACATACGGCGTACTAGGTCACCAACAAGTCCGATCCAATTTTTTACCGAGTTGGAAAGTTGTTGATAGCAAAAGCTTTGATTTTTATAGGTCACCATCAATTGTAATTTGGGCTGATACTCTAGGAAAATATCAGTTACTTCTGGAATCACAATATTCAAGGCTTTTTTGAGCGCTTGTAAGCTAGGTGCATGGAGTTGTGAACGTGCATGAAACAAGATATTTTGTAAGCTTTCTACAGATGTTGGTTCTTGTTTTTGCGCTAAGATACTTTGAAACAGTTGTGCTGTTTGTGCATTTTCAATATCACAAATTTCTCTGAACCATTCAAAAAAACGAGCAAAAGTCGTATATGGAATTGGCACAAGTTCATAAGCATTGTGCGGATATAGAACAGCTGGGTTGTTTTTGCTGAGTACATTGATTTCATTGACAAAGCGTTCAGCAGGATAATAGGCAATCAGTGGAAAGCCTTGAATAGGATCATTTTTAATTGCTTGGTTATATAGCCCAACCACTTGTTCTAATTGTTGTAATTCAACTTTGCTGATACCGACTCCACTACTGTTGAGTGTTTTATAGAGTTGCCAATCACAGCGATTGAGATCTTTTTCAGCAGTTGTTTCACTTTCAGGTAATTTCCCAATTTCAGTCGGAAAGCTGATTTGAACATCTATTTTGGATTGTACCCGATCCGCCATAATGTCTTGGTCGGACATGACGACACCTGGGGTACGTAAATCCTTAAGGCGTGCAGGGAACCATGTCAGCGCTTGGTACATATTTTTAATGATTGCTGTTTTTCCACTGGCTTGATCACCCACAATCAGTGTAATAGGCTTATTTTTATAATCAAAATTTATTTTTAAGTCGGCAAAATGATATGTGTGCCGAAATTGAATTGCTTCTAATTTCATAGGATACCTATAAATCGAATGACAACGACGCTTATGCCGTTGCTTTATTTTTTAAGGGTGCTTTGACTTTCAATTGTTGTACGAGGTCATAGATATGGTGAATATTTAAGCTGACTTTGGCACGGGTACATGCCACATATAATAATCTTAATTCTTCATCACTGATTTTATGCTCTAAACCATTTATTTTAAATTGGTAATCATCTTCGATATGGACACGGTTCCACTCCAAGCCTTTGGCTTTATGTGCAGTAGAGATCACATAATCAGCTTGCTCTATCGGGGTGATTTTAGCAAGTGCTTTTTTGAGAGGTTCTGTACCATGATCATCGACCAATTTCACTAAAGGCTTGATATCACTGCCATCATTGGTTTCACAATATTCATGCACATCATGCCAAGAGTTAAACCAAGCCAGTTCAGGAACATCGACCACACGCTTACCTTGTTTGAGCAAACTGGCTGCATCGACAAAGCGATTGAGTTTGACATGATCGGCTTGCAAACTGACTTTGTCACCTTGTACTAAACCTGAAAGGAGGAGTTCCATTGCACGGGCATTGGTTCGGCACAAAATTGCATCGCGCATTTTGGTATGGGGTTTATTCACCACACTGGACTTCATATCTGGATTACCCAATAAAGGGACAGTTTCATCAAGTGCGCTTAATAGGTTGTTTGCAACATCAGCAATGGCATCGCCAAAACGGAATGAAGTTGTAAGTCTTGATTCAGGCAGTGGCATTTGTTGCATCGCATTCACCGCACCACGCCATGCATAAATTTGTTGATGGGCATCGCCGACATAGATCACTTGGGTATTGCGTTGACGCAGTAAAATACCGAGCATGAGTGGATCGGCATCTTGGGCTTCATCAAATAGCACATAATCTGCGGGAATAAACGGATCTGACAATGCCCACAATTTTAAATAAATATCGTGTCCAATCCCTGCTTGGTGATTCGGATCAATCGACTCTAACCAACGTCTTTCAACAGATTTATATAAATGGGTCTGTAAGCTTTCCACATCATCAGGATGTAACCAACTCGGTGCTTGGATATGGCGAGGAGCAGGATACTGAGAACTGGTGGAACAGAAATAACTGACAGCATTCGCGACCAAACTGGCTAAACGGCTTGGCATCAGCACATATTTTTCATAGCGTCCGCCCATCAAGCGTCTAAGTGTAATGGGTTCTAGGCGATATTCTTTGGCAATAAAACTTGGGCTTAAACGAGGCAATCTTAATTTGTCAGTAACACCACGCGGTACGCTACGAAATGCCAAGGAGTGAAAGGTACGACAATTTACATTTTGGTGAAATTTATTCTGTGCTTCAGATGCAATTGCCTTATTAAATGCCAAATACATGCCACGTCGTTCAGGCATTGCATCACTGATCAACTGAAGTGTGGTGGTTTTACCTGTCCCAGCATAGGCAATCACTTTAAAGGATTGTCCCTTTTTTGCTTCTGCAATGGCAAAATTTTGTTCATGAGTCGGGCTAAAAGAATGAGGCACAGTATTTATAAAATCTTATTCAGTTGAAAATTTAATCGAGCCAGAAGTATAGCAAAGTTTACTAAGCGCTTGGGTTAAATCTCTTTAGGAAATGACGGCAACAAAGCTCTACAATAAAATTTGATACATTAGAATGAGAATCAAAGTATTGCTTAGTACTTCATATTTATCATGATATGAATTTTTTAAGTTTTTGTCTTGAAAGTGACTTAAAAGTGAAACGAAATTGTCATAACAGATTTTTACACTCAAGCAGGGAAAAATTCTAAAATATTGTGGAAATATTATGACAAATTCAGCCAACCAACACACACGTCGTGAAGTCCTTACATGGTTAGCCAGCATTCCTTTTCTTCCGCTTGGGGCGATGGCAACATCTGCGACATTAGCAGGATGCAATGACAGTAATGACACTACAACACCAGTGGTTAATCCTGCTAAATTAAAAACAGCAACATTTACACCAATGGCTGCTCCAACCACAGTTGCTGTGATGGCGACGACAGCTTGTACATCTAAACTTTCAATCAGTTGGGATGATGGCAGTAAAACAGAATATCAATTGGGTTATAAGCCATTCTTCCTGACAGGTACCAAAGTACCTGATGGTAAAGGTGGTCAAATCATTGCGGGTGGTTATTATGATATTAAAAATCAACCGATTATCGATAAGTCTGTTACAGGTAAAGAACGTCAATTCTTTTCAGATTGTCCAGATGGTAGTTCTCTAATTAGCTTTAAACAAGCAACTGGTAAAGATTTCACGGATGCCGATAAAAAGACTTTGGGCGTAAAAGGTAACCCTGTTTTTCATGTCGTACAATTTGAATATTTGTCTAAAGATCAAGCAGGTGGAGATACGTATGGAAAGTTATCTTCTCCAATCGCAGTGCTAACACTTGACCAAGATCCTAAAACGGGTCATTTATCACTAATCAAATACCATAATGTAGATACTTCAAGTGCGCATGGTCTTTGGATTACTTGTGGTGCGAGTCTTTCACCATGGGGCACACATCTTTCGAGTGAAGAATATGAACCAGATGCATTCGACCAAAAATTAGGTCAATCATTATCGACACTCAAAGCATTTAGTAAAAATATATATGGTGATGAAACTTCTGCAAATCCATATAACTATGGTCATTTACCAGAAATCACAGTGAAAGCAGATGGTACCGGTTCAGTGAAAAAGCATTATTGTCTAGGTCGTATTTCACATGAGTTGGTACAAGTCTTTGCAGATAATCGTACAGTGCTCATGGGGGATGATTATACCAATGGTGGCTTATTCATGTTTGTTGCGGATAAAGAAAAGGATTTATCTGCTGGAACTTTGTATGTTGCAAAATTCATTACACAATTGACGGATACTACAGCTGGTAAGATTTCATGGATTAAGCTTGGTCACGCGACCAGTGCAGAGATTGAGAATCTGATTAAAAGTGGAATTAAAGCAACAGATATTTTTGAATCAGTTTTACAAGTTGTTAAATATCCAACCGATGCAACTCCTGCTGAAAAATCTGCAATTGATGCGGCTAATCCGACAACAGAGCAAAAAGCTTTGGCAGATGCGGCAAAAGCGCGTTTAAAAACACAACAAGCAACGCAAAAAGCAGAGTTAGAAGCACAAGGCTTTAAGTTTACTTATTTAAGTAAAACAGGTGTCTATCTTAAATTGAAAGACACGAGTGATAAGACTAAGCTTGCAGCAGCGTTCCTTGAGACTCACCGCTATGCAGCATTTGTTGGTGCTTCTATGGCGCTCACCAAAAATGAAGGCACCACAGTGAATGTTGCGGATAAAAAAGCGTATTCAGCTTTAGCAAACATTGTGGATTCAATGGTTGAAGGTGGTAGTGGTTATCTCGCTGAACACAATGTGAAGTTCCCGAAAATTACGGCAGGCGGAATTTTAGAACATAAGTTAACAGGTGGTCAGAAAGACAATACCAATACCGTAATTAACAGTGAGTGGGTACCTAGTGAATCCAGTTTATTATTACGTGGCGTCGATATTAGTTTTGATAGTTTAGGGAATACCGCTGACCCTGAAAAAATTGCGAGTCCTGACAATTTAAAATATTCAGAGAAACTTCGTACTTTGTTTATCGGTGAAGATTCTGGTAACCATATCAATAATTACCTTTGGGCGTATAACGTTGATACGAAAAAATTAGATCGTATTTTATCTGCACCAGCGGGTGCTGAATCTACAGGTTTACATGCTGTGGATGAGGTGAATGGTTGGACATATATCATGAGCAACTTCCAGCATCCTGGTGATGAGTGGAATCGTTTCTACAAAGACAATGCAGATGGTTCTCGTAGTGGCTTAACAACAAGCTTACTTGCGGAATTAGATGCAGCAATTAATACAAACTATAACAATAAGTTTGCTGCAGCAGTCGGTTATATTACCGCTGATCCTGTTGCACCTTCTGTTGAAAAGAAATCTTCTTAATATAGATTAAGAGCATAAAAAATCCCGTGCAATTGCACGGGATTTTTATTTCAAATGAATCAAAATTAATGATCACGATTGGCTTTTTCAACTAAGCCTGAAAGCCCTTGGCGACGTGCCAATTCATTGAGCACCAATTGCACATCAAGGTCGAAATAACCTAACATCACAATGGTATGGAACCATACATCAGCCACTTCGTAGATTAAATCGTTTTTATTATCTTCGTTGGCATGTGCTTGATATTCTTTGGCTGCAATCACAGTTTCAAAACTTTCTTCACCGACTTTTTCTAAGATTTTGTTTAAGCCTTTATGATAGAGCTTGGCAACATAAGATGATTCAGGATCGGCAGATTTACGTTCAGCCATCATTTTGCCTAAGTAATCCAAGACTTCAACTTGTTCAGATTGTGCATTTGAAGCATTCATTGCAAGTGTATGTGGATTGGTTGAAGTATGCTCATCAGACTTGCCATAAATTGCATTCGGGTCTTTGAGTTGAGCATCGACAATTTCCCAACCATTTGGTGTGAGTTTGCGATAGAAACAAGACTCACGACCTGTATGACAAGCAATGCCACCTTCTTGTTCGATTTGTAATACGATCACATCTGCATCGCAGTCTAATCGGATTTCATAAACGGTTTGAAAATGTCCAGACTCTTCACCTTTGAACCACAATTTATTACGTGAACGTGAGAAATATACACCACGCATTTTTTCAGCAGTGAGTTGCAGTGCTTCACGGTTCATCCATGCCACCATCAAAATGCGTCCAGTTTGATGATGTTGTGCAATAGCAGGAATAAGTCCTTGTTCGTTAAATTTTACTTCATCGAGCCATTGCAAGTTGTTCATAGGATTTCACCAATTCATTGATTTAAAATTTTTGTGCTATTTGATAGCGGTCTATAGTTTACGTGATTTGAAATGATTTGCGGAAAATCTTGGAAATTATTTAATTGGTTTACCACCTAAATAGTGGATCAACTAAGATTAAAACTGAATTTCGTTTGATAATATAAGCTTGTAATATCAAGCCTGTTATTTTTCCAAAATTATAGATATTACATTCGTTAATGAAGTCTCCATCATCCATCACTTCAATATTAAATAAAGGTATGTTTTTCGGCATGATTTCAGGGAGCTCATCAAATGGAATGATGCTGAGTTGATGGTTATTTTCGAACGAATCGTTTAGTTCTTCATATAATTCTTCGAGCATGGCAGCCGTGACTTGATTATATTTCAATAAATCTTGGCTATCATTTTGATTCATTCGATGCAGAAAATCTTGAACTAATTGATGAATCTGTAATTTTAAAAATTTATCTATGTTCATTTCTCTTTGAAATCTCCTCATACTTCATCTGACTAAACATGCCTGATTTTAAACCTGACACGGTAATTGCCATTTCTTTACGGAAGTAGGGAATACGATACATCCATGAAAATGTCAGGTCACGGAATCCACCTGCCCACCAATGTTCCGATTGATAGAGTGGTGTGAGTAGGCGACTTAAAAATTGATAAAAGGCTGTCGAACTTTGACGGTGTTGGTGATAAGTTTTCCAAAGCTGTGAGTAATCTAAGGTTTCATTCTGCTTTGAATTTTGAATTGCTTGTCCTAAAGCCCACGCATCTAAAAGTGCCATATTTGCACCTTGCCCAAGTTGCGGGCTCATGGCATGTGCCGCATCGCCAATCACACCAATGCGACCCTCGCCAAACTTTGACATCACCACATCACGATAATTTGCTGAAAGCCATTGTTGTTTATCTTCAGGATTGGCAATCACTTGTTCTAACCAATCTGCGACAGGTGACCAACGTTTTGAAACTTGTTTTAACCATTCTGAACGTGCTTGATTGGTCTGTAAAAAATTGCCCAATTGATTTGTGGGTAAACTCCAAAACACACTTGAAAGCCGTTGTTCAGGTGCAGTTGGTATAGCACCTGTTGGCAGGATTCCCATCATGATTTTAGAACGATCATAAAACTGATGCAGAATTTGGGTATCGAAGTCTAAACATTCAGGAACAATGGTCCATTTTGCACCCCACGGATAAGCTTGATCGACTTTAACCCACGACTTGGGTCTGAGTTCGCTTCTTGCACCATTGGCAATAATCACACAATCAAAAACTTGATCGAATTTTTCACTATTGACAGTACCATAGACTCGAATTTCATCTGTAGCTTCTTCAATGCGTTGAATATCCGTATTCATTTGCCATGTGATCAAATCAGGATATTCACGGCATTTATGTTCAAGAACATGACAGAGAGTCGATCGGTGAATACCTAAACCATAAAAATCTGGATGAGCTTGTGCATAATGACTATCGACCAGTTTAAAGCCACTTGGCAGTTGTCCTTCAAGACCAGTAACGACTGCACCCAATTTTAAAGCATCATCCAATACATCTAAATGTTCAAATACCGCAAGCCCTGAGGGTTGTAGTAATAAGCCTGCACCCACAGGTTCGAGTTTTTCAGCTTTTTCAAATAGAGTGACGTGAATATTTTGTCGTGCCAATAGGATTGCGGTGACAAGCCCTGCGGTTCCTGCACCGATGATGGCAAATTTTTGAATTTTAGTTTGAATCATTATTGAAGTGTGTACTTGTAATTATCTTAAATTTAACAAAAAGTACTGAATACACAAGTTAAAAAATGATTCGTGAACCATTTAATCCCCCTAAATATGGATTTTAGGGGGATTTTTTTCAGAGTTACAAATCCACCATCACATCGGCAAAATTCTGCTTTTCGACCAATTCTAAAAATTCATCGCCCATGCGCTGACTTTCAGCCACAGACTGTCGCCATAATTTTTTACGTTCACTGTCTGATAAGCCTTTCATGACAAAGTCTTTACGGTCAGGGAGGCGACCCAAAGGCAATGATTTTAAATATTCCGCAGACGGTGAAAGCAGTAAAGTCCGTGCTTGATTTTCAGGATTGGCTTTGCGGGATTTAAACATTTTATCGAACCAGCCAGGGGTGATACTGTCGCTAAAATGTGGATATAAAACAATCCCTTTGCTGTTGAATGGCAAGTCGATGTGATAGTCAATCAAACCACCATCACGATATGCACCTTGTGGTGCATCGGCAATATTTTTTACAGCAGGCGTCACACCCGGAATCGAGCCTGAAGCCATCAGCCAATCTGCGACATTGTCGGTATTAAAGTTGACATAATGGGTTGTAAAAGCATCATCCTGAATTTTAAATTGTGGGAAATGTTCAGGCTGACTGATCACCCTTTGCATAAATTTATTCAAGTGATTACGTGAAATTGCATTGCTACCAATGATGCCCAATAATGAACCATAGAGCGCAAGCTTTTGATCACTTTGGAAAATATGCTCTGCTTTGGCAGCGATAATTGTAAGATGATAGTCAGGATGAGTGACTAATTTTTTGGACTGATTGCCTAATATTCCATGTAACATATCCCGTGAAATTTTCTCAATCTCAGCGATTTTCATGCCTTTATGAAAGGGCAGATTGATATATAACTCTGCCAGTTGTTCTGCGCCCTTTTTTTCACCTTGTGCAATCAGACTTGCAAAACGCCATGCACCCACTGATGAGCCGATGAGGTAACGACGTTGTTTCGCTCTTTGTAGGAAATCACCGAAAATGGCTTGATCCAGACCCATTAAACCAATGCCTTTGGGACCGCCTGCCGCACCAGGAATCATGTCAACATGATGTGCTTGTAGTCCTTCTTTTTGAATCAGTTGTTTGGCAAGTGAGCCTGCTTGGATGGTTAATGCAGCAGGGCGCTTTTGTAGAATTTGGGTCATGGGTTCACTCACTCAAACGGATGAGGGTATTTTAGTGGTGAGGGATTGTTGGACAATGGCGAGAGGTTTCAGCAGGTGACTTGGGAGTCATTTGTTCTATTTATTTAATCTGGATATTAGACTTCTTACGAAAGTTAGTTTCGGCAATATTTGAATCAATATTGAATGTCCCCTCTCCTTTCAGGAGAGGGTTAGGGAGAGGTTTTTATTTTAAAAGCCCCCTCATCCTAGCCTTCTCCCAGAGGGAGAAGGAACTCCCAACAGGCGACATCCATGTCGCCTCACGCTAGGTGATCTTTTCGAAATTATTTAAAAAAACAATGTGATTTTATTTACTTCGCAATCCGCCAAACCGCTAAAACACTCGCCAATACAATGAGTACAATCGACACATACCACGGTGCAATAATCGCTATCGACAATAAAATCGCCATGATACTGCCAAACATCCAACTGCGTTTTTGTTGATGTTCAACTTCTAAACGCATCATTTGTAATTCGTGCAGTTGTTTAGAGTGCCATGCAGATTGGTTTTTTAAACCATTCAAACTATCAATCAGCAATGTAGGGAAATCCTGTGCACCTAACAGTAGGTCAGGAATTTTTTGTCCTAATTCCTTTAAGTTTTTCTGCGGATTCATCTGTGCTTTAACCCATTCGGTCAGAATCGGTTTTGCTAAACTCCAAATGTCCAAATCAGGATAGAGATCTGTCCCTAAGCCTTCCACATGCACCAATGTTTTGAGTAATAACATCAGTTGTGGCGGAATTTCCAAATGGAAACGACGGGCAATGTCCATGACTTGAATCAGAATGCCTGCAAAGTCCAATTCGTGCATCGGTTTAGACACCATCGGTCCAACCGTACGACGCATTTCACGTGCTAAAGCATCTTGATCAGTGCCAGGTGGAATCCAACCTGCTTGATGCACGATCTGAATCAATTGCATGAAGTCGCTGTTCATCACTGCAAGTAACATACGAGCGACAGTCATCTGATCTGACTTAGACAATTCGCCCATAATTGCACAATCAAGGGCAATATAACGAGGTTTGCTTGGATTTAAGGTTTCAACAAAGACATTTCCCGGATGCATATCCGCATGGAAAAAGTTGTCACGGAACACTTGGGTAAAGAAAATCGTTAACCCTTTTTCAGCTAAATCTTTACGATCCATGCCGAGTTTTTCAAAGGTTTCAATGTCCGAAATTGGCACACCTGTAATGCGTTCAGCCACCATCACATCTTTGCTGTCCATATACACTTCAGGCACATACATCATGCTTGAGCCTGTGAAGTAATGGCGCATACGGCGGGTATTATCCGCTTCTAAAGTCAAATCCAATTCATTCAAAATGACTTGACGATAGTTCTCGATAATTTCTGAAATATGCACAGCACGTGCTGCTTCAAGGCGTTTTTCCAAATTCGCCCCAAGCCATCTTAGAATTTCAAAATCTTCTAGGATTTGACTGCGAATATCAGGTCGAGTGACTTTAACGACCACTTCACGACCATCATGTAAAGCTGCCGTGTGTACTTGCGCAATCGAAGCCGCAGCCAAAGGCTGTTCATCAAAACGAGCGAAAAGTGTTGAGATATTGGCTTTGAGTGATTCTTCAATACGTATTCTTGCAACATCTGAATCAAAAGGTTTGACACGATCTTGTAGTAAAACCAATTGCTGTAGGATTTCAGGTGGAATCAAATCACGGCGAGTAGAAAGTAATTGCCCTAGCTTGATTGCCAAAGGTCCCATTTTTTCTAAAGCTTCTTTGAGCTTCAGTGGATTTTTCTTCTCTTTACTTGACCATGCCGCAGGGTGCATACGAATAATTGACAAGGCATGGCGGGCTTTTTCAGGTAATTCTTCCGCAGGTACCAATGTATCGAGTCTATAGTGAGCAGCGATGCGCCACAGGTCGAGCAATCGGGAAATGTGCGGAATCATAAATGGTCTTACCTAGGTTGTTCAGAGTTGAAATGGTTTTGAAGCTGTTGAATTTTTGCTTCAAGCCGATCAATATTTTGGTTGAGAGAACGCGTATCGTGTTGCAAATCATCCATTTGCCAACGTGGTGCAATTAGCCCTGTATCTTCTTTTAAAAAGTCTTCTGCAAAAAATAAATGACTTTGCAAAGAGCGTTTAATCAGTTTTGGCGCAAGCTGAATTTTACCAATTTCATGTGCCAATGCAGGACCAATCCACGGGCTTAAATGCGAGGCTAAATCAGGTTCAGCCTGTTGCAGAATACGTTGAATATCCTGTAGCAGGTGATAATCGCCTTGAAGTGGAATATTACCAATATCATCCGCAACAAACAGTTTGGCGAGTTCAACTACACTTTTGACATGTAAAGTCGCAGTTGCTTCTGAAATCGCAACTGTTTGATCAAAAGGACGTTGTTCAAAGATCGATGGTGTATCACTTTTACCTGTCACCGTCGGTTCAAGCCGAACTTTATGCGTATCAAAAAACACATCAACAGACAATTGTGGTGAATCGATCACCACACGTAATAATTTACCTTGTAATTCATCGAATTGGATACGAGTGATCGCATCCAAATTGATAAATTGATTGATCAGCCGTTCAACAGCACCGAGTGCCAAAATTGACCACATGGCGATTGACCTTTAAAGTTTAAAACCACGATGCACAGCCACGATTCCACCTGTTAGGTTGTGGTAATCGGTGTTTTGGAAGCCTGCATTTTCCATCATGCCTTTTAAGGTACGTTGGTCAGGGTGCATACGAATTGATTCAGCCAAATATTTATAACTTTCTGAGTCATTCGCCACGATTTTACCCATGATCGGTAAAGCAGTGAATGAATATAAGTCATAGAGTTTTGAGAATGGTTCAAACACAGGTTTAGAGAATTCTAAAATGAGTAAACGACCACCTGGCTTAAGTACACGATACATCGCAGCAAGTGCCGCATCTTTATCGGTCACGTTACGTAAACCAAAACTGATCGTCAGTAGGTCAAAACTGTTGTCTGCAAATGGCTCTAAAGTTTCAGCATTGGCTAAAACGAAATCCACATTGGTACAGCCTGCATCGAGTAAACGATCACGACCCACATTCAACATTGATTCGTTAATGTCTGATAATACAACGTGACCTGTAGGACCCACTTCACGGCTGAAGACTTTGGCTAAGTCACCTGTACCGCCTGCAATATCAAGCACATGCTGACCACGGCGTACACCTGACATATTGATCGCAAAACGTTTCCATAAACGGTGAATACCGAAAGACATCAAGTCATTCATGATGTCGTATTTTGCTGCAACAGAATGGAATACTTCAGCGACTTTTTGCGCTTTATCTTCACTGCTGACGGTTTGGTAACCGAAATGTGTGGTTGCACCGACATTGCCTGTGTTTGCGCCACGAGGTAGATTGTATTTAGGCACTGTGCCTGAAACTGGGGTATCGGTCAGCTGTTGTTGTAAAGATTGTTGCTGACCTTGTGGTGCGCCTTGTGGCAATGGTTCGGTTAAGAATGGGCTCACTTTGTCTGTATTGGTTGCCGTTTCAGCAGGTGCTGTAGGCTTTTGGTCTTCATTCGACATTTGAGTCACTCCTGAACACAAAAATGGGAAATTTTATATTGCCCTGCATAATGACAGATTCTGAAAAAATTTGCAGTCATCATCCAACAATTGTTATGAATAATATACAAAAACCGATCTAAAAGATCGGTTTGTTGAGTGCACAATTAAAATTAAATTTCAAATGGATGTGGATGCCCTGAATGGACTTTTTCAACAATCTCAGTTTCTTTTACGGTAAATTCGTGAATAAACTTGGCTGCGGATTTCATCGGTTTCATTGCCACAAAACCTTCACCAATAAAGTCATACATCAGTTCAAATTTATATTTCGCTGCTGTGCCTTTACACATTTTAAAAGCAGTATGCATGATAAATGAGCGCATATATTTATCCAATGCGCCGCCCAAATCATCCAATAGCCCCAATTGTTCTAAACGGGCATTGTATTGATCAAGTTTAAGCAAGGTTTGGCGCATCATTTCGTCATTAATGGCTTGTTCAGCAGGGTAGTCTTTCAGGAGTTGTGCTGCGACTTGTTCATCGAGTTGCATTGCCAATACAGCAAGCCCGACTGACTTTAAACCTGTTTTGATGGCATTTTCAGGAATGATTTTTTCTGCTTTGTGTGCATACTTTAAAAGGCGTTCAATTTGCAAAGCGAGATCATCAAACTCAGGACCACCATATAAACGGTTGATAAAGTATTTCGCCATCAACTGGTTTTCTTTTTGATTAAACAAATCATGGTGCGTTTTTTGAATGCGAATTTTTAACCAATCTTGGGCTTCATGTAGGCGCTTTTCAAGAATTGGGTCAGTGTGATAACTCAATTGTTGGTATTGTTCTAAAAGCTGATCGAGTGCAGCAAGTTTTGACATACAAAAACTCTAAATTTCGTTTTATAAAAGCATAAAGGCAGTTTAATCATATCGCCATGACAAAAGTACAAAAACAATTGGGAAATATGGTCAGTGGATGTCTTATTCAGCGAGATTAGTTTGCTTCGCTGTATTTTTATACAGAAAAGATATGGTGTGATTTTAGAGAATGGTTATACTCGAATGAAGTATAGTTAAATCAAAAGAGTAGCAAATGATTGAAGAACAACTACAATTTTCATTGCGGGATGAAGAAGAACTTTCGGTTGATTTGATTGAAGCACAATACGCACTTAAAAATTCTAAAGGTCAAAGCAATGCCAAAAGCATCGTGATCTTGGTCAGTGGTATTGAGCTTGCGGGTAAAGGTGAAGCAGTAAAACAACTACGTGAATGGGTTGATCCACGTTATTTACGTGTTAAAGCTGATCCTGCACACCTATTTACCTTTAGACAAACATTTTGGCAGCCCTATGCAAGACATATCCCTGCTGAAGGGCAAATCCAAGTTTTTTTTGGCAATTGGTATAGTGATTTATTATCAACGGCAATGCATGTTTCTAAGCCTTTGGATGAAACGTTATTTGATGCCTATATCGAAAGCATGCGCACATTTGAACAGGATTTAAAAAATAATCATGTGGATGTGATTAAAGTCTGGTTCGATCTGCCGTGGAAAAGTTTGCAAAAGCGTCTGGATAATATTGATGCCTCTGAGCAACGTTGGCATAAGTTGATGGGTTTGGATTGGCGCAATAAAAAGCAATATGACACCATACAAAAGCTTCGTCAGCGTTTTACTGATGATTGGTATGTGATTGATTGTGAAGATGAAGAAGTCCGTGATCAACAATTTGCACAATATATTTTGCATGCCTTAAAACAACTACCGAAACATAAAACCACGGTGAGAACTAAGTGGAAGCAAGCCCCTGTTCCTGAAAGTCTGTTGAATCCATCTACTGATGAGATGAAAAATGATGATTATAAGGCTGAGTTAAAGAAATTATCCAAGAAAGTCTCTGATGCCTTGCGTAATGACCCACGCAATATTGTGGTGACGTTTGAAGGTATGGATGCTGCGGGGAAAGGTGGTGCGATCAAGCGGATTGTTAAAAATCTTGATCCTCGTGAATATGAAATTCATACCATTGCCGCACCTGAGCAGTATGAGTTACGTCGTCCATATCAGTGGCGTTTTTGGACGAAGATTCAACCTGAAGAAAAGATCAGCATTTTTGACCGTACTTGGTATGGGCGGGTTTTGGTGGAACGGATTGAGGGCTTTGCTAAACCTGCGGAATGGCAACGTGCTTATGATGAAATCAATCGTTTTGAAAAGGATTTAAGTGATAATCAAACGGTGCTGATTAAGTTTTGGCTGGCGATTAGCAAAGATGAGCAAGAGGCTCGTTTTAAAGCACGTGAAGAAACACCGCATAAGCGTTTTAAAATTACCCCAGATGATTGGCGTAATCGTGGGCATTGGGATGATTATTTGAATGCGGCGGCGGATATGTTTGAGCGTACCAATACTGAGTATGCGCCGTGGCATATTATTTCAACTAATGATAAGTATTCGGCACGTATTCAGGTGCTTAAGGCGATATTGAAACAGTTAAAAGTGGATTGATGTTGAAGAATTTTTTTTCTTAGGCGTCATGCATGGCTTAGGGATGCTGTGTTTTTCATATACATCCTCTCCCTAACCCTCTCCTTGAAAAGGAGAGGGGACTTTCATTATGAATTAAATGTTGATTGTAATTAGACTTATTGCAAAAACTTTATTGTTGATAAGACTGGTTTAGTTAAAATCGGGAATGCATAAAAAAGAACATCGGATTATGAGTCCGATGCTCTAAGCGACTTAAAATATTTACATCAAGAATACTTCACCACACTCGCATTCTGTTTCTGCTGAATACCTTTTGCCAATTTGTAACATTCATCCACATGCGCTTCGGCAACTTTCTTCATCACGATATAGCCCAAACTTGCCGCAATGATTGAACCACCGAGTGGAATAAATTTAGTCACTTGTTTAGTAATGACTTTGGCAGCAACATTATTCAAAGAAGATTTCACCGCAGTACGAGCAACAACTAAACCTGAAAACTCAAAACCACGTTTACGCAATTCATTCCAATGGATTTTTTTAGTCGCAGGGTCATAAACGCTGATTTGATCAGGTGCTAAACCAAAACGGGCATTAATTTCAGGAATCAATTGCGATAAAATTCCCACATCAATCACCACATCAAAAAATGGTACAGGGACAACGGCTGCACCTGCTGAAAAATAAGCACGTTTTTTGACGAGTTCTAAACATTCATTACGAATTTGTTCTAAATTTAAAGTTGGGTCGATCGAATCTGGGATTTTATCAATTTTCATAAAACAATTACCTATTTTTCAAGCGTTTTATATTTCTGTAGATGCCAGTTTTTAAGCTCGAAGGTGTGAAGTTATTTCCAAATATAGTGTAAAAATGCCATAGTATGGCGCAGTTGTATAGTGGTGAATGTTTATGTTTTTGTGCATCACCATGCAGAGTAAAATATTGACAGTTGAGGGATTATGGCAATACATGTGATTCAAAGCCAACGTATTGACGTTTTGGTGCAAGGGCTTTTGCAAAATACGACACAGCCATCTAAAAATCCTTTTGCTGTCCTGCAAACACAACATTTTATTGTACCGAGCCCTGCTGTTCAGGAATGGCTCAGTCAACGTATCGCTGAACAACAAGGGATTAGTGCCAATAGCCAATTTCACCAACGGATTCGTGGTTTTCAATGGTTTGCCTATCAACAAGTTTTAGAAGATAAAGATAAAGTTCGTAAAGCCAATATTCCACGTTTGATTATGAAATGGCGCATTTATCAAACTTTAAAAAGTTTTATTGAAAGTGATGAAAATAGCCTTGCTGAACATCATCCTTTACATAGCATTATCCAACGTATTTACGATGCTGCTTCACAGCTTGAAAATGGTTTAGATAAACAACTCAAAAAACAAAGTATGTTGTATTGGGTGTCTGAACAAGTATCAAAGTTATTCAGCAACTATATGATGTATCGTGGCGAATGTCAGCGTGCATGTGAACATATCTGTACCTGTCCAAGTAATTGGCTTGGGCAATGGGGACGTGGTCAGGAACTGAATTTAGAACAACAATTTTTTAAAACCAATCAAGCTGTTTCAGCATTCACTTTAAATCAAGCGCAAGAATTGGAAAGCTGGCAACGTTGGTTGTGGCAACAGACATTTCATGATGATTTTGTTGAAATGCAAAGTATTGATGATGATTTTTGGCAGATTTTAGATGATGAAGTTAAACGTCATTTCGCATTGAAAAAATTGCCAAGTCGTTTAATTGTCTTCACCTTACTCGATTTGCCACCCAGTCAATTGCAGTTTTTAAGACGATTGGGACAATATTTAGATGTCATTATTCTGCATTACAACCCATCGCAAGAATATTGGGCAGACAGTGTCGATCCAAACTGGAAAAAACAATACGATTTACGTGTTAAAGAACGTTTTATTGCCAAGCATCCTAAAGCGACAGATGAAGATATTCAAAAGTTCTTTGATGAATTTACTTTAAACTTTAATGCTGAAATTCGAGAGTCACGTCATCCATTACTGACTCGTTTTGGTAAACAAGCCCGTGATCATTTCTCGATTCTTTCCAATCTTTCATCGGGTGATGAAGGGCAATGGGTCGATGCCTTTGTCGATGAAGAACCGACCAATTTATTGACGAAATTACAGTCTGATATTCTGTATTTGGTTGAGCCTGAACCGCATGCTTATCCAATTGCTGAGGACGATGATTCGATTCAAATACATGTCTGTCATTCGTCATTGCGTCAGTTGGAAGTTTTAAAAGATCAATTGATTGATTGGTTGGCACAAGGTACGGCAGAGAATCCGCATCGTCCGAGTGATGTTTTGATTCTCGTACCCGATTTAAAACAAATTGAACCGCTAATTCGTAGTGTATTTCCGCATACACCAAACCAAGATAGTGTTTATTTACCTGTGAAAATTGCAGGGGTGACGCAACTGGATGCCAATAATGCATGGCGTGCAGTGCTCGGGCGTATTCAGTTGGTTGAAGGACGTTTTAGCGTTGAAGATTTTGCCGATTGGCTGAATTTGAATGCCACGCAAATCCGCTATGAGCTCGATGTTTCTAATACTGAGCGTATGATTGATTTGTTGATCAGTGCAGGGTTTAAGCGTGGTTTGGATGCACAACATTTACAACGTTCACTCAGTGCTGACGATACTGATTACCGTTTTAGCTTTAAATATGCCTTAGATCGTTTGGCATTGGGTCTGGCAATTCCAGAGCATCAGATTTTTAAACATGTGAATGGTGATACTTTAAGTTACGCTCAAGTCTTAGCCAGTGATTTTGAACTCATTGCTAAGTTGATTCAGATTTATCAAGACTTTGATCAGCGCCGTGATTGGATGATTGCGCATGAACTGGGTAAAAATACCCAGTTAAAATGCTATGTCGATGCATGGTTAAACTTACTCATGCAAGACATTATCGAGTTTGAGCAAGCTGGCGTTGAGTCCTTAAAAGTAGTCCGTGAAGTTGTCAAAAAACAAGAACGTATGCTGACTTTGGCGAGCTATTATGATGAAAGAATTGAAAATCTGACTGGTGCTTCAGCGCATGTAAAAGAGCAGTCTGTTTTAAAGAATATTTACCTACCATTACCTTATTTACTTAATGAAATTAACAATCTACTAGATGGTCAAATTGATCAAGCTCTACCGACAGGTCAGATCACCTTTAGTCAGATTGGGCAGATTCGACCATTACCCTATAAATTAATGGTGATGATGAATTTAGACGGGGGCAAATTCCCAGATCGAAATGTGCATTTACCATTCGATTTAATGGAAATTCTAAAACCACAATTGGGGGATCGTTCTCGTTTGGATGACGACCAAGGTGCATTTTTAGATGCTTTGCTGTTGGTGCAGGAAAATCTGTGGCTATTCTATAATGGTTTCGATGTCAGTGATGGTGAAGTGCGTGACCCATCCAGTGTCTTGCAGGAATTGGTCAATCATATTGCTTTGATTGCACAGTCCACAAATGCTTCATTCGATTCACCTGATCAGGCAGATCAGATGGTGGATTTGAATGGTATTGAAGTACCTGAACAAATTCAGTCTTTATACCATATTCATACTTTACAGCCTTTTGATCCCAATGGTTTTGAATCTACGCAGAATATCCGCTATCAAGATCAATGGTTTGCTGTGGCGCAACAGATTCGCCAAGCAGAAAAGCTATCCAAACGTACAGCTTGGGCAAATGCCCCTTATCCAATCGTTCAGGAAGACATTACTGTATTGGATGCAGGGCAATGGATTCAGGATGTGACTTTCCCTGCACGTTTATATTTAAAAACGTTGGGTGTGGAAAATCTACGCGCGGAAGATATTCCAACATTGAATGAGCCTTTGATTCTCGATGGTTTAGCACGTTATCAAATTCGTGATTTTTTACAGAAAAGCGATACGCAAAACAACGCAACTGATATTGGCTTATTACAAGATCAATTGCCAATGGGTAAGGTTCAGCAGAGTGCATGGCAAATGAGCTTAGCTGAACAAGATAATCTACAAGAACGCTTAAAACGCTATGCACCGGAAGTGACAGCGACCACACAACGGCAATGGCGTATTGAAAAGAATGTGGTGATGAATATCACTGTGCCGAAACAATTCGGTGTGGATTGGGTCAGTTTAGATGCATCCAGTGGTCGTGCTAAACGCCGTGCCAAAGTGTGGCTCGAATATTTACTGTGGTTGAGTTATTTAAATCTCGCAGGTGATCAAGCCAAAGATTTACAACGCATTGCTGTGTTTAGTGACGTGACCATTATCAATACTGGGTTGAGTTCTGAACAAGCCAAAGCACATCTATTGGCATGGTTTAAAGCCTATACCTATGGGCAATCTGAACCTTTGGTTTTGCCCGCAGGATTGTTATTGAAACTTGCTGAAAATAAAAAACAACTTGAATGGAGCGAAGAAGAGGGGCAAACCCATATTGAAAACTTTGCGGATATTCTGGCGGAATGGAACAAGAGTGATGCATTTCTACCTTATGATTTAACTGAGATGGAATGGAGTCGTCAGCATCGAGATTGGCAGTTTATTTTGCAAGAACAGGATGCAACAGCCTTGTTGAAACATGCCTGTGATCAATTTGCCCATGATCTGTATCAACCGATTTATCAGCATCAAACTGTTGCAGAGGAATAATCATGACTGAATCAACTTCTGCCGACACTGTTGCAAATAAACATGTTGCGAATAAAAAGATTTCTATTGAACCGATTGGCGATATGCAATTTTCAGGATTGCATTGGATTGAAGCTTCGGCAGGGACAGGGAAAACCTATACCTTATCCAGTTTAATGGTACGGATTTTTCTTGAGAAATATTTACCAAGCCAAGTGATTGCCACCACTTTTACCCGTAAAGCTGCGGCAGAATTAAAAAGTCGTATTCGCGCACGTTTGCAGGAAACATTTCGTTATTTCGAGTCTTGTCGTGAATTGACTGAGGCAGAAGTATTAGCCAAAGCACAACAAGAGACCGATCCCTTATTCGCCAAAGTACTGGTGACTTTTGCAACACAGATTGCCTATGCTTGTGAGCGTTTAAAATTAGTCATTGACCAACTCGATGAGCTATTCGTCGGGACATTAGACAGTTTTAGTCAGAAGTTATTGCGTGAGTTTGCTTTTGAAAGTGGCAAGATTGAACGGGCTGAAATTACTGATGATGCAAAGAGCTATAGTCACCAACTGATTCACGACATATTACGCACATGGATTCAAAAGCAACCGCAAGAGATTGTGGATAGCTTGATGTTTGCAGGAGAGTTACGTGGCGTTGATTATTATGTGGCGACGGTCGAGCAGAGTCTAAACTTTGCTTCGGCGCAGTTTATTCAGCCACAGTTTTCCAGTGCTGATTCTCAAATATTTCAGCAAGCCATTGAACAACTTGCTCAAATTCCACCCGAGAAACTACAAAGCCTAGAAGCCTATTATTTGTTGGATGGTGAATATTATAAATTCATCAATGGGACGAAATTTAGAAGTGATCGTTTCCATCGAATTTTTGCCAAAAGCTTGCCGCAAATTATTCAAACCGTTCAGAAAAATGATTATAAACATTATCTCAGTTCAAGTTTGTCTTCGGCAAAGACTGATTTTGCCACACTGATCAAAGTGTTACGTGAGCAACAAATTTTCAAGAAAGCTGCGCCTGAAAATGTTCAAGCTGACTTTTATCAACATACGGTAATTCAACAGCTTTTAAAGATTTATGAAGCCATTGAAACATTTGAAAATCAGTTACTGGGTACCAATACATTTTTAAAATATTACTTGGCACAAGAGGTTAAACAGCGTTTACCACAGGTCTTGCAACAAAAGGGCGAAACCACCTTTGCACAGCAAATTCGTACATTAGCCGAAGCTTTACAAGGCGAGCAAGGACAACGCTTTGCGACTTTTGTCCATGCGCGTTATCCTTTGATTCTGGTGGATGAATTCCAAGATACTAACCAAGATCAGGATGATATGTTGGCGCAAATTTGGCGTCATCCAAGCCGAGTGAAAAAAGGCTGTATGATCATGGTCGGTGATCGTAAACAAGCGATTTATGGTTTCCGTGGCGGTGATATGTTGACCTTTTTAAAGGCGCATCAAGATGTTTTTGGCAAAGATGGGCATGAATACAATCTGATTTATAACCACCGTTCGGTTAAACCTTTGGTTGAAGTGGTCGATGTCTTATTCCAGCAACAAATGGATTTTGGTGAACAGGTGATCTATACCCCTGTACAAGCAGGTAGCCGTCCGCATCCTGATTTAATTGACAATGGTAGTGCCAATCCACAACCGCTACGATGGTTAAAGTTAGAAGATAAGAACCAAGAAGCAGAGCAAGTCGCTTGGAAAATTCGTGATTTATTGAATCAAGGCATTCAAGGCAATTTATATTTTGCTGAAAAATCAGGGCAACGAAATATTGATGAAAATGATATTGCCATTCTATCTAAAAACCATGATGGCTTAGACAAAGCACAATCTGCATTAAATTATTTAGGTATTCGTACCAATCGACCTTCGAAAAAGAGTGTCTTTGAAAGTCAAATTGCGCAAGATGTAGGCGCAGTATTATCGGCAATTCTTTATCCCTACCATGAAGCAAAAATTAAACGGGCTTTGCTCAGTCGCTTATTGGGTTTTGATTTAAAACAATTGGTTGCATTGGAACAACATGCGGATGGTTTAAGTCAGTATATTGAGCTATTCGATCAAATCCGTGAGATGTGGCTGAATCAAGGCTTTTTAACGGCTTGGCAATTTGCACTGAATCAATTTTCAGTCTGGACAAAATTAGTCGCTACACAAAGTCGGGACAATGAGCGTGTCGTAGTTAATTTACGTCATTTAACCGAATTGCTCAGTCAGCACAGTGAAGAATATCAAGGTGCGCAAAATCTGTATCATTGGTATTTAAAACAGCTCACGTCACCGATGGAACGTGAATGGGAAATGGAACGCAAACTGTCGAATGAGGCAGGCGTTCAGCTGATGACCATTCACCAATCGAAAGGTTTAGAATTTAAATTTGTCTTCCTTTTAGGTGCGGATAAAGATTTTAAAGAAATCAATAAAACCCTCAATTTTTCCACCATTGAACAGGTCAATACACAAGGGAAAGTTGAACAGCAACGAGTGGTTGCGGTGAATGATAGCTCTATTCTCGATCCTAAAGATATTGAACAGCACAATGAGCGAGCGTTGGCAGAGCATCATCGCCTATGGTATGTGGCGTTAACCCGTGCCAGTTATCGTGTCTATGCCATGCTCAGTGATGTAAAGGAAAAATCGACTACAGGTTTGGCTTTTTGGCGTGGGCAGGGTGCAAGTACATTTAAACATATTGGCAGTACGGAAGAACCCTTACTGACACAATGTCCGCCACGATTAGAAAAAGCCAAAGCGGAAGCAAACACTCCTTTGACGGCTGAGATCTTTCCCAAACAGCGTTTTTATCCACGTGGTAAAACCAGTTTTAGTGCTTTGGCACAGCATTTGACTCGACAACAAATCCAAGATGCATTGGCTGTTTCTGAACAAAAGGCTGAAAGTGCTGAAGATGAAATTCAGCAAGAAGTCATTGAAATAGATCATCAAATGGCAACACAACCGATTGCATGGATTAAAGCCAATTTTCCGATGGGAACAGTCGCAGGGAATTTCTTACATGAAATTTTTGAACATATCGATTTTAAAGATCAGCAATATTGGCATTTAGAAATTCACCGTCGTTTTAAAAATGATTATGCTAGTTTAAGAACCGAACTGCTTGAGAAATATCGGGCAGCATTTATTGATGATCAGCAAGAAACGGAATCATCCGAAATTCCACCTGCCGAAGAAACTATTTTAGGCTGGATGGCGGAATGGCTGAAAGATGTTTTATCTACACCCATTCTCAATGGTTTTAACTTAGGTCAGCTTGAACCACATGAGCATTTGGCTGAGTTTCCTTTCTATTTATCCTTATCGGATCGTGTGCTTGCCATCAAACGGATTCATCAATTGTTCGATGAACATGGTATTACCATGCCAGAGTTTAAAGATGCCAATTCAGCACGTTATTTAAATGGTTCGATTGACTTGGTATTTTTTGATGGTCAGAAATATCACATTGCCGATTATAAAAGTAATTTCTTGGGTATCGATCAGCAGAGCTATTGTTCCGATGCGGTACAAGAAAGTATGTCGCATGCCAGTTATTGGTTACAAGCTTCGTTATATTTAGTTGCATTGCATCGTTATTTAAACGTGCAACTTGAGGGCTATCAAATTGATCGTGATTTGGGGGGCGCAACCTATTTATATTTACGCGGTATGAATGGGCAAGCGGAGCAGGGTTATCATTATTGGCGACCAAGTACAGAATTTATCCTCAGATTAGATGCAATTCTCGGTTATTTTACTGAGGGTAAATTGGCAGAAAGTGCGTAATTTTTTATTTAAAATTTTGAATAAACAGATACTTATTCTTGTTTTAAGGATGTGAATGAAGTTGTGGATGCTTTTGTGGATAAGTGTGTTGAAAACCTTGTAGATAACTCTGAGGATAACTGTGTGGAAAATAAACAAGATTTAGCAAGTCAAGTCCCGCAATGGATAGAGACATGGAGTAAATACGTTTTAACACAGTATTCCACAGCCTCTCATATGCATGAAGATGCATATGCACAAGCACTTGAATTGGTTCAAGAGGTTTTGTTGGCAACGACTCAAGGGGATAGTTGTATTGCCAAACAGGGGCGAAACACAGCCGTATTAGATACATTGATTAGCGATGATCAAACTGCACAGACTGAAGTTGCACCTTTTGTGCAAGATGATGAATTTGTTTATTTATATCGTTATTGGCAGTTGGAACAGCGTTTGGCAACTCAAGTTCTACGTTTAAAACAGCAAGCGATTCAACAAGTTGATGTATCCGCTTATGATGATTTATTGACGGATGAACATCAGAAAAAGGCTTTAATCAACGCTGCCAAAAATGCATTCAATATCATTACTGGCGGACCTGGCACAGGTAAAACTTATACCTTAGCGCGGATTATCGCAGTGCTTCATCAAGCCATTCCAGATATTCGTATTGCCATGGCAGCACCGACAGGGAAAGCTGCACAACGTATGGGTGAGGCACTACAAAATTCACTATCTGACCCTAAACTACACAGCTTTGGACTAGATCAAAATCTCTTTAATCCCATGACTTTACATCGCCTATTGGGTTTGGGTAATCAACATGTACCTCGCTTTAATTTAAGACAACCTTTACCTTATGATGTGATCGTGGTCGATGAAGCATCCATGTTAGATTTGAATTTAGCCACCATGCTCTTTGAAGCTGTGCCTGAACATTGTCGATTAATTTTATTGGGCGATGCCAATCAGCTTGCTTCTGTAGATGTCGGTTCGGTATTAGCTGACTTACAACATGTTGAATTGCTAAAAGAAAACAGAGTTAATCTGCTTACGACACGACGTTTTAGTGATGATGCTTTAATTGGAAAAATGGCACGCTTTATTCAACAACAAAAACATCAGCAATTGAATGAGGAGCAGATCCTCCAAGATTTTGAAAATGAAGTTGTTCAAGCCACAGAAATTCAAAATATTGTTTTACAAAATGACGTGCAAGATGTCATTCAACTTGAATATTTACCTGAAAAAATTACATCAGCAGAACTCGAAAGTTATAATCAAAAGTTGAGCTTTGGCTTTCAACCATATTTTGAAACGCTCAAAAATTATTTATCCAAAGATGAAAACAGCGATGAAGTTATAGAGGAAGTTGTTAAAGCATTTGATTTGTATCGCATCTTAACGGCGGTACGTCATGGCACTTTAGGCTTGGAACAACTTAATAGAGAAATGGAGAAAGCATTATTTACATCTTTACCAACATTATCTAGGCAAGGGGATTGGTATGTCGGGCGTCCTGTGATGATGACTTATAATGATTATCAACTCGGATTGTCCAATGGTGATATTGGGATTTGTTTTAGGCATCGTCAGCAAGCCGATCAATTTGAAGTCTATTTTCCAAGTTTGAATAAATGGTTGCCTGCAACACGATTACCAAAGTCGATGCAAACTGCTTTTGTATTAACAATTCATAAATCCCAAGGCTCAGAGTTTACCCATACAGCAGTGGTTTTGGATGCAGCTGCAACACGATTGTTGAGTCAAGAATTGATTTATACAGCGATTACCCGTGCCAAAAAAGTGGTGAGTCTTTTGGTTGATC
Organism: Acinetobacter sp. WCHAc060025; assembly: GCF_004209355.1. Taxonomy (NCBI): domain Bacteria; kingdom Pseudomonadati; phylum Pseudomonadota; class Gammaproteobacteria; order Moraxellales; family Moraxellaceae; genus Acinetobacter; species Acinetobacter sp. WCHAc060025. The sequence continues at coordinate 149,357 of NZ_SGSX01000001.1, read as the reverse complement.
AACAAGCTTTTGTTCAATCTTTGATGATTTCAACGCGTAGAATGAGTGGGTTGGTTAGTACGATTAAATGAATGTAGTTATTTTGTAGTATATTTAAATAATTTTAACTTTGTACGAAATGGCTTACATGAATTCGAGAGATTTGCGCATAGAGCTTCATGTCTCTTTTTGAGATGATGAACCCATAAAGAGCTCAGCAAGGATCGTTGAGTAAAATCGCACAATAAGAATAATTTGAAGTCGAGAGACTGCGAACTTACATGTAAGTAAGTGATAAAGAGGAAACTTACAGCCGCTAAGCCTTGTAGTTTTGGGAGAGACTACAAGGCTTTTTTATTGAATAGATATTAAAAACCGTATTTTGAGATATTCTTTAAATTTTTAAAAGTATTCAATATATTTTTTACAGGAAACGATGATTTGTATTTTTGTAAGATATTTCTCACACGGATAGAAGATAATGCGACTTATGTCTGGAAAAATCATGGTGCATAATAGGTCACATATGGACATAATTGGTCACAATGTCGTGAAAATATTGTCAGTATATAAGAACAATAAGTGCCAAAGCACGAGTGAGTACAATAAATAAGATAACGATAATTATTAAATAAGAAACTACAGCGCAATGGAAAAGCCCTAAGAGTAATCTTAGGGCTTTTTTATAAGATAAACTAAAAAGTATAATAAAAAGAAGGATTATGATCAGGCTAAAGCGTATTTAAACTAAATCTGTTTCAGTACGATCAGTTCCAAACAGAGTACGACGCTGTTCTTTTGGAATTTTCGGACAATTCTTAGAGATTTGGTAAAGTGTCTGTGCTAAAGCAGGAATGTGGGTTCCTACTACAGATTTTCCTGTATTTAAAATACTGACACTAATGTCACGCTCAGGATCAGCCCAACATAGAATGTTGGAAAAACCTAAGTGACCAAACGCTTGTCCTGTCATAGGACCAAATACCCCCACAGGATTACTACCAAGCATTGGTCCAAGAGCATAACGCATGGGTGCAATGAGAGTGCGGTCTATCGTTGTGGTCGATGTCGGAAGTGTCGCTCTGAACACCGTTTCAGGGCTCATGATTTGTTTGCCTTTATATTGTCCACCATTTAACAACATTTCAAAAAAACGATTGGCTTGTTCGGCACTGGTATAAATATTACCTGCAGGACAAACACTGTCCATGAATCGAGGATCGTTGGTGACATCGACAGCAAGTTGCAAGCCACCACCAAGCACATGATTTAAATATAAATCTGTACCTAATTTAGGATGTACTCCTGTAGGGTAGTTTAAGGCAACATGATCTCGAAATTCAGGTTTTAAGCCATAGTTGAAAAACTCCATCTCCATCGGCTTTTCAATTTGTTCATGCAAAAATTGACGAATATCTTGTCCAGTCACACGCTCAATCAATTCACCTAAGATATAACCTGCGGTCACAGCGTGATAGGCGAGGTGTGCTCCCGCAGGTGAAATCGGTTTAGAAGCATAGAGTTGTTGTAAAATCTGTTCTTTATCAAATAATAGTTCAGGTGTGACTTCTGTTTCTACGCGAGGGATTCCACCACGATGTGAGAGCAAATGGAAAATGGTGGCACGTCGTTTACCATTTTGGGCATATTCCGGAATGTAATAACTGATCGGATCAAGTAGATTAATTTCACCTGTTTCATCTAACATGTGAATCAGCATCGCTGTAATCATTTTCGAGGCTGAAAATAAGCAAATCGGTGTATCAGGATTGGCAATCACAGCATTTTGTGCAAGACCGCTGGCTGAATTTCCTGAAGCATAGCCTAAACTACGATTCAGTATAATTTCACCTTTACGACGAAGGCAGACACTGATCAGAGGATGATTCCCTGTTCGGTATAAGCTTTCAATACTGCCCCATATTTTTTGAACTTGCTGTTCAGTCATCCCACCTTGTTTAGGCAATACTTCATTTTTACTTTGTGTAATGCTGTTTAAGTCTTTAGGTACATAACAGGTATTGGTTGAAAATAGTTTCACATTCTTTTCCGTGATTATTTTTATTCAGGTTTACAGTTTGAACTGAGTAAATAAATAAGTCAGTGTCCTAAATGCCTCGAAGTTTGTAAAAAAAATGCAATATTTCATTTTTTATTTTGAAGCCATTTTTAGAAGCGAGAATATGTACGATATTTTTGCAATCTCATTATACTTCCTTTAAAATAGTCGACTGCTGTAGTGATGCACGGCAGTTAAATTGATTTTGAAGAATCAATTTGATTTGTATCAAGTATTTAAATTAAGCATCTCGGAGAAATCGAATGGCTTTAACAAACGCAGATCGCGCAGAGATCGTTGCAAAATTCGCTCGTGCTGAAAATGACACTGGTTCACCTGAAGTACAAGTTGCTTTATTGACTGCTCAAATCAATGATTTGCAAGGTCACTTTAAAGAACACAAACACGACCATCATAGCCGTCGTGGTTTGATCCGTATGGTTAACCAACGTCGTAAGCTTCTTGACTACCTTAAAGGTAAAGATGCTACTCGTTATAGCGATTTGATTGCTGCTTTAGGTTTACGTCGTTAATTCGATTTAAACTTTTATTTTCGGATTATTGCATGATCAATGCTGTAGTGATGAAAACTAAAGTCTGTCCAGCATTTGCTGGATAAAGAGAAGGGGCGAATATTCGCTCCTTCTTCGTGTTTAAAATTAGTGTAAATAAAGATTAATTTGAATTTATTCTCTAGTGAGGTCGGCTTCTAAGCTTTGTCATTTATGCTTTTTATTCGTTCAGAATGATGTGAATGCCAAACCTTAGGGGTCTCCACTAGAATAACTGTTCAAAAGAACTAGGAAATAAAATTACATGTCAATGTTTAATGTGATTCGTAAAGAATTTCAATATGGTCAACATCAAGTTGTACTCGAAACAGGTCGCGTTGCTCGTCAAGCAAACACTGTAGTGATCACAATGGGCGGCGTAACAGTTTTAGTTGCTGTTGTTGCTCAACCAACTGCGAAAGCGGGTCAAGACTTTTTCCCACTTACAGTAAACTATCAAGAAAAACAATATGCTGCGGGTCGTATCCCTGGCGGTTATGGTAAACGTGAAGGTCGTGCTTCAGAGTCTGAAACTTTAATTTCACGCTTGATCGACCGTCCAATTCGTCCGTTGTTCCCAGAAGGTTACTATAACGAAATCCAAGTGACTGCAACTGTTGTGTCTTCTGACAAAACAATGGAAGCTGATATTGCTGCAATGTTGGGTACTTCTGCTGCACTTGCGATTGCAGGGACTCCGTTCCGTGGTCCAATCGGTGGCGCGCGTGTGGGTTTAATCAACGGTGAATATGTTCTTAACCCGAACTTAGAACAATTGGCTCAATCTGATCTTGATCTTGTTGTTGCTGGTACAGAATCTGCTGTACTTATGGTTGAATCTGAAGCGAAAGAACTTTCAGAAGACCAAATGTTAGGCGCTGTGCTTTTCGGTCATGACGAAATGCAAATTGCGATCCAAGCAATTAAAGAATTTGCAGCAGCTGCGGGTGCAACAGAGTCTACTTGGACTGCACCTGCGAAAAACGAAGATCTTCGTGCAAAATTAAAAGAAACATTTGAAGCTAAAATCTCTGAAGCTTATACGATTGCAGTTAAACAAGATCGTTATGCAGCTCTAGATGCGTTGGAAGCAGAAGCAAAAGCTCAATTTATCCCTGAAGAAGACGTTGACGGCATCGCTGATGACCTAAACGAATTATTCGAAGATCTTAAATACCGCACCGTACGTGACAACATCCTTTCAGGTAAACCACGTATTGATGGTCGTGATACTAAAACTGTTCGTGCATTAGACGTACAAGTGGGTGTATTAGACCGTGCTCACGGTTCTGCATTGTTCACACGTGGTGAAACTCAGGCTTTAGTTACAACGACACTGGGTAATACTCGTGATGCGTTGATGGTTGATACTTTAGCGGGTACTAAAACTGATAACTTCATGTTGCACTACAACTTCCCTGCATATTCTGTAGGTGAAACTGGTCGTGAATCAGGTCCTAAACGTCGTGAAATCGGTCATGGTCGTTTGGCACGCCGTGGTGTTCAAGCTGTTCTTCCTGCGGCTGATCGCTTCCCGTATGTCATCCGTATCGTATCAGACATCACTGAATCTAACGGTTCATCTTCAATGGCTTCTGTATGTGGTGCATCATTGTCACTTATGGATGCAGGTGTTCCACTTAAAGCGCCAGTTGCAGGTATTGCAATGGGTCTAGTAAAAGAAGGTGAGCGTTTCGCAGTACTTTCTGACATCTTAGGTGATGAAGATCACTTAGGTGATATGGACTTTAAAGTAGCGGGTTCTGCAAACGGTATTACTGCGCTTCAAATGGATATCAAAATCGAAGGTATCACTGAAGAAATTATGGAAGTTGCATTGAACCAAGCTTATGCAGGTCGTATGCATATTCTAAATGCAATGAACCAAGTGATTTCACGTGCTCGTCCTGAAATTTCAATGTTCGCACCGACATTCCAAGTGATCAACATCAACCCTGATAAGATCCGTGATGTCATCGGTAAAGGTGGTGCGACGATTCGTGCAATCACTGAAGAAACTAAAGCTGCGATCGACATCGAAGACAACGGTACAGTACGTGTATTTGGTGAATCTAAAGCTGCTGCTCAAGCTGCAATTGCAAAAATCCAAGCTCTTACTGCCGAAGTTGAACCTGGTACAATTTACCAAGGTAAAGTCATTCGTATCGTTGAATTCGGTGCGTTTGTAAACATCATGCCTGGTACAGATGGTTTGCTTCACATTTCTCAAATTTCAAACGAACGCGTTGCAAATGTAACTGACGTATTGGCTGAAGGACAAGAAGTGAAAGTACAGGTTGCAGATGTTGATAACCGTGGTCGTATTAAACTTACGATGAAAGACATCGATCAAGCGTAATATACGCAAGATTTATTTTTTCTAAAAGAGCCTGCTAAATGCAGGCTTTTTTTTATGGCATGTTGAAAATAAGGAAGATTAAAAATAACGGTTAAACGCTGTGAATATACAAAAGCATTGGTTAAATAACTTGAACTGACCAATCCTTGCTATTTAATTTTTCTAGATAAGGAATAGGGACTACAAAAGTAAACTTATTGGCTTTAACTGTTGAAGTGTATTTACAAATCACATGATTTTCTTTGTCTACGATTGCCCAAGAAAATTTTTCACCATTTTTTTTGTTTGATGGGATCGAAAATTCTGAAGTTGTATCCCAACCAACATGAAAGTTGGGTCTATTTTCATGTCCATTTTCTTGTTGAGGATGGTTTGGGAATTTAACCGTATTTTCATAATTAAACTGGCTGTCGTGGTGTAAAACACTGCCTTTAATTTGTTTCCATATCACATCTCTTAGAAAATGTTGATCCTGCCCAAAATATAGTTTTGACTGACATGTTTTATTATATTTCAGTATTTGGCTTTTTATATCTTTGATAATTCCTGTCACTCCACCCCACATACCTGCCAAAATGATATCTGTATGTGTATATCCATCACGCATGATATGAAATGCTTTATCACTTTCGAGCCATTCATTTACAGCATATTGTTCTCTAGTCGATACAATAGAATCTGCATCACGGATTATAAATCTATCAATATTTTCATCATCAATAACTAAAAAGCGCCACATCGTGCCGTGGATCATTTTTTTAAATTCATCAGATACGAAGTGTAACTCAGCACCATTTGCAACTAATCTATCTAATACTTCTTGGGGGACGCTATGATCGACGTAAAATCTGCATGTCCAATTTGGATATAAATGTTTCGCCTCTATTGTATTTAAAATGGCTGTTTCGCAATATCTTGGTGAATCGCCATAGATTGAAAAACTAATGATATTTTTAGTTTTATCATTACCTATAGGTTTTGGTTTGGTGTGTATTTCCAAAAAATCTTGAGTATCATTTAAAGATAAAAGTTGATTACCGACTTTTAAAAAATTGTCAAAATCATTCAACAAATAATGTATGGATGATAATTTACCTAAGAGATATAAAGTCTCACCATTCGCTTTAATCGATTTTAAAATATATTCTTTTGCGAGTGCATATTCTTTTATTTCAAAATAACAATCTGAAATTTCAAGATTTATATCTTTTGAAGAGTAAAAAGTATTCGGTTTTTTTAAAAGTTCTATTGCTTCGTTATACCTTCCATTAAGTTTAAGATCTTTTATTTTTTCACCTACGTTTACGTTTGAAAATAATGGTGAGTTAAATTTAGTTGTCTTTTTCATTATATAAATCTTTTATTTGAGGTCTTGGTATAACACGTTAAGTTAATCTGTTTTGAGCTCGATTTCAATTAGAGTGTATTTTGTCTCTTTCATAAATCAAAAAAAAGATCACTTAATTTATTGTTTTTAAATTAGATTATTTTTCATATTTCATGAGTGCTTTATAGGTGAAATCTGTAGATCGAGCGCAATTGACGTGGGATTCACAATTTTCTTTAAAAGAGCCTGCTTCATGCAGGCTTTTTTATGGCATGATGCGAGTAAGGAAGACCAACAATAATTTTTTTAAAAGCTGTGAATATGCAAAGTTTTTATTTTTTTCAGCATCCTGAAGCACCCTTTACCTGCGTACAAAAAGAACCTGTATTCAATGCAGAGCAGCAATTTGTCTGGATTGATTGTACCCGTGAAGATGTGGTGAATCGTGCAGAACAGTGGCAACAAGAAATATTGCAGAATACTCAAATTCAGGTCAATGAATATCATTTAAAAGATATTTTAAATATTGAGCATCCATGTGCATTCGATGCGATGGAGGATTATGATTTACTCATTTTTAGAAAGCTGATTACCCCAGATGATCAAATTAATAGTGGGGAAAATGCACTAGAAAAGCATGACACAATATTTGGATTAGCCACATCACCAGTCAGTTTTATTATTACCTCTCATGCACTGATTACGGTACATGAAAAAGGTAATCATGCTTTTGAAAGCTATCTCACACGAATCATGAATATCATGAGCAAAAGTATAGATGAGCAAAATAAACCGCGTAAATTAGCGACGACGCCTGTCGATTTAGCCTTACGCTTACTCAATAGTATGGTGGATGGATATTTAGACCTGCGAAAGCCTTTGTCTCGTCGTGTAGAATTTTGGCAACAAGAACTTTTACAAGGTAATCGTCGTTTTGCCAAGTGGCATCAGCTATTTCAGGAAAATATGGTCTTTCAGCAAATTGAGAATTTGTGTGAGGAGCAGATCGATTCTTTACAGGAATTACGTGATGAAATTGTTGAAAATTACACTCATTTAAAGGGTAAAAAACACAATGAAAAACAAGATATTATGCTTGTTCGAGTGGATGATTTAACCAGTCATGTTGAGCGAATTCAAAAATATACAGTTCGCTTAAGCACAGCGATTCAAACAGCGATTGATCTACATTTTTCTGCTATCGCCAATCAAACTAATGAAAATATGCGGATTCTCGCAATCATTACTGCAGTATTTGCACCATTAACTTTATTAACTGGTGTATATGGAATGAATTTTGAATTTATTCCAGGCTTAAAAAGCCCAATTGGTTTTTGGATCATGCTCAGTGCAATGTTGATTTGTACTGTAGGATTACTGATCTATTTTTATCGACGACATTTGGTTGGGCGAGGGGAAAGGAGTGTGATTGATATGTTGGCGCAACAACATAATAATCAACACGTTAACTTTTTATGGTTTTTGGACTATGAGCCGATTAAACAAACCATGAAAGAAGTTGAAAAAATAACAAAGCTAAAGTAATCACATAGCTAGAGTAATCATAAAACTGACATAATTATGGATTATTCTAGTGATACATTCATGTGAGCAGACCTTTGTAAAATTGAATAAAGCTGATCTTTTAATCGCAGTTTTTTTCGTTTGAGCTGTTCAATATTTTCATGAATATGATTGAGTGGATCAAGCTCTAGCTGACTAATTTCACGATCGAGTTCATCATGATCAGTTAAAAGCTTGGCAAAATGCGGATCTTCTTGTTTGAGGATACACATGAGATTGTGATGTTCTGGGAACATGTGTTTCAACTTTTTATTCATTACTTTCGAATTCATTAGAGTCCTTAACCTCTTATTTATAAAATTCTAAATCATAAAACAAAACGAAAAGACAAGTTCTCCATCATGACAGGTTGAATAATAACCTGCCACTAGGTATTAACAATTTGAAATGAATTAGTGTGAATGTAGATGAAGGTGTTTGACTTGTTTCCGTAATTGTTGAACCTCATCAAGTAAATCCATCATCATTGCAACAGCAGATAAACTTGCTTCAAAATCTCGTTGAAGGCGATAGGCTCGTCGAGCACGTGCAATGTCTTCTCCAAAAAATTGATGAATACGATCTTCTGGTCGAGCAGGTAAGATTTCATATTCTAGTAATTGTAAAATCCACTCAGTGCTTTGACCACAGGCTTGGGCAAAATTTTTGAGATCTAAATTTAGGTTTTCATCTACGATTTCGGCATCTTGGAAATCGTCATAGACAATTTCACGGTATTGAATAGTTGTCATGATTGCTCTCCTTTAGCAGAGTGATTGATTTATCAATCAATTATTCAGTTATGAACGTGGGTTAAAGTCATGAAAAGCATTGGAAAAATCTTGATATGCTTTTTGCTGTTGTTCTGTGTTGGCCTTTGGATAAACGATATTGATGACTAAATATAAATGTCCAGGTACTTTTGCAGGGATACCTTTATCTTTTAAGCGCAGTTGTTGATTATTTTTGGCATTCTGTGGGACATTTACTTTGACTTTACCCGCAGGTGTATCTATTTCAATACTTTGCCCCAGTGCTGCCTCCCAAGGGGTAACATCTACGGTGTAATATACATCTGCGCCTTCGACACGAATACGATCAGTATCTTGGTATTGAATTTCGATATATAAGTCACCATTCTCACCGCCATTAATTCCAGCCTGTCCTTGTTTAGAAAGACGAATTTGTTGTCCTTCTTTCATTCCCTTTGGAATTTTTACTTGAAGTGTTTTTCGTTGAACTTCGGCTTCGCCATAAGCATTATAAGTCGGAATTTGTAGGGTGATGGTTTGTGTTGAACCTTCATAGGCAATATTCACAGGAACTTGAATACTGGCGTGTTGATCTTCACCTTTATAACTACGTTGTTGAGAGCCTCTTTGTCCATATTCTTGTTGACGACCACCACCAAACCCACCACCAAAACGTCCAAACAAATCTTCAAAACCGCTAAAGTCTTGACCACTTGTATTGCCACTTGAACGATAGAATTGACTGCCATCAAAGCCACTTTGTCCACTGCTTTGTCCGCCAAAGCCTGCTGTATTGGCATAAGGGTTGTCGAGTTCGAAATCGTATTGTTTTTTCTTTTCTTCATTACTGAGCGTGTCATAAGCGACATTAATGCCTTGCATTCTTTCCTCAGCATCAGCTTCTTTACTCACATCTGGATGATATTTTCGAGCCAATTTACGATATGCTTTTTTAATTTCATCGGGTGTTGCTGTTCTTGCAACTCCCAGTTCTTCATAATAATTTTTTGCCATATTCTCAGTCATTAATTGTTTATCTTTATTATAGTTTTATGCTTTTTTTGAGATCTATGGAAGCCTTTCTTCGTGTTGTTATTGTTTCAAAATTTATAGCTGAAAAATGAGTTCTAGATCAATGTTATTTTTATTCAAATATTGAACAAGTATTTTCACGTTATTGGGGATTATTGTTTATAGTTTCAGGTTATTTAAATCCATTTAGGATAAGGTAGGGCTTATAAAAAAAGCGCCGAAGCGCTTTAATATAAATCTATTCAATTCTCAACCAAGTCACACTCCGCCCTAACATTGATACACCAATATATCCACGCATATTTAAGCGATTATTTTTTGCATTTACTTTGGCTTTACCTTTATAAACTTTACCTGATAACGGGTCTAATACTTGCCCATCAATAAATTCATTTGGGTTATTTGGATCCTGTTTAAATCCTGAAATAATCTGTAAGCCCACGTATGGTGCATTTTTTAAGTTCCCTTTACACTGTAAGCATTTTGGTTCTAATGGTTTACCTGGTAATGGACGGATAGTATAAATTTTCCCTGAATATGTGCCATCTGGATTTTTTACAATTTCGACATCGGCACGAGAATAACCTGTTTTATCATCTACAGTTTTCCATTTCCCTGTTAAATCATAAGCATGGCTTAGGCTTGTAATTAGGCTCAAGCAGCAGAGTAAAATCTTTTTCATATTCTTACATCCTTTTTATTTAAATCATAAGTATGAATTTATTATGAATAGACTCTACTTTTTATAAGTATAAATCAAGATTTTATTATTTAAATATGTTTAGTTAAATCAGTGTGTTATTTATTATTAAAGGTATATTTTTTGAATGGGTTTGATCGAATATATACTGTTTATTTTTTATTTTGAGTAATTTAAGTTTTACTAATTAAAATTACAGTATTCGATAAGAATAAAATAAATAATTTTTATTTTGAAAGTGAGATGTATATCACAAATTTATGTTTGGTTTTTCGGGGATTATTTAAATATAAAAATATGGATTAATCTGCAAAAAAAATAGCAAACCTAAGTTTGCTATTTAAACTGGATCAATTTAAGTTAGTAGAATTATTTAACTTAAATGCTCACCAAAGAGACTGAGTGCTTCTTTTGCAGTGAACTGATATTTTTTATTACAGAACTGACAATCCATTTCGATTGGGTTTTGAATTTCTAAAGTTTCTTTGACCGCATCTAAACCAATTTGAATCAGTGCATTTTGACACTTCTCATGTGAGCACGTGCAGTTAAATTGCAAGTTTTCCACTTCTGGAAGACGAACTTCTTCTTCATTGTATAAGCGATAAAGAATGTCTTGGGCTTCCAAATCGGTTAATTCTTCAGATTTGAGTGTTTGAGTCAGCATGATCAGGCGTGGCCATAAATCTTCATCGACACGTTGCTGTTCTTCTTCATTATTACGCGGTAATAATTGGATCAGTAAGCCCCCCGCATTGTGATGTGTACTAGCCAAAACAATACGTGTAGGAATTTGTGCAGACAAATCGTAGTACTGCATTAAGCAACCTGCAAGTGTTGGTTTATCTAAAGGTACGATACCTTGATAACGCTCACCATGTTCAGGTTCAATATTAATAAACAAAACAGGTTGTTGTAGGGTGCTGAGTACAGTGCTGCTATCCTCACTGAGCATGAAGTGCGGATCTTCTTCATAGTCTGCAAGCGCACGTACATCACCTAAGTGATTGCATTCCGCCATTGCCCATTTAAAAGTACCTTGCGCTTGGATTTGTAAGCTGATACGTCCTTTAATTTTTAATGTGCTGGCAAGTAGCGCAGTTGCACAAAGCATTTCACCTAAAAGAATAGCAACTGCTGGTGCATAGTCTCGTTGAGATAAAATGGTTTGTAGTGCCGTATCTAAATGCACAACTTCACCGCGAACAGGGCTGTCTTCAATATAAAAACGTTGACGTAAATCAGTCATAAAATTCTCCAAATCCCTGTTTAGATGGTGGCGATATTATAAATCACAAGTTTATTTTGTACTAAAACTTGATGGCTTTATATGTACGATCAGTTTTCATCATCACGAATAATATGAAAACGATCCTGCTTTTGCTGTGGTGCTTGAGTTTTCGGCTCTGGTCGCTCCAAACCTGATTCGTCCAAATCAGGGTCATCTTTGTATTGCTCTGGATTTTGGCTATCCACTTGGGTATCACTTTCAAATAGATGTTCAAGCTCTGAAATAAAATCACGGTAGCTTTCAAAGACTTTTTGTTCATCGGTAAAAATACGTTGTTGCCGTGCTAAAAGTTCTTCATCGTAATTTCTAAACAGTTCAACGCTATTATAAGCATCTTCTTTACTGACACCTAATTCACATAAAGCACGATAGCCCATGCCCAGTGATGTCAAATAGGTTTCACGCCAGATGTGTTTAACCCCGACATCACGAAGCAAATGCATGTGATAACGGTCACGTGCGCGAACCAGTAATGTTAGGTTGGGATAATTCAATAAAATATGGCGCGCAACAGTCATTGAGTCTTCCACATCATCAATGGCGAGTACAAAAACTTTGGCTTGCTCGATGCCTGCGGAACGTAATAAATCAGGTTGTGTCACATCGCCATAATACAATGTGCCACCATAGCGACGGACAAAATCAATTTTTTGCAGATTATTATCAATTGCGGTAAATCGAAAATGACGAATACGTGCCAAACGAGCAATGATTTGCCCAACACGACCAAAACCTGCAACGATCAGTGCAGGGTGATCATTGGGAATTTCATCATATTGAGGTTCAGTATTTTTGTTGAGTAAAGGCAAAACCCAAGTGGAAACGATCCAAAATACAACGGGTGTAAACACCATTGATAGCGTCACAACCAATGTAATCGGTTCCATGATGGCATCCGTGAGGACTTTTTCACTTTTTGCGACATTTAACACCACAAAGGCAAATTCACCGCCTTGAGCCAAACAGGTTGCAACCATCAAGCTATTTGACCAACTCATCTTCTTAAATCGCGCAATCGCTGTCATGACGAGCATTTTGATGAGGATCAGCCCTATTGCGCCACCAACGATGAATAAGGGCATATCCACAATCAATGAGATTTGCGTGGTCATTCCCACAGTCATAAAAAATAGACCGAGTAATAAACCTTTAAATGGTGCAATACTGGCCTCTAACTCATGACGGAATTCAGAATCTGCTAGGAGCACGCCAGTGAGGAATGCACCAAGTGTGGTGCTAATGCCCAAAGTGTCCATGAGTAAAACCACACCGAGGACAATGAACAACCCGACAGCAGTAATCAGTTCTGTCGCGCCACTTTTTGCCACAAAGCGGAAGAAAGGGCGCATCACATAGCGGCTAAATAAAAATAATCCAGTAAATGTGGCAATGATCGCTGCGAAATAAGCCACACCATGATGACTGGATTGACCACCTGCGAGCATTGGAATCACAGCAAGCAGTGGAATCGCCGCAATATCTTGAAAGAGTAAAATTGAAAAGGACTGCTGACCATGTGTGGTATTCAGTTGTTGTTTTTCTGCAAGTAGTTGCAGTACAAATGCTGTTGATGAAAGTGCCAGTGCAAAACCAATCACAAAACTTGCGGAAAGGCTTTGTTGCAACAGCAGAAAAATAGTGCCCATGAGCACAATGCCTGTTACTACGACTTGCAAGCTTCCCATCACGAAAATCGATTGGCGCATTTCCCACAATCGTTGAGGACGTAATTCTAAACCGATCAAAAACATCAATAAAATCACACCAAACTCAGCAAGGTGCATGATTTCTTCAGGATCATTGGCAATATTGAATACGCTTGGACCAAGCAATATCCCTGTAAATAAGTAACCAAGTACAGTTGCAATACCGAGTTTTTTCCCGAGCGGAACGAGAATGAGCGCGGCGCCAAGAAATAGCGTGATTTGGAGTAGCAGTGACATGCACACCTGTCCTTAATTTTTTTCTTTCTAAGACAAGTGTAACTTGATTTTGTTAATAACTTTGCATTTTTTGCGTGGAGTTTATGAGACCTCAACGAAATGGATTTATTGTATCGTAGAGGTCATTGAGCTTGTGATGAATAGAAAATAAGCAATGAGAGAGGTATTAAACTTTTCGTGCTCTTGCCATGAACATACGCCGTCCGACTTTGGGTAAATCTTCAGCATCAAAATAATATTTCTCAGCAAATTTAAAATTGGCATTTAAAAGTTCAAGCTCAATATTCCGATTCAAATGGCAACCATCTGCAATAACTTTTTGTACAGGTGTCAAAATATCCTGCAATTTTTTGAGCGTGTTGTTATCGTTATATTGTACATGTTCAATCAAATGAAACGTTCCATTTGGTTTTAGAACACGACGAACTTCCTGAATAGCTTGGTTTAAACCTACAATACTGCATAAGGTCCAAGTGCTGACTATACTATCGAGTGAATTGTCTGCAAAAGGCAGTTTTTCTGCACTGGCTTGAATATGTTGTACATGAAAAGGCGCTTCTAATACACGTTTATGCGCAAGTTGGTAAACATCTCGATTGGGTTCAAGAGCATAGAGCTGATCGACAGCTTGATAAAATGGTAAATTCAAGCCCGTACCAAAACCAATTTCAAGCACTTCACCGTGTACTTTGCGCAGTAATTCTGCACGACCATCCATCATACTTGGGGTTTGCATAATTTGATTGAGTAAATGCGGGAAAATGCGTTGCTGGTAAAATTTATAGATCATCGTTTTAGACTGTTGTATTTGTATTGATTCGATTCTAACCAAAGCAAGCGTGGAATATAAGACAAAAATATGACGAAATCGCTGTATTTTGTTACTTAAACTCGATATTTATTTTAAGTTTTTATGTGAATAATGCAGTTATATCGATGAAAAATGTACGTTGTGGTGAATAGGAGCATGCGATGAATAAAAAGTTAATCTATGCAGGATTGTTGGCATTGAGCGCTTTTCAGGTTCATGCTTTTCAATCGACAACATCTGCACAGAAAGTTGAAATAAATCCTGCGTTCAATATCGCCAATGGTTTAGCGCCAACTGAACAGCAACAGAAAATTTCAGTATTAGAGCCATTTCGTGGTGAGTTTCGTATTTTAGGCTCAAAAGAATATAACGATGATGAGCAAGCAAAGTTTTCACCGATTGATTATGCGGTAACGCGTGGTTTGTTTACTCATCCAGAAATTGCACGTCAGATTTCGATTAATCAATACGATCGTTATTTAAATTGGCAAATGGCGAAGCCACCGATTCCTGCACAGTATGCAACTCAGTTGGTGAGTAATATGCATATCATTCCTGCTAATCCTGAAATTGCTAAAGAAATCAAAAAAGTAAAGCGTGGTGACTTGGTGCGTTTAACGGGTGATTTGGTTCAGGTCAATGACAAAGATTTGGTGTGGAAATCTGCACTCGACTGGAATGGTGTTGGGGATGGCGCATGTAAATTGATTCGTGTTGATTCAATTAAGTGGTTAGAAAATCAAAAACTCTAAATTCAAATTGAGCCAAAGCTGAGATGATGCTAAGTTATTGGCTTAATTTTAGGCAATATTTATAACAAAGAGTTTGAAGAATGAAAGGTTTAGCGTGTGTGACCATGTTGGTATTGGGTTTAGGATTGACCGCTTGTCAAAGTTCCAATGCGCCTAAGAATACGAGAACACATGAATATACGCTCAAACAAAAGTGCCCAACTTTGATGGATATGAAAGTGGGTGATGTACTTGTGTTTAATGCACCTGAAAATCCAAGCACGGGTTATCAGTGGCAATTGTTACAGCCGTTGAAAATTTTTAAAACTGAAGAAACGTATACGCAGAATAATGAAGTAGAGCAGGGTGCTGTCGGTGTCGGTGGGACAAAAACTTTCCGCTTTAGTGCTGAAAGACCTGGACAGGATTATATTGAGTTAGTTCATATTCGTGCATGGGAATCGTCTAAGCAACCTGATCAGCAATGGCGTTGTCGTATTCGCGTGTCTTAATTATTAAGTGATGTTACGCATTTAAAGAATGTTTAAAAATTGAGAGTGCTCAAAATATTGACGATATAACAATATTCTTGAGCTAGCACAGCCCCATCTATCTTGCAAAGTTTAGTTCAATTTGTGTAGGCGATACTTACTTTTCAAGGATGAAAAGTAACAAAAATCCTTTGTTGGGCGAGGGGTATGTCCTATACCCCCGCCCAACGGCGACCTCCATGTCGCCTATCGCGATAGTACAACTGATTTGAAATCCACAATCACTAATTGTTTTGATACTTATTGATTATTTCTTTTCTATGGTTTGTTTCCAGTGCTGTAATTGCTTCTGAGCTTGCATATATTCATTCATCCCTTGAACCGATTTTTTTACTTCGGTTGATGCATTTTCTTTGAGTTGTTTTTGCTGTGCTTCCCAAGAGCTATAGAGTAAACCTTGGATATAACGTCCTTGCTCGGTATGTAAATCTAATTCTTTGAGCATGTTGAATGCGGATTGAATATTATCCTGACGGCGACTGAGTTCAAATTCAGGGGTTAAAGAGCCATCTTGTTGCATTTTTATGATTTCATTTTCCATTTCATCACTTAAAGCTGAAAATTGATTATTGAAATTAACTAATATTTCAATATCTTGTGAATCATGTTCTGTTGCAGGGAATTCTTTGATTGGTGTTGCATCTAGTTGTTGTTCAACTTTGTTTTGTGGATCTGTTTTTGTTGCCTCTTGTTCAGGTGATTTATGACATGCACTGAGGATTAAACCAGAACAGAGTAATGTGATGATTGGCAAAGCGGTTTTCATATTGGCATCCTGAAATGATAAAATTACGGTATCTTAATCTTGCTTTATAAAACTATAAACATAGGTTGTATAGGGAAAATCAATCTCATCTTCAGCACGTTTGCCTGTATATTCAAACACTATTTGTTCGAATCGTTGTTTGAGTTTAAGTTGTTCCGCATCCGACATTGCAGCGATAAAACTGGTGGAAAGTAAACGCTTACTCACGACATTTTCCACTGTACCTGTTTGTAACTGGGTAAAGGTTTTGCTACTGACCAATTCAAATAGTGATTGATCCTCAAAGACCTGTTTCCATTGTCCACTGTGGTAACGAGGTGTGTCACCTTCCATGGTGGCGAGCAAATCTGCCAATGCTTTGACCCAATCCACATTTTCATCACGTTGATTCCAGACCAGTCCGAGATGCCCTTGTGGTTTTAAAATACGATGAATTTCAGTGAGGGTTTCAGTATTGGCAAACCAGTGAAATGCTTGAGCGCACAAAACAGCATCAACACTGTTACGATCTAGTGGAATTTGATCACTCTTGGCTTGAAGCGTTTGTACATCAGGATGTACTATTTTCAACTGTTCCAACATTTCTGTGACAGGTTCGACAGCTGTGACATTTGGTGTGGCTTGTTTTAAATAGCTTAAGAATTTTCCTGTGCCTGAACCTAGATCAATCGCAGTGGAATGAGGATTGAGTTTTAAGTCATCCTTTAACCAATCAACCACTGCTTGTGGATAATTTGGTCGTACTTGTTGATAAAGTTCAGCAGCAGAACTGAAACCTTTTTGAGCAGCAGGATGTAAGGAATGTGTCATATTTTGCGCTTTTTTATCTGACCAGACTCTATAAAATATGACACTTGAAGCAATGAATAGGCAAGTGCCAATTCATTTAATTTCAGTCAATGAGAGAGCTTTGCTCGGTGTGCGAATGGATAAGCAAATAATTTTTGAAGACGAACATATCAGAGCAATCTATTTACAAGGAAGTGCCGACACACTGGTTCTGTCTTTTGGGGACTTGATCACCCGTGCCAAGGGTACGTCGATCAATGCTGAAAAGTCTTTGATGAAATATGATTATGCTGTGGTAGGCATCATGCCGAAGCAAAAATCATGGTTTCCTGCTTCAAGCATGACAGCTTTACTTGAGCACATTACGCCAATTTTAAAACAGTATAAAAATATCGTCGGTTATGGTGGTTCGATGGGGGGCTACGCTGCAATCAAATATGCGCGTGCTTTGCAAATGAATCGTGTGGTGGCGATGGTGCCACAGTATTCAATTGATCCAACAGAA
The DNA here is from genome assembly GCF_004209355.1 of Acinetobacter sp. WCHAc060025. Taxonomy (NCBI): domain Bacteria; kingdom Pseudomonadati; phylum Pseudomonadota; class Gammaproteobacteria; order Moraxellales; family Moraxellaceae; genus Acinetobacter; species Acinetobacter sp. WCHAc060025. The sequence goes on along the minus strand of NZ_SGSX01000001.1, from coordinate 131,648 downwards.
GTTGAAGATAAACGCTACACCGACTTTTATGATCCTGAATTAAATTCAGACATGCGTATTCAGGAGAAAGATATTGTTGCTAAGTGTGAATATATCATTGTCTATGATCCTTATTTTGAACATGACAAAGAGCATTATTTAAAAATAAAACCGCTAATTCCTCAGTTACATACTTTGCATTTGCCTTATACAGGGCATGATGCGATTGCGGTGTTGGCAAACTCTGCATTACTACACGATTTTATTGAACGTCCTTATGATCAGACTTATTTTTATAAGCAGATTCGTGAGGTGAAGAAAAACAGTAAATTTTATTATCGTAGTGTGATTGCGCATTTACTTGGAACACATAACGAAGCATTAGGTAAAATTCTAAAAGGTTCAGATATTCAACTGGATAGCACTTTTTTTGATGCCAGTCTGAAGCAAACCATTACCCGTATTTTACTCACCAATAAACGTGTCGATGAGCAGGATCTACAAAAATTAGGGATTCAGGTTAATTTTGCCTTTGAGGATAAATCTCAACTTAAAGATAGTTATGGCAATATTCTAGTGTTCAATGTGATTACGCAAAAACTGGAAAGTTATGATCAGCAAGTGATTGATGTGAATGGTAAATATATTATTCCATTACATGTTGAAAATAATGGCTTGGCGCAAGTTGAGATTAAAAAACAAAACTATTTGATTTGTATGAATGACCGCCGTGTCACCAAGCTATTTAAACACGATGATGCTTTGTCTTTGGATATGAATCCAATCGTGATCAAGAAGACCACAGACTTTTATGTCTTGAGTTATAAAAACTTTTATATGAGTTGTGATATTCAGGGGCAAGTCAGCTTTGATGATGAAAGTTTGAATGAGTTCTGTCACTTTAAGATTGCTTAAAGTGACATGTTTTAGCGTATTGTTTAGGTACATTGCTTGAGATAAGTGCTAGGAAATAATGACTTAAAATATTTATACCGTTTTAGCATTTCAGCATCAGTCAATGGATAAACTTCACTTGAACTTTGATAAATACCAGTAACAGCGCCTAAAGAACCTTCTTCCCCTTTCTTATAGCGATATTGGAAAGTCTTACGTGTCGCTTTATATAATGTTTGATTATTAAAGTAATAATTGTAAATATGCTGTTGATTAGATAGGTAAAGCTTAGCTTCAATTCGACAACCTTGTTCTATTCGAATGAGTTTGAAATAGTTACCTTCATCAGTATGGACGTCCTCGTTATCTAAGTTATCAATAGATTGCAAAACTTTTTCACTTGCAAAAACATTCGTTGCGGATACACAAAAGCAAAGTGTAAATACGGATAATGGTTTGAGTATTTTAAAATTCATTTTTTATGGTGATTCGACTGTGATGCTTAAATTTTATTCAGTCTAATATAAAGCCAAACCAATCGATTTAAAATAAAAAAGAGGGCACATGCACGAGCCCTCATCAATCGGAAAGTTCCTTGCTTTTTTATTTATTGTTGTTATTTCTCATGATTTTCCTGATTCAAATCTACGGTTAGCACGTTTAAATGTGCCAAAATCATTAAAACGCACGCCATTTTCTTTCATCACTGGGTAGCAGTCCTGTGCAATCGCTTGGCGGATATAGAACGGATCACGTACCACAAAGTGATGGATTGCATGTGTACCTGCAAAATTAAAACAGAAAGCTTGTAAAGGTTTCATGCACCAATCTGTCCACACTTGGCATTGCTGAACGATATTGCCATCTTCAACATCACCGTAATAATGCATATTAGAACTGGTGAAATGCAGGCTCAGCGTTCTGAGAAAATTCGGTGCAGCAATACTGACGGCATAGAACTTGGTTGTCTTATTTGCCAATTTCCATAGTTTATTTTTAGGTTGCTTTATACCAACCGCTTTCATTGCCAGTTTTGCAACTGACATTAGTAAAAAGCCATGCCATAAGGCATAGTGAATATGCCCCAAAGGCGTATAACCTGATGAAACTTTTGCTTTTAATTTTAATTTTTCAGGTTTTGTTAAGTTTTTCTGGGCATTGACATAACGTTGGGTGGTTTTCATCATGGTGATTGGGCGCAGATAAACCGCCAACATGTTGTCACCAGTCATGATCAGACGTTTTAAGCCCCATTTGTCACCATTGTTAATACCACGTTCTTCAAGATCACTTTTCGTGCCAGATGACTTGTGATGATGCATATGAATATCACGACGAATCCACGGGCTGATGGTACTTGGACGGAACATATAGACCGCACCCATCATCAAATTATGCATATTCTTATTTTTACGGAAATACATTTGGTGAATCAGATCATGCTCAAGTTCATGCAAGATTGACATCCAAAATGCAGAAAGTGGAACTGCCATATACCAAGGCATTTTCCCTCTAGCGTATTGTGTTATATTGAAAATAATTCCAGTGACAGCTAGGGTTAAAATACCCAGACCAATTTGATCTTGGTGCTGAACTAACCACGGATGACGTTCACGTAATTGATCACCGACCTCTAAAATCCCTTTACGGATTTTTTGATTGCGTAATACATCTTCTGGATCTGCAAAAAGTTTAATTTTGCTTTGTTTTGACATTTTTACATCGGAAAGGGGTAAATTCATTTCCGTTTTCCTCTATATTTTTTGTATGACTGCAAGGAAGATATAAAACCAACATTTGTTGGATTTTTGAAGAGATTAGCTGATGATCAAAATACCGTCAACATCTGTATTAAAAAAAGTGACGAAGAAAGTGAACAAGCCTAAACAAGAACGTTCACAAAAACGTATGGAAACGATGTTAGAAACAACTGAAAAATTGTTGTTATCCATTGGAATTGAAAAGATTTCTATTCCTGAAATTGCCAATGCTTCTGGCGTGCCACGCACCAGCATCTATCAATTTTTTCCGACGAAATACGATATTTTACGTCATATTGCACTGGCGCATTTGAATGATCTGGTCAAGCAATTGGGGCAAACTGCTGTAAGGGTTCTGACTGAAAACCCGAAAGCCAGTATTGATGAATACGGGCGATTATTGACTGAAAGTATGATTCGAGCGACGGCTAAATTTTTTAATGAATCTGAAATTGCCAGTTTATTGATTCTGAGTGGCCCATTTACACGACAGGCTTATTTGGAATATCAAATTGAATTGAAAAAGGTCAGTGAGGGCGTTCGTAAAGCGCTTGAAATGATTAAAGTGGATAATTATGTGCCACAACAGCCAGATACCTTAACCATCCTTATGGAGTTGATTTTTACTTGTATGAAACATGGCTATTACAATGAAAGTTATATTTCTGAGGCAATTATTCAGGAAGCGTATCGGATGGCAGTTGCCTACTTAACAGCATTAAAAAATAGATCTTTTAACTTTATTCCTACAACAGTTCAGTAGCTTGTGATAAATACCTGATATATTTCATACTTGTAGTTTTGTATGTTTAGAACAAGGAATGTAAATGAAAGCTGTATTTTTAGATTATGAATCTTTAGATAAGAATGATTTGGATTTTAGTGAACTAAAATCAGCTTTTGATGATCTTAAACTTTATCCCGCAACAACCTCAGATCAGGTTTTGGCACGAGTGCAAAATGCTGATGTGATCATCACCAATAAAGTCGTTGTCGATGCATCAATGATTGAACAATGTCAAAATCTTAAGCTGATCTTGATCTCTGCAACTGGAACAAATAATGTTGATTTGGTCGCTGCTAAATCAAAGGGAGTCGTGGTCTGTAATTGTCAAGGTTATGGCACGTCTGCGGTAGCACAGCATACGTTGACATTGATGCTAGCTTTAGCAACATCATTATTAAAATATGATCGTGCAGTCAAACAAGGTGAATGGAACACATCGCCGATTTTCTGTTTACTTGATTTTCCTATTGTCGAACTCTCAGGGAAAACTTTGGGGATCATTGGCTACGGAGAATTGGGCAAAGCTGTTGCCAAGTTAGCAGAAGCATTTGGTATGAATGTCTTGGTCGGTGCTTTACCCAATCGACCGCAAAATGAATCACGTATCCCATTTAAACAATTATTACCTCAAGTAGATTTTTTGAGTTTACACTGCCCATTGACTGATGAAACTCGTGATTTGATCGATCACCAAGCATTTGATTTGATGAAACAATCAGCATTTCTGATCAACTGTGCCCGTGGTGGTATTGTCAATGAACAAGCTTTGGTAGATGCCTTGCGACAAGGGAAAATTGCAGGCGCAGCGACAGATGTTCTTTCAGTAGAACCACCAAAGGACGGCAATGTCCTACTGGCTGAAGATATTCCTAATTTAATTATCACACCACATAGTGCATGGGGCAGTGTCGATGCTCGTCAACGTATTGTTGATCAAATGCTTGAAAATGTTGAAGCATTTAAACAAGGTCATACCATTCGTCAAGTGAATTGACGATTGATTTTTGTCTTATCTCGGGACACCTGAATCATCATCTGTTGAATCTTTTGCACTGCTTGTACTCGAATTATTGGTTGTTGTATCACGCTCATTTGAAGGATTTGGTGTAGCATTATTTTCGATTGGCAAAGATTGCTTTTTAATCTCTGGTTCTTCTTGTGCATTTTGTACATTGTTTTGAGGAAGTGGAATTTGCTGAATCGGTTGTGGGCTGATCGGTGCTTCCTGAACAATCGGTGCAGTATAAGGCACAGTATTATTTTGACTTGGATTAACGGTTGTTGAAGATTGACTTAAACTACCTGATTCAATCGGAATGTTATAACTGTTTTTTCCTGTGATTCTATCTTTGGTTTGTTCCACTTTTTTGACAGCAGTATCGATGCCTTGACGGGTATTGTCACGCGCAATAGTCGCCTGTTCAGTGGTATAGTTTTTGGTATTTTCAATCGTTGCATCAAATGACGGTTTAATTTTTTGAATGCCTTTTTCAGTCGCAGTGCCAACTTTTTCAGCTGTATTTTGCACGGCTTCACCGGTTTTATGTGCTAAAACTCTAAAAATATTCGGATTATCACCATAGGCTTGGTTTTGATTTGCGCTATCCGTTTGAACATAGAGTGATGGTGCTGTGATTACAGCGATCATAAAACATGCACTTTTCATCATCTTCATTTCGTTGTTCATCCTTCACTGATGAGACTTAGCTATGAGCTAAATATATTGTTGTTATCATACTGTTTTATTTGTATAAAATGTTTGGCGGTTAGAAAAAACCTACAGCAAAATACATAAGGATACATAGTTGCCAAAATGTTGAAATTAAAAAAAACTCACCGAAGTGAGTTTTTTATGTGCCAAATATAGATTATTTAGTGCCTGCATTTGCATTGGCAGATACACCAACTTTAGCACTACCTACAGGGGTTTTGACTTGAGCATTGGTATTTACTTTCGCACCTGCTTGAGATGATTTAGGTGTGACTGCTTTTTTAGCTTTCTTTAATGTTTTTTTGGTGTTATCTTTTGCTTTTGAACCAAGTTCTTTAGTATTTTCCCAAGCGCCTTTGCTTGCTGTTTTGCCTTTTTCAACACCTGTTTCAACTTCGCTACCTACTTTGTTCGCAGCTTCTTTTGTACCTTCCCACGCATTGCCTGAAACTTCACGGGTTTTGTCCACGCCAGTTTCTACACCTGCGCCAACTTTACCTGCTGCATTTTTTGTACCTTGCCATGCATCTTTAGATACATCACGGGTTTTATCTACACCTTTTTCGATGCCTGTTCCTACTTTATCTGCTGTATTTTGGATGCCTTGACCTGCTGAATGGGTTGCGTCTTTTGTGCCTTCCCAAGCATTTCCAGATACTTCACGGGTTTTGTCTACGCCTTTTTCAATGCCTGCACCGACTTTATCCGCAGTGTTTTGGATCCCTTGACCGATGTTGTGCAGTAGACCACCTTGGGTATTTACATTGGCTTCTACTGATGCGTTTGCACCTACATTTGTATTGGCAAAAATAGAGCCACTTGCTAGAAGTGCGCTTACGAGTACTGTTGTTTTAAGCATTTTCATAATTCGTTTTATCCTGTGCTTGATTTTGTTTCAAGTTTTGAGTCATGCTCATCTTAATGTTAAAAATGGTTTTGAATAGTGCTTGAGATAAAACAGCAACAGCTTAGCTACAGAATTTTAACAATTATGTAAGATTTGTGAATAAGATTGAGCTGATTTAATTTTTTATATCTTTGTTATTACAGATGTTTTAATTTTGGCTAATTTTTATTTTTTACAAAGCGAATTTTTGAAAATATCGTTCATCCTCGCTCTTTTGAATATTTTGAGGAGGATGAACGTATTGTTTTATGTGCTTATAGGCACTTTTCTAGGTTTGTTGCTTTGAAATTCTTTTTCAATAGTTCAAAGTTTTTCACTTTTTCAGCATCATTTGGATCAAATACAGTTTGTTTGTTTTCTACTTCGGCATCGATATTTGAAAATGCTGAAATGAGTTGATCACCTTTAAAGATCCAAAGTTCTGTGGCTTTGCCTGTTTCAAAGTTGCCTGTAAATTCGATCACGCAGTTGTCAGTTTGTTTGATCAGGCGAGCGAGGTTGTGCTTTGTACTCGGTTCAGCTGAGATATTTTTATGCTGTTCTAAGACGACAGGGGCGTTGGGATTTGTTGGTGTCGTTGAGCAAGCGGTGATTGATGAAGCGATTAAAATAATAGAAAAGATGGTTTTTGCATTCATTGCTTTTAGTCTTGGCTGAATCTAATGGATTGAGTGTATACAATCCATTGAGAAGATTCAGTTTTATTTAGTTTTAGATTGTTACTTTTACTCTATTTTAAAAATCTAATTTGAAGTATTTATACTGAATTAATAAAAAATTATTGAGTAAAAAAAGTATAAAAAAGGAATACTTGCTAAAAATATGATTAAGATAGATTTACGATTTTTAAATTTAACTTTGTAGAGTATTGAAAAGTACACAGCAGTATAAAATAGTATTGTAGTAATGATGATTCGTAAAATTAATTCATGACGTAGAAAGGAAGTATCTGCAATATATACCATTGCAATTGTACATAGTGTGCCATAAATACATCCAAGTAGAATTTTACCTATATAAATAGTTTCTTCATTACTTTCAGACTTAAGATTACTAAGACCAATTAGGGTTATTAACAATGAGGAGAATGCAAATAAAGCACAAATAAACAGATCTTCCACAACAGACATTTCTCTTTGTCTTGAAATATATGGTGCATATTCTTGCCATTGAATTGAAAAAATAACTGTAATGATATAAAAATAATAAGATACAAATCATTTTTATAATACGTTGTTAAACTAGACATTATTTATTCTTAATATTAAAAAACCCTACTTATTTAAGCAGGGTTTTCATTTTATTTCAAATATTTAGCTTAGTGCTGTAACACCGAAATATCCGCAACACTTGTAAAAAATCACGCAACTGCGCAAGGATACAAAAACATTTTTAAGTAAATGATTGCTGATGATGACGTGTTTGTAAGCTAAGTAATTGTGGCTTGAGATGATTTAAATCTTCATCCAAACCAAGTTTTTTAGCGAGAGGGTCAGTTGCAAAAGTATTCTGTAAAATATTTGAGGATGTGAATCGTTCAGATAAATTCGTTGAATAGGCTTTTAATTGAGTACGTCTAAACACAGAAGAACATGAATAACGACTAAATTTTTCCAATAAAAAAACTAATCGACGTGTTTCTAAAGCATTGAGTTTAGAAAAAGCAGTAGGTAAAAATTCTGAATATAGCAAAGCTTCAGCCACAGGTTTAACTTCTTCAAAAGTTGCAGAACTTAAAGAATGTGTGAGCAACTGTTGTAAAGCTATTTCAAACTCATGCTGATTCATCATCCTCTCACTTATTCAGATAGCTCAGATAACAACGAAATCATATAGCGAATATTTGATTCCAATTGTTCAGGAGTCGCATAATAATCTTTAGCATTATTCGCTGAAATTTTAAACTGATCAAGTGAAAATTTTTTGAGCTGAAATAGGATTCGAATATCTTCAATATCTCGATCAGACAGCCGTGCTAATTTTGAAATAGCTAGATCAAGCGCTGAAACCAAATAAACTTCTACAATATTTTCAATGATGAGAGGAATAGTGCGGTCAATATAATCAGGATCAATAGAAGCTAAAGCGGTGTTAAAACCACGATCAAATTCTAAATTCGTTTCTAAATTATTTTCATCAATATATTCGATATCATTTTGTTCAAGAAAAATGATGATGTCTTCTTTTTTTAATAAAGGAATTGCTTGAATTTCAGCATCTACATCATTGCTACCACGAGCATTGGTATGGATATGAAAAGCACAACCACCAAAAATATAAGCTTTTATAGCACCATGAGGTAAATTTTGATGATTCGTAGAAATATAATTCTCAAGCTCAAGAAAGAGCTTGAGAATCGCTTTACTCATTGGAGAATGAGTAAAGATTTCCATTAATGTTGCAACACCGAAATATCCGCAACACTTGTAAACAAATCACGTAATTGCGCAAGGATACGCAAACGGTTTGCTTTCAACTCAGCATCTTCCGCCATCACCATCACACTGTCAAAGAAAGCATCAATCGGCGCACGTAAAGCAGCAAGTTTAGACAGTGCTTCGGTATAGTCTTTCGCAGCCAAAAGCGGTTGAACCACAGGAAGTAATTTTTGAATCTCTGCATAAAGTGCTTTTTCAGCATCTTCAACCAATTTAGATTCAACGATTTCACCTGTAGGTGCAGCTTCTTTCGCCAAGATATTCGCAACACGTTTATTCGCAGCAGCAAGTGCAGCAGCTTCAGGCAAGTCACGGAAATGATTTACCGCATTCACACGCTTATCAAAATCTAAAGGAGATTTTGGAGAAAGCGCTTGAACGGCTTGAATCACATCAACCGCAACGCCTTGATCTTCATACTTCGCACGATAACGACCTTCAAGGAATGCAACCGCATCCGCCAAAGTCTTGTCATGATCTTTGATCACATCGCCATACGCTGCTAAAGCAAGCTTGATTAATTCTTCAATTGACACATCAAGATTGTTTTCAGTCACCAGACGTAAGATACCAATCGCCGAACGACGTAAAGCAAACGGGTCTTTCGAACCTGTAGGTGCCTGACCAATACCAAAAATACCTGTGAGCGTATCTAAGCGGTCAGCAAGGGCAATGGTTGTACCTGTCTTGGTTTGCGGTAAAACATCGCCTGCAAACTTAGGTAAATATTGCTCACCTAATGCTTCGGCAACTTCATCATTTTCGCCTTCAATACGTGCGTAGTAAGTCCCCGCAATACCTTGAAGTTCTGGGAATTCACCCACGAGTTCAGATGTTAAGTCACATTTAGCAAGTAAAGCTGCTTTTTCAGCATCAGCAGGGTTTGCACCTGTGATTGCAGACAAAGCCACAGCCAATTTTGCAATACGTTCAGATTTATTCCAAAGCGTACCCAATTGAGCTTGGAACACCATATTGGCTAATTTTTCTTTACGAGATGCAAGCGGTTGCTTTTGATCCTGTAAGAAGAAGAATTCAGCATCAGACAAACGAGGACGTACAACTTTTTCATTTCCTTCAATGATTTGAGTCGGATCTTTAGACTCAATATTTGAAACGGTAATGAAATAAGGTTGCAGTTTATTGTCCGCATTCACCAAACAGAAATACTTTTGGTTGTCTTGCATCGTCGTGATTAATGCTTCTTGCGGAACAGCAAGGAAGCGTTCTTCAAAACTTGCACGAAGCGCAACAGGCCATTCAACCAATGCAGTCACTTCGTCACGAAGATCACTTGGCACAATCGCAATCGCATTCACTTCATCAGCAAGTGCTTTAACTTGTTGGTCGATGATGGCTTGGCGTTCTTCAAAAGAAGCCACAACATGCGCTGCTTTTAATTTTGGTAAATAGTCTTCTGCATTTGCCAAAGTAATCGCTTCAGGCGCATGGAAACGGTGACCATAAGTCACATTGCCTGCTTGATGATCCTGAATCGTTGCATCAACAACTTCATTATCTTTTAACAATACAACCCATTTTACAGGACGAACGAATTCAGTACGGCTTGCCGCTGAACGCATGCGTTTTGCAATTGGAAGATTATCCAAAGCTGTTTGCAAAATTTGTGGCAATAAAACGTCAAGGCTTTGACCTTGAACATCTTTCAAAAAACACACTTTTTCAACTTTACCCGCTTGGAAAGTTGTCACCTGATCCACAGTGATACCTTGACCGCGCATAAAGCCTTCAAGTGCTTTGGTTGGTTTGCCTTCAGCATCAAAAGCGGCTTGTTTTGCAGGACCATCGAAACGTTTTTGCGTGTCTGCTTGAGCGCCATCAACATTGACAATTTTCAAAGCTAAGCGACGTGGAGCTGCGTATGCTTCGATTGAATCAAAAGCCAAGCCAGCGTCATTTAAGCCTTTTACAGTTTCAGCTTGTAATGCATCACGTAAAGTTTTTAAGCTTTTTGGTGGTAATTCTTCACAGCCAAGTTCGAATAAAACGGTATGTTTAGACATTACTTATTCTCCTCAGCTTTTGCTTCTGCTTCAACTTGTGCTTTTAACTGTGCCAATACTTCATCACGTAAGTGTGGTTCAGCCATTGGGAAACCAAGTTTTGCACGTGCAGCCACATAACTTTGTGCAATTGAGCGCGCCAAAGTACGAACACGTAAAATATAGCGTTGACGTTCAGTCACAGAAATCGCACCACGAGCATCCAACAAGTTAAAGCTATGAGATGCTTTGATGACTTGTTCGTATGCAGGCAATGGAAGTTCAGCTTCCATTAAGCGAGTTGCTTCAGCTTCATAGAAATCGAAAAGCTCAAACATTTTTTCAACGTTGGCATATTCAAAGTTATAAGTTGATTGCTCAACTTCATTTTGATGGAATACGTCACCATAAGTCACTGTACCAAATTGACCTTTGGTCCAAACCAAGTCGTAAACTGAATCTACGCCTTGCAGGTACATTGCTAAACGTTCAAGACCGTAAGTGATTTCACCTGTCACAGGGTAGCATTCAACACCACCCACTTGTTGGAAGTAAGTGAACTGAGTCACTTCCATACCATTTAACCAAACTTCCCAACCTAAGCCCCATGCGCCAAGTGTTGGAGATTCCCAGTTGTCTTCAACAAAGCGAATGTCGTGGACGAGTGTATCGATGCCGATTGCTTTTAATGAATCCAAGTACAACTGTTGGATGTTGTCTGGGTTTGGCTTAAGCACCACTTGGAATTGGTAATAGTGTTGTAAACGGTTCGGGTTTTCACCATAACGCCCATCTTTCGGACGGCGTGACGGTTGAACGTATGCTGCGTTCCATGTTTCAGGACCAAGCGCACGTAAGAATGTTGCAGTGTGGAATGTCCCTGCACCCATTTCCATATCGTAAGGTTGTAACACGACGCAACCTTGTTCAGCCCAGTAGTTTTGTAAGGCAAGAATTAAGCCTTGGAATGTATCAATATGCGATATGGCGCGACTCATGCAGCATCCACTATAAGTATTAGAAAAAATTGGTTCTAAGTATAAGGATTTTGGTGGGGAGTGGCAAAGGGTATAGATCAAGTTATACTGCTTTTAATAATGATCAGAATTAAATCAAATCATGTATCTAAGCGATTATGAATATAAATTCAAAAGTTGGAACAGTTATATAGAATTACCTTTTGGTTTATCTTTTTTAAATGATGAATATGAAATAGAGAATTATCTTGCTGAGCGGACAACTTTTTTAAAAGGTTTTGAGGCGACTGAATTTGCTCGATTGTTTTTTAAGGAAATGCCAAGGACTTTTAAGTATGAGCAATTTTTAAGTATTGTGGATGGCTGGAATTCAGATAAAGAAATTGCTAAAGTCAGGGATTGGTTATTTGAACTCAAAATTCCTTTCGATCAAGATATTTATATGCTCTATGATGAAAATGTCATCAAAACAAAGTGGAAGGTCTTTGTTAAATATTGGGATGTTTTTAGTTGGTCAGTCGGTTTTAGCTTAAATATTGTTGATCAGACAAGAAGCTGGATGTTAGAGGTTCATCATGAAGATGTTCTGACCTTTTACTCGATGGAAAGTAAATGAATTATTTAGAAATTATTGGTAAAAATTTAGTCCATGAAATAAGGGTACAGGATTATATTGACTGGGCTGTTTTGAAACTTGAACAAGGTTTTGAAACAGAGTCTATTATTGCTTTAGTTTCTTTAATGTTGGAAGTATTCCCTGAAATCGATATTGCCGAACAATATTTTACTCAGTCGATTGACGAATTGGGCTTGCTGTTTCCCAATGATAAAAAAGCGATTTATGCATATTTACATTTTTATTGTGATGAAGTGATTCTTGGGAAAATTGAACCTGAAAAAGCGGTTCATGTTTTAAGTGAAATATGTGAAAACATAAATTTAAATTTTAATCAAAAATTTAATAACGTTTACCATCCGATCATGGCGATTTGGTATTACTTCGAAGAAGATTTGTATTTGATGTCTATCGATGAATATGCAATTTTTAATACAGGACTAAATCAATGGAATATTGACGATTATATTTTAAAAGTTGTTCACCAATTTCAATATATATTGTCAATGAATTTACCTCCTGATTTCATGACAGTTTCTCTTCAAGTTGGAAACGTAGAGTGGGATATGAGGGATTATGAAGGGCGAGTTCAGTATTTGAAAAATACCAATCAAAACTTAATTTTCAATCCATAATCCTTTTTCAAAGCCAATAGCGCTTCAGCATTGCCTTTGGCATCATCCACAGGATTGTGTGTATGTGCGGTTTTACGTAAATGCTTAAAGCTTTGAAAAGTATCTTTCACCATACCTTTGTATAAACTACCTAAGTTTTGAGAGCTAAATCCAAATGGATTACTACCCGTAAAATGATGAAAGTACCAACAGACAAACATCCAGTCAAAACCATTATTATCACTGATGAAAATCGGACGATCTTTACTGACTTTAGCAATCCATTTGGCAAAGTCTTTCATCACATGTTCAGGGTTATTAAAATTCAAAGTGTCTTCACGACTAAAGCCTGACACAGCTAGAGCTTGTGGAATGTATTGATCAGAAATAGGTTTCAGCAAACCGTAAAATTGTTGATGTAAATTATCCTCAACTAATACAGCACCCAATGCAATCATTGAATAGTCACCAGGAATAGGTCCATCAGCTTCGATGTCGACCATGATATATGCCATTTTATTTTCCTATAATTGAGTTATTTATTTTCTTTCTCTTATCTATTTTAGTATAAAAAATATTGAGTCAGTTAAGTGATAAATTTTGGATGATTCCTATATTTTGTTAACCATTGTAAAATTCCCCAATAACAACACCCAACAAACATGGCTAAACAATAGAAAAACCAATCCGTAAAAAGTTTCCAAAATGGTGTGGGAAGTGCGCCCGTGAATAAAAGATAACCTATCATTGAAACGATAGCCCACATCAACCAAGAGCCAAAGATAATACTAAAGAACGTCAGTCGATTTTTACGAGAAAGTAATACCGATATTGCATAACTGATTGGGACTGTAATCACGCAGTACGTGAAATAAATCAGTAGCGTAACGCCTAAAACAGTCAAAATTGCTTGTAAGCTATATTCATGATTCATCACAATAAATAAACAAGCCAAGATGACCAATAAAGTGATCGGTGCTAAGAGTAGAGCTTTTAAAATATATTTCGGATGGAATTGCATAGAAGCATCCTTTATTTGATGCTCGTTTAATTAAAACTAGACATCCAAATGGATGTCTAGCAGTTATATGTTTTTTAAATGATTATATAAAGAACCAGTATACAAACAAAGAAACAATAAATATGCACAGAATATTGAGTACAAAACCAACTTTCATCATTTCACTTTGTTGAATATGTCCAGTACCAAATACAATAGCATTTGGTGGAGTTGCGACAGGAAGCATGAATGCACATGAAGCCCCGATCCCGATTACAATAACCAAGATTTCTTTAGGCATCCCCATTTGATCTGCAATTGCTGCAAACACAGGAACCAATAGTGCAGCAGAAGCGGTATTACTGGTAAATTCGGTCAGGAAGATAATAAATGTTGCGACAACAAAAATAATTAGTAAAGGTGAAGCATGCCCAAAAGCATTCGCAAGCGTTTCACCCAATACCAAAGAACTTCCTGAATCCTTTAAAACAGCACTTAAAGTTAGCCCCCCACCAAAAAGGAACAATACGCCCCAGTCAGTGTTATCAGAAATTTGTTTCCATGTGGCAGTACCTAACACAACCACAAAACAAGCAGCGAGCACAGCAATCCAAGTATCAGGTTGGCTGATGTTAAAGATATCAGTTAATTTTTTACTAAAAATCCAAGCCAATGCAGTACATAAGAATAAAATCATGGTGGCAATACGCGTGCCAGTCCATGGAATATTTTCAGTTGAAAATTGAACTTTATGATTGAGTTTTGGACGTAGTACAAGATAAAGGCTAACCAGCATTGCAGGTAAAATGATCAGCATCATCGGTAAACCGATTTTCATCCATTCAGCAAAGTCATAACCTAAGGCTTTAGCTGCAATCGCATTCGGTGGTGAGCCAACTACGGTACCCAGCCCACCGATACTCGCTGAATAGGCAATCCCTAATAAAATAAAGACAAAGGTTTTACGTTCTTTTGCTGCATCCAAATGTGACAGTAAGCCCATTGCCAAAGGTAACATCATGGCTGCGGTTGCTGTATTGGAAATCCACATCGACAATACTGCTGTGACGATAAAGATCGCCAAAACAGAAATCCCTAGATGACCGCCAGATAATGAAATAATCCACATCGCAATCTTACGATCAAGTTTTTGGATATGTAGCGCTGTTGCGAGTGCAAAACCACCAAAAAATAGGAAAATAATCGGATCTGCAAATGTTGCTAAAGCCGTTTGAGTGGTAATCGGCACTATTTCACCAGCTTTCATCATTGGCATTGCAAATAAGACTGAAAGTACTGGAACTAATAAGGCAGTAATGGTGATGTGAATAGCTTCAGTGAGCCATAAAATTCCAATAAATGCGAGTAGTGCTAAACCTTTATTGGCATTTTCATCATAAGGTAAAACCTGAAAAAGGGTATACGCCAACACTGCTGCAATTAGAATAATGATCCAACCTTTTATCATGCCTTTTGGCATGACATTGGTGGGTGTTTGTAAATTGCTAGGATCCATAAGCAAAGCTCCTTAGGTTGTTTTCGTCCAAAAAGATCATTCGTAGAATCGTGAAAATAAATAATATTAAAAATATTAAGTTATTGTTTTATATTGCTAAAACAGTAAATATGCTTGCCAAAGTGCATTACAGCCCAATAAACTAAGTAAGACCAAAACAATTTTCTTAAACAATTTTTGGGAGATATGCTGCCGAATTTTGCTTCCAATCCATGCAAATAAAAGACAAATGACGCAAATCAATACTAATAGCTTATTTTGAACTTCATTAAAGGTCAAAATAACAGGATAAAGAATAATTAACTGAATCAGTTTACTGACAATAAAACTCAAATTGCTAATAATGACAACTTCATCTTTAGAATGTTCAGAACTAAGCAAGTACATCATTAAAAATGGAGCCATCGCATTGGTTGCACCACCTATAACGCCAGCAAATAGTCCAAAAATCAGCATATTGACTGGTGTTGTTGCAATATGGAGGGGCGTTTTTCGAAGTTGATCGGCAATATAGAATAAAATTACACTGCCTAAAGCCAGTTTAAGGTATTGCTCTGGAATTTTTAATAGCAGATGGACACCAATATAACTCCCAATCACACTGCTGAGAATCAGCATCCAGTTTTTTTGAAGAATAAGGGTAATGCTTTTAATAAAACCTTGAGAATCATTGGTTTTAAGCATGAATATATTCAAAATCAGGCAAGGGATCAGGACTAAGGCAACTGCGGTACTTAATGAATAGATTGAGGATAATGCTGCGGTACTGATCATGGGGAAACCCATGCCACTTAGTCCATGTAAGATGGCAGCAATACCGCAAAGTAAAAGTGCTATCACATCGGTTCTATTCATTATATTTCCATTGGATGCACTGCAAAATTGGAAAATAATGTTATACATTAGAGCACTTATTAAAGTCAAAAAAGCACGAAGTGGCTCACGTAAAAGTAATATGAAAGCTCATTCTCTTAGGATGCTTTATTTCTCATGATTTGAAAAGAGAGGTGTTTTATTCTGAGTAATGGTGCTTATAAATGACCTGAGATATTATAAAAACCAATAAAGGTGTAATAGTAATATATCTTTTCCTAAGAAATTCGTACAATTGTATTTCTAAGTGTAATAGCAAAGGAACGACGTGTTTCATACCCAACTTGAATGGTTAAATACCTTAAAACCCAATTTTAAAGTTTTACCGCTAAAAGACCGATTGTTGTGTGGACTTGGCGCATTACTGGGCTTGGCAATATCTTCACTTATCAGTTGGTATGTACTCGGTGACTTTAACGCATGGTATATCGCACCAATGGGAGCTTCATCCGTATTGCTCTTTGCTGTACCTGCAAGTCCATTGGCACAACCGTGGAATATGGTGGTAGGGAATACCATTGCAGGGATTTTAGGGGTAACTTGCGCACTATTTATTTCCAATCAAACGGAAGCATTTAGCATTGCAGTTGCTTTAGCAATCTTTCTGATGATGACTACAGATTCATTGCATCCACCAAGTGGTGCTGTTGCGATTACTGCAGTGCTAGGTGGAGAGTCAGTTCACCAATTGGGTTATCACTTTATTTTCTATCCAGTTTTATTAAATTCTGTATTATTGTTGGTTGTGGCGATTATTTTCAACCGATTGTTGGGGAAACAATACCCACAAGTTGCACAAGTCAATACACGTTCCAAAGACCCAACACCGACACAGAAAGTCACCATTCAACCTCAAGATATTCAAGAGGTTTTAGAGCATCAAACTCAGCTTTTGGATATTAGTGAATACGATCTACAAAAAATCATTTTAGAAGCACAAGAAAAAGCCAATGCTCGAAATGTCAGTCAATATCTTTGCCAAGATATTATGACCAAAGATGTGATTAGTTTGGATGAGCAAGATGATATTCATAAGGCATTAGATAAATTTAAAAAAGTGAATTTGATGAGTCTGCCTGTGATCAATTCACAACATGAATTGGTTGGAACATTGGCACTTTATGACGTCGTGGAATGGTTTAAACGTGCGGCAGATCCTCGTGCATCATGGGAGCATCTGGTTAAACAAATCATGAATCGCAAAGTGATCACTGCACAACCGCAACAACCCATTCAGGACTTAGTACCTTATTTTGTTGAGCGATCATTTAACTATATTCCTGTGGTCGAACAGCAAAAACTGGTGGGGATCATTAGTCGTGCAGATATGATTGCTGTATTACAACAGCAGTTAAATCAATCTAAACTTTAATTGAGAATAAAAAAAAGCTACAGCAGTTTGGGGGAACTGGTGTAGCTTGAAAAAGGGAAACTATTTAAAATTTAAAACTGTTGAAATTAATGCGTTTTCTCTTCGTAAATAGTACGCGTAGGGCGTTGGTAGCTGTATGTGCTATCTAAGCGTAAATCCTGTTTTGGTATTAGCAACCAAAGAATTAAATAGACAAGAATCCCTGGAAAAGCCGCACTCATACATGAAACAACAACGAAGATAATTCGTAATAATGTCACATTCCAACCAAGACGTTCAGCAATACCGCCCATTACACCGGCGATCATATTGTGTCGGTTAGAACGATATAAACCAGAATTGGCCATTTAACTCTCCTTCAGTGATTTGCTATCAATCATTCTATAAATGAATCTTGATAATTTAATAATGGGACTTTTACTGAATTCTTCAAGTGAATCACACATTAATTTTGTTAATGCTATGTAACAATAAAGATTTATACCATCCAGAGTATTCTAAAAAACGAAGTAAATATAAGCATTATTCGGCGGAATAGATCAGTTTTTTATACTTTTGTAAAAAATAGCCGCTTAAGATTTCGAGAAATGTGACAACACCCTAAAATATACAGATAAATATGAATATTTGATGTGTATCGCAGTTGTGCTTTGCCAAATGGGTAAATCTGTCGATTTAATTGTTGGGTTTTTTGATTTATGTATGTTGTATTCAATGGAATAAGTTTTGTTCGAGTGATGACATTCAGTTGCTGTGTGGCGCTTACTGCATGTGATTCCTCAACAACAAATAATAAACAAGATCGTTCGGGTTCAGCGAGTTCATCGAATGACGTGCTTAATCAGGGAGCGTTGACGCAACATGATGAAGTGCAGCATGGGAAAAAGCTCACTGAAGTGGCTGGGCAGGCGACTTTACCAACGGCTTCAGAAGTCAATGCTCTAGATCAACCTTCAGAAACGATGACTCCAAAAGCTCAGCAGCTTGTTGGGCGTTATCATGTGCAAATTAATTGTGAAGACCCATTTGCAATGTGTGATCAAGGCAATTCAGAATTTATTATCAATTTATTGCCAGATGGTACTGCACATAGAACCCTTGTTTATATGGGGAAAATGACTTATGAAAATAATGATATTAAGTCGAATCGATCTTATCAAAAAAATACATGGGCCTATGATGAAGCGAATCGAGAGATTATTGTGAATCGTATAGAAGGTATTCAATTTTATTATAAAGTAGATGCGCACAAGAATTTAGTCATGGATTTAGATAAGATCTTGAACGGTACTGAAAAAAATAAAGTGTATTTTCAACAAAATAATATCGCACCGACCAAAGCTTATGTGTTGACGCGATTTGATCATTAGTAAGACAAAGCATTATTGTATTTAAAGCAAGAAAATTATTTTAGAACGAATGAGGCAGATGTGAATATCTGTTTTTATTGAGAATAAAAATATGGTGGGTTGTGTGGGGTTCGAACCCACGACCAATAGATTAAGAGTCTACTGCTCTACCAACTGAGCTAACAACCCTGAGTGAGGATGAGTGAAACAACGTTTCACCCGAACGCAAGAGAAAATCTGTGATTTTCTATCGGTATCGATATATTACAAAGCCCATTGTTTCGTATGAAAAGCTAAAGAGCTTTTTGCAAGACAAGCGAAGCGCGTAGTTTTTTAACACTAGGCCATATTCGTCAACTAACCTTTTTGAGATCAGATACTTAATCCAACAAAACAACGTTTCACCCGAACGCAAGAGAAAATCTATGATTTTCTATCGATATATTACAAAGCCCATTGTTTTGTATGAAAAGCTAAAGAGCTTTTTGCAAGACAAGCGAAGCGCGTAGTTTTGAATACTAGAGAATATTTGTTATCTAACATTTTGAATGTCAAATACTTGATCTAGTAAGACAAGAATAATACTTTGCAACATCGATGTAGCAAAATTTCGAGAATGGCGAAGCATCTGAAAGGAGATGTTTGGTCTTGGTCGGAACTTGCAGGTTTCGTTTCTATGGTTGTACTGAAGTCGTACAGAAAGAAGCCTTAAGAAAGAATGGTGGGTCGTCCGCGATTCGAACGCGGGACCAACGGATTAAAAGTCCGCTGCTCTACCAGCTGAGCTAACGACCCTGAGAAAATTTTAAAATAACATTTTAAAATTTTTGCAAGACAAGCGAAGCGCGTAGTCTTTGATGTTGGATAACTTGTGTCATCTAACAGCTTTCAGGAAAAGCTTAAATAAATGGTGGGTCGTCCGCGATTCGAACGCGGGACCAACGGATTAAAAGTCCGCTGCTCTACCAGCTGAGCTAACGACCCTGAGTGAGGATTAACGAAACAACGTTTCGTCCGAACGCAAGAGAAAATCTATGATTTTCTATAGGTATATGAAATAGCCTATATTTGCGATTACGGATTAAGATCCTTTGCAGGTCAAACAATAAGTGGTGGGTCGTCCGCGATTCGAACGCGGGACCAACGGATTAAAAGTCCGCTGCTCTACCAGCTGAGCTAACGACCCTAAACAGATATTCAAAAGTATTGAATACGCAGTGTAAGAAACTAAAAAAGTTTTAAACACCACTTTGTTTGATGGTGCGTATTTTAGCAAGATATTGATAGAGCGCAAGTAAAAAATAAGAAAGTTTGCAACGTTCGGTTATAAATAACACAAATTAAATAAAAAAAGCCCTGAAAACAGGGCTTTTTGTTTGAATCGTCATATTTATATGAATTTAGAAACGGTATTGATACGCTTCAATATTGGCATAGATTTCAGAAGTGACATCGCAATAGGCATTGGCATTCGGTAATAAAACCAATAAACGATCAGAAGTTTTTGCAGGATCAAAGGCTTGTTCCTTCAATTTATTCTTCTGATATTTAAAAGTACCCGTCGTTTCAACCACTTCTTGAATGCGTAAGAACACGGGAACTGCATAAGCAGGGAGGTTCTTTTTGAAGTCTGAAACCATTTGGCTAAGATCTTGTTCTGTAAGTTCTTGTCCATCATGTAAGGTGATGGCTGCCATACCTGCACGACCATTGGTATTTGGAATTTCTACACCATAAACCACCGCTTCAGTAATTTTTGGATATTCACTGCAAATATTCTCAACTTCTGTGGTTGAGACATTTTCACCTTTCCAACGGAAGGTATCGCCTAAACGATCGACGAATTGTGCATGGCGGAAACCAATATCACGAACCAAATCACCTGTAATAAAGTACGAGTCGCCTTTTTTAAAGACGTCATTCATGATCACGGATTTATTCTTTTCAGGGTCTGTATAGCCATCAAAAGGAGAGCGTTTGGTAATTTTACCAATCAATAAGCCCACTTCACCCTTTTGAACTTTTGTGCAGAACCCTTTGTTATCACGAACGGCTTCATTCTTTTCTTTATCAAATTGAACGATTGCATACGGTGTAGGAGAGAAACCAACCGTATTGTCAAAGTTAAAGATATTACTAAAACCGACATTACCTTCACTTGATGCATAAAGTTCAAGAATTTCTTGGATACCAAAACGCTCTTTGAATTTGCCCCAAATATTTGGACGCATACCATTACCAATCATCTTGGTTACACGGTGTTTATGGTCATTTTCAGAGGCTGGTGCATCCATCAAGTAGCGACAGAGTTCTCCGACATAGCCGATCGCAGAAGCATTAAATTTTTGTACATCTGTCCAAAATGCTGAGGTTGAGTATTTGCGACGAATTGCAAAGGCTGAACTCCCTGCGATTGCACCACACCAGCACACCACCATACCTGTTGCGTGATAAAGCGGTAGGGTGCAGTACATTACATCATCTTCATTGAGATTAAGTACGTGACCGTATGTACCGTATGCCAGTGTCCAACGGCTGTTTGAGAAAATCACTGCTTTAGGTAAGCCTGTCGTTCCAGAGGTATAAATATAAAATAAGCCGTCTTTGCCTTTGACACTATGTGTCGTAGGCACATTAAATTTTGGAAATTGTTCTAAAACTTCAGCAAGGTTGATATAACCTTTTGGTGCTTTTCCTGCATCTTTTTGCGTTTCTTGATCTGCAAACCAGTGGAAATTTTCAGGTTGAATCGCTAAGTCTTGACGAATTTCATCGACGGCTACTCGACATTCTTCACCAACAACAATAGCAACGGGTTTTACAAGGTTAATGCTATGTGTCAGTACCTTACCAGTTTGCGATGTATTGACGAGCGCTGAAGTCACGCCGAGTTTAGCAAAGGCAATAATGGTTGCTAAGAGTTCAGGACGATTCTCAACCATTACTGTAACGGTGTCGCCTTTTTTTATCCCAATTGAAAGATAAAAATGTGCAATTTGATTCGCCCAGTTATTGAGCTCTTTATAGCTGTAGCGTTGCTCTTCAAACAATAACGCATCACCATAAGGGTTGTTCTTTGTTGCGCGTTCAAATGCAAGACCAAGACCAGCAGGCGAGTTCGGCGTTCTGATATAAGCTTGTTTCAGCCCGCTGAGTAGATTGGGAATTTTATTGATGAATTTTGGCAAGCGCTCTGCTACATCAGCAAAACCGATCAAATCGGTCTGTGTGGTTTGGCTCATATCAATCCTATTTATTTTTCGTCATCCGATACAATTTATTTGCTTCTAATTTGCAAACCATATTTATGCTTAATATTAGACCGAACATTAAGTATTTTCATGTTAAGCATAATATAAAGAATAAAAATAACTCTATACAGCTGTCTTTTTAATAGATTTGGTCTAGTGCAATCAACCTAATCTGACAAATGTATTTGTAATTTATTCAAAATAACAAAAAAACCTAGCCATCGAAATGACTAGGTTCTTTTTAAACAACAGCATTTGAGCAAATAATTACTAGTTATTCAGCTGTTGGTGGTGTTGCTTTTTTTGGTGGACGACCACGTGGGCGACGTGGACGAGCAGGTTTTTCATCTGTCGCAACAGTCTCAGCTTGTTGCGTTGCTTCATCTTTCACAGTTTCAGCTGTTTCCAATGCAAGCGATTGCTGTGGTTTTTCAGCTTCGGCTTCTTTTGTTGTATCAACAACAGCATCAGTTTCTACTGAAACTTCAACTTTTGCTTCTTCAACCACTGGTGCAGCTTCTGTTTCTACTGCTTCAACTGGTGTGGTTGCTTCAGTCTCAGTTGCGATAGTTTCAGTTGTTGCTTCAGCTTGAACAGGTGCTGCTTCAACAACATCAGATTCAGCTGTTTTCACAACTTCAGCTTGATGCTCTTGCTTTGCTTGAGCAGCCGCTTGTTTGGCTAAACGACGACGTTCACGTGGATCATTAGCTACACGACGGTCATTTTCTGGCTTTGGTGGTGTTAGGTCTAACACTTCCGCAGGCTCAGCTTCAGGTGCAGCTTTAGTCACAGCAACATCACGTGTCACTGGTTGTTTAACCGCAGGTTCAGAAGTTTCTACAACAGTAAGTATTGCAGCATATTCTTCTGTGAACTTCGCCAATGCACGGTTGAACGTTGGGATTAATCCAAACTGTTCAATCAATACAGCACAATCATCACCATAAACATGAGTAATCAAGCTACGTACAGTATACTGACCTAAGGTCGGTACTTGAGACGGATTAAGTTTTGGTGCAGCAGCTTTGGCTTGAGCGGCTTCACGTTGTTGACGGCGCTTTTGACGCGGGTCATTACTCGCACGTTGAACAGGTTGTTGAGCTTGAACTTCTACAACAGGTGCTTGCTCTACAGGTGTCGTATTTGCTTCTGGTGTAGCAGTTGGTGCTTCAACGGCAACTTCAGCTTTAGCTTCACGACGATGCTTTTGTTGCTTCGCAGGTGCAGGTGCTTGTTGAGGCGGTGTTAATGCCACAATTTCACTTTGCGCTTGATCAATATTTACAACCAAAGCTGTAGTTAATTGAGCCTGTTGAGGCGCATCAACGAATTCAACTTTAGGTTGTTGATTTTGAGCCGCTTGTTGTGTTTCAACAGCAGGTGTATTCACTTGAGCAGGTTGTTGCTCACCATTAAACACACTGTGGTCACGATGACGGTTTGGTCGTTGTGGACGCTGTTGTTGATTGCGGTCACGACGTGGAACAGCTTGTTCAGCATTATTGTTCGCATCTGCATGTTGTTCATGCTGAGGACGTTGTTGTTTTTGCTGACGACGTTGATCACGTTGTTCTTGGCGATTGTCCTGACGCTGCTCTTGGCGTTGTTCCTGACGAGTCACCTGAACAACTTCTTCAATCACCTGATGTTGATCATTTGATTGATCGCGTTGCTCTTTGTGCTTATTGCGATTTTTGTTTTTGTTGTTACGTTGAGGTTTGTCCTCACGTTCAACATGCTTTTCATACTCTCGTGGTTCTTGCTTTTGAGCAGGCGCGTGTGAAAGGTAAGCATTGGTTTCAGGTACAACACGTGCTTCAATCGTTGGTGCAGAAGGCACTTGATTGACTTGACCGAATTGACCACGGCTTACAGCACCACCATTGACCATTTGTTCAATAGACGCTGCTGCATTATTCGCAGTACGTGACTGATCTACAGTTGCTGCTTGTTTTTGGACGAACAAGTTTTCTAACCAAGCGCATGGGCTTGATGATGGTTGCGTAACTTGAGCTTGAACAGCTTGTTGTCTTTGCTGTTGCTGAGCTTGTGGTTGGCTTTGTTGTTTTTTGCCTTGCTTATTGTTTTGAGTTTGAACAGGCGCAGCAGTGTGCTGATGTGCTTGCTCTTCTTCTAAATGCCACTCAGATGACTCATAACCCAATTCTTTTTCGCTTGAACGAGTTGCTTCAGTACGTTCATAGCTTGTTGGCGCAAAGCCTTCAGGGTTATATGAAATTTCGTAATGTGGTGTTTCTAAATGTGGATGTGGCAATACAGTCACACGTACATTTGAGGTTTGTTCTAAGTAAACAAGACTGTGACGCTTTTCATTCAATAAGAATGCTGCAATCTCTACAGGCACTTCAACTTGAACTTCACCATGACGTTCTTTGAGTGCAATCTCTTCAACTTTACGCATGATTGAAAGAGAAAGCGAACGTAAGTCACGTACCATACCTGTGCCATGACAGCGAGGGCAGACATAACCTGTTGCTTCTTCAAGTGATGGGCGTAAGCGTTGACGGCTCATTTCCATTAAACCAAAACGTGATAATTGACCGAATTGGATACGTGCGCGATCGCTTTGCGTCGCTTCACGAAGTTTCGCTTCAACCATACGTTGGTTGCGTTCTTTGGTCATGTCGATAAAGTCGATCACGACTAAACCGCCAATATCACGTAAACGGAGTTGACGAGAAATTTCTTCAGCTGCTTCTAAGTTAGTACTTAATGCTGTTTCTTCAACATCATGACCACGGGTAGATTTCGCAGAGTTAATATCAATAGAAACCAATGCTTCAGTTTGGTCGATGACAATAGAACCACCGGAAGGAAGTTTTACTTCACGTTCATAAGCCGTTTGGATTTGGCTTTCGATACCAAAATGAGCGAACAATGGTTCATTTAAAGTATAAGTTTTGAGTTTGTCGAGTTGGTTTGGCATTACCGCTTTAACAAAGTTATATGCTTCGTTATAGGCTTGCTCAGAATCAATTAAAATTTCTGCAACGTCATCACGTAGGTAATCACGAATCGCACGTGTTACTACACCTGCTTCTTGATGCACCAACATTGGAGATGGACCAGAATTTGCAGTCCCCTGGATTTGCGCCCAAAGGTCTAATAAATGTTGTAAATCGAGTTGTAATTCTTCTTGTGAACGACCAATACCTGCGGTACGAACAATCACGCTCATCCCACGAGGAGTATTTAAAGACGCCAACATTTCTTTCAACTCTTCACGAACTGAACCTGAAATTTGACGACTGATACCGCCACCTTTAGGGTTGTTTGGCATAAGTACCAAATAACGACCTGCAAGTGAAATATAAGTAGAAAGGGCAGCACCTTTATTGCCACGTTCTTCTTTTTCAACTTGAACAAGAAGTTCTGTACCTTCCGTGATTAATTCACGAATATTTGAAGTTTGGCGAGGATCTGCTTTGTAATAAGTATTGGCAATTTCGCGCATCGACAAGAAGCCTTGACGACCTGCACCATATTCTACAAATACAGCTTCTAAAGAAGGCTCTACGCGAGTGACATGACCTTTATAAATATTGGCTTTCTTTTGCTCACGTGTACGATTTTCTAAGTCGAAATCGTAAAGACGGTGACCAGTGATGAGTGCAACGCGAACTTCTTCGGCATGTGTTGCATTGATCAACATACGTTTCATGGGTGTAACACCTAATAGTGATCCACACCAACAACTCGCTATTTATCTAAATAAAGCGAACATCTAAAATATTGGATCAAGACTTAAACCAAAAACATCCAGTATGATTTAAGTTGCTGACTGAGTTGTGAGCTCAGGCGAGGGTTTGATACCTGTATTTCCGTATTGATGTTGCAATACTTTCTTTAATCTTTGCACAATTAAAGTTTTGAGGTTTTCACTGGCACTGAAAGTGGTGCATTGGATGACGGATTTGATCGTCTTTCACTGTCACATTGCTCGAAGATCATCTCAACTTTGGTGAGTGCGTCTTGATACGGAATTATCATCGTATCTTTACAAAATGTGCAGTTCCAATACCTCAGACACTTATGTCCTGAATAACACTCTAAAGCGACTTGGCTGATGTGTATCAGTTTATGTTTAAAAACCAAATGCTGGATAATGACCAGTTTGGCGACATATATTTTTAAACAAACCGATTTCTGTACTTTAAGTACAATTAAACGCAACAGTTTGTCTTTTTGCCGATATAATAAAGCCTTCGGCGTCGGCGTATTCTTTTGGGACCATTCCGAGCTTTGGGTGAATGCTTTATTCTGTCTGTGCTTTCAAAAAGTTTTTTGTTTCAAAAGTTTCTGAAATACAGATAATAAAGTTCACTTACGGTGGTATCCGTGCGCTGACTATAGCAAACCTTGCATCATCTGCCTATGGGCTATACGGTTATTTTGTATGAAATGTATAGTCTAAGTGATCAGTTTTTAATCAAAATTTCGTTTTATTAGGTCATCGTAACTGTATGAATTCTACGCAAGACTGGCAAAGTGTCACCTGGTTTGAAGTCGACGAACATCAGGAAGCTCAACGTATTGATAATTTTTTATTTTCACGTTTAAAAGGTGTGCCAAAAAGCCGCATCTATCGTTTGATTCGTGAGGGTCAAGTTCGTGTCAATAAAAAACGCGTTAAGGCTGAAACCAAGCTCGCGATTGGCGATCAGATCCGTGTTGCACCGATTCGCTTTGAGCAAAAAGATGAGTCTGCTGTGCCTGTGTCAGATAAGGTGGCGCAAAGTTTATTAAGCCGTGTGGTCTATGAAGATGAAGGTTTAATGGTGGTCAATAAACCTTCAGGCATCGCAGTACATGGTGGTAGTGGTGTGGCGTATGGCTTGATTGAAGGTTTGCGAGCTGCAACAGGTAAAAAATATCTGGAACTGATTCACCGTATTGACCGTGATACATCTGGTTTGGTGATGATCAGTAAAAAGCGTAGCGTACTCAAAACGCTACAAGATTTGTTGCGTGAACATAAAATTCGTAAGACTTATGCTGCAATTGCCAAAGGTCAGGTGAGCTTAGACAATCAATTGATTGATCAACCTTTATTGCGCTATGAATTGGCAAATGGCGAACGTCGTGTACGTGTGTCAAAAGACGGTAAAGAATCCAAGACACAATGGAAAGTCGCTGAACGCTTTATGCATGCAACTTTGGTACATGCCTCACCGCTATCAGGGCGTACCCATCAGATTCGTGTACATGGTTTGAGTATTGGTCATCCACTCGTTGGGGATGATAAGTATGGGCATGAAACTGAATATCGTGGACCAAATCCACGTCGTTTGTGTCTGCATGCGATGCGTTTGGAAATTCCAGGCTATCCTGTGATTGAAGCGCCTTTGCCTGAAGATATGCAGAGTTTGGTGGCGCAGTTAAGATCGCAGAAAGCGGATAAGCCTGTTGCGTAATTAAAAGTATTTGAGAAATTTTTACCTCTTCCTAACCCTCACTTGCGCTTCGTTTTAAAGCAGTGCTTTAAAACTTGCTCAGGAGAGGGAACTTATTGGAAATAAACATGCAAAAACCTGTAGAACTGATTATTTTTGACTGGGATGGGACACTGTTTGATTCTGTCGGGCAGATTGTGGCGAGTTTATTGTTTGCTGCTGAGCAATTTGAGCAACCTTTAACACCTGAAGCTGCAAAAAGTATTATCGGTTTAGGTTTGCCTGAAGTGGCTCAGGTTTTATTTCCAACTGTGCCTGAACTGCATACAGAAATTTTAAAATGCTATGGTGATCATTATGTTGAGCATTCCAAAGGTGATCAGTGGTTTGCAGGTGTGTCAGAAATGTTGCATGATTTGCATGATCAAGGCATCAAATTGGCAGTGGCAACAGGGAAAAGTCGTAAAGGTTTAGATCGTGTTTTAGGGCAAACCAATAGTCATGATTTATTTGCTGTGACCCGTGCAGCGAGTGAAACCAAGTCCAAACCTGATCCATTAATGTTGGCTGAAATTTTACAACACACAGGGATTCAGGCTGATCGTGCGATTATGGTCGGTGATACTTCTTATGATCTGGAAATGGCGAAAAACATTGCGATGCCACGTGTAGGCGTGAGTTATGGGGTACATCGTATTGATGTTTTACAAAGCTTTAATCCATTAACGATTGCAAATGATGTCAGCACTTTGCATGATTTTTTACTTCAACAGGTTCAGCTTAAAGACGTGGTTTAATCAATATCCATCGTCGCTTCATTCTCATAAAGAAAAGGGCAAAGTCATTCACTTTTGCCCTTTTTTCATATTTAAAAGATTGTATTGCTCTGTTATTTCTCGGCTGAAAAAGTCATTTTTTGTTCATCTCTATATTAGCTTTTAGTCGTAGAATAAAGTTCCCTCAAAAATAACAACGACCTGAATTCTGAGTAATTTACGGGTATTTCTAATTGATTTTTAACGCTTGTTTATTCATCTAAAAATATGGATAAAGATTTATAGGTTCTAACTATTGTCATAAATAAAATAAGTATTGGCACAAAAACAGCAATTTACCGATGCTTAAACTGTTCATAAAAGTACACGTTTTAAAGAAAAATGGTGTTCAGATGCAGTAGAACTGCAGAGATTGATCTGATCATTCAAGCAAAATCTCTCATTGGGTAATGTCGAGATTCAGCCATCTAAAACGGTATTCAGTCCATTTTGCAGTTTAAGGAAACATGATGTCGAATTCTGCTGTTGTTCAAACAAGTGTTGAATCGGTTGCTTTGGCTTTAAGAGAAGCTGAATTATCAAAAACGGCGATAGCGCCTGTTCGTCCACAACTTGGGGGTGAAAGTGCCGATGTAGATATCGCCTATGCCGTTCAGGAAGAAAATACCAAACGTGCGATTGCTGAGGGTCGTCGTTTAGTAGGGCGCAAAATTGGTCTGACATCAATTGCAGTGCAAAAGCAGTTAGGTGTTGATTCTCCAGATTTTGGAATGCTGTTTGCAGATATGGCATTTGGTGATGGTGAAGCCATTCCTGCAGGTTTATTGATTCAGCCGAAAGTTGAAGCTGAAATTGCGTTAGTAATCAATAAAGATCTAACCCAGGAAAAACACACCTATGCAGACATTATCAGTGCGACTGAATATGCCTTGCCTGCAGTTGAAGTGGTCGATAGCCGTATCGAAAACTGGAAAATTTCACTGATTGATACTGTTGCTGATAATGCGTCTTCTGCAGCCTATGTCCTCGGCTCTAAGCCTGTGAAACTTGAAAATCTTGACCTTGTAAATTGCAAAATGACCATGACGCGTAGTGGTGAAGTGGTTTCTCAAGGTGTGGGTAAAGCATGTCTTTCAAACCCATTGAATGCAGCTGTTTGGTTAGCAGATGAAATGGTACGTCGTGGTCGTCCACTTCTGGCAGGTGACATTATTTTGACTGGTGCGCTTGGGCCAATGGTTGTGGCACATGCGGGTGATGAATTTGTTGTGGAAATTGAAGGTTTTGGTTCAGTGACTGCGGCTTTTGCGGCTGAATAAAATTGAATTTTACCAGGTCTTAAGTTTTACAACGCCTGCATTTTACAACTTAGCGTTAAGAGATATTGTTCATGAAAAAGATTAAATGTGCATTGATCGGTCCAGGGAATATTGGTACTGATTTACTTTATAAATTACAACGCAGTGAGTTTTTAGAACCTGTATGGATGGTGGGGATTGACCCAACATCTGAAGGTTTGGCACGTGCTGCAAAAATGGGGATTAAAACCACTGCTGAAGGTGTGGATGGTCTGCTTCCTCACGTCATTGCTGACGACATTAAAATCGCTTTCGATGCAACGTCTGCATACGTACATGCTGAAAACAGCCGTAAGCTCAACGAGCTTGGCGTACAGATGATCGACTTAACGCCTGCGGCAATTGGCCCATTCTGTGTTCCACCTGTCAACCTTGAGGCTTTGCTTGAACAAGGTGAATTGCCAAATGTAAATATGGTGACTTGTGGTGGTCAGGCGACTATTCCGATGGTGGCTGCGATTTCACGTGTTCAGGCGGTTGAGTATGGTGAAATTATTGCGACGGTATCAACCAAATCTGTCGGTCCTGGTACACGTAAAAATATTGATGAGTTTACACGTACCACTGCGGGTGCAATTGAGCAAGTTGGCGGTGCAAAAGCAGGTAAAGCGATCATTATCATTAACCCAGCTGAGCCACCACTGATGATGCGTGACACAGTGCATTGCCTGGTGGAAGGTGAGCCTGACCAGGCTGCAATCACTGAATCTGTGCATGCCATGATCAAGGAAGTTCAGAAATATGTACCAGGTTATAAACTAGTGAATGGTCCTGTATTTGATGGCAACCGCGTATCTATGTTCCTGGAAGTTGAAGGTCTGGGTGACTATTTACCTAAATATGCAGGCAACCTCGACATCATGACCGCAGCTGCTGCACGTACCGCAGAAATGTTTGCAGAACGTCTGATCGCTAACCAAGTAGAAGCATAAGGAGCATCTTCATGTCTAAGATTATTATTAATGATATGACTTTACGTGATGGTATGCACCCGATGCGCCATCAAACAACCCCTGAGCAAATGGTTGCCATTGCAACTGCACTCGATGATGCGGGCGTACCGTTAATCGAAGTGACACATGGTGACGGTTTGGGTGGTAACTCAGTCAACTATGGCTTTGCTGCTGCAACTGATGAAGAATATTTAAAAGCGGTTATTCCGAATTTAAAACAAGCTAAAGTTTCAGCGCTTTTACTTCCTGGTATCGGTACGGTTGACCATTTGAAAATGGCGCATGATGTGGGTGTCGCAACCATTCGTGTGGCAACGCATTCTACGGAAGCGGATGTTTCAGAACAGCATATCACTGCTGCGCGTAAACTTGGTATGGATACTGTGGGCTTCCTGATGATGGCACACATGGCTACTCCTGAGAAATTACTCGAAGAAGCACAGAAAATGGTGTCTTATGGTGCGAACTGTATTTATGTGACTGACTCAGCAGGTTATATGCTTCCACAAGATGTGACTGATCGTGTCGGAATCTTGCGTGCAAATTTAGCAGCAGAAATCGAAATCGGTTTCCACGGTCACCATAACTTAGGTATGGGTGTGGCAAACTCTGTGGCTGCAGTTGATGCAGGTGCAAAACGTGTCGATTTGGCTTCTGCAGGTTTGGGTGCAGGTGCGGGTAATACACCACTTGAGCTGTTTGTTGCTGTAGCGAACCGTATGCAGATGGAAACAGGTGTGGATCTGTTCAAAGTACAGGATATTGCTGAAGAATTGATTGTACCGATGATGCAACAACCGATTCGTGCGGATCGTGATGCAGCGACTTTGGGTTATGCCGGCGTGTATTCTTCATTTCTATTATTCGCGAAACGTGCTGAAGCTAAATATGGCGTATCAGCTCGTGAAATTCTACTTGAATTGGGTCGTCGTGGTACGGTGGGTGGTCAGGAAGATATGATCGAAGATCTTGCATTGACTATGTCTAAAGCTAAAGAGGCGAATGCTTAAAACGCTGATGAGCAATATTGTTCAAGAAAGAAAAAAGTACAGGGTTGATCCTGTACTTTTTATGGATTGGGAAATTTAATCTCAAATATCAAATCAAGTATTAAATTTTAGAAAAAATACCCAATTGAAAAAGCAAACATTTTATTGGTGTCCTGATTGTCACCTTGAGCAAGTGAAGTGCTACTACCACCGACAGCAGGGTCATTTTTACTGATGATATATTCTGCTTGAACGCCAATGTCTTTATAGAAGAAATATACACCCGCATTGATTCGTTCTGAATCTAGATATCCTTGTTGATCCTTATAGTATTTTCCATAAGACAGATAAGGTTTAATTTCAGGCACATTTTCAAAAGGTTGTTTAATTGAGTAATTGATTTCGTTCAACATAAACTTGCCATCATTTGCAACTTGATAAGAGTAATCTCGAGCACCTAAGGTTGAATCGTGTGGACGTAATGCATCTGCATTATCTACTTTTTGTTGCCCTGCGATAATCAACCACTGCCAGTTTTGATAATCCGTTGTTGCAAATGCATTCCAAGAGTCTCGTTTACCCGTTTCACCACTGATTCGATTGTCTAAGTCAGAGTGTAAATATGAAGCACCCACTTCAGTTTTAAAGTTTTTTTCTGAATCTATGTTAAATGTTTTGGCAAAGCGTGTAGCCCATATATTTTCTTCCTCAATATGTGTGCCATTTTCAATGTCATCTGCCTCAACATAACTCACACCATAACGGCTTGAATCTTTACTGACACCTTTAAAATTTCCACCATCTTTTGGATAAAATCCGAGTGTAAATGCATAATCATTTTGATTTAATTTGTACTTAACACCGACGTTTTCTACACCTTCAAAGCCCATTGATGAAAAGAGCGAACCATAGTTGGTATTCCCCCAGTATCGACCAAAACCAAACTCAACATCTTGTTGTCCAGCTGAAATACGGCTATGTTCATTGAGTTTATAGCCAAGCCAAGCATCACGGACAAAGATCGCATCACATAAACGATCATGTTGGTAGCAACGCGCTTCAAAAGAGGCAAGCCAATTGGGATTTTCATAATTTAACATCAGCTTGATATCAAGAAATTTGAATTGCCCATTGGTTGAGCCTTCGCTCACATCATCGGCGAAGTCTTTGTAAACATAAGCACCACGAACAGCACCTCCAATATTTAAGCCGCCTAAATCCGTTTTTGAATCACCAATATTGATTGTTCCTGCATATACAGAACTGGTAGTAATGAGCGTAGAAAGCGCAAGTAGAGTGAAAATTTTATTCATCTTAATAAGTCCTTTGTTAAGATGTTTTGAAATAAATTGCCTAAAAATAGGCAAAGTTAATCCACTCAATTTCATTTTGAAATTGAGTGTTTGTGCGGTTAATGATCGAAAGTTAGATGTGAAAAGCTTTGAATAAAGAGCTTATTGTGCTTTCCATGAAGCTTGAACTTGCTTGGCAATAGATGGGTAATTCAAAATAAAACGGACATGTGTTTCTACCCCAGTTTTTAGGGTTGCATCATCGACAACAAATTCTGAACTATGGTTAGGTGCGGCTTTTGCCATATCTTGGTCAGCAGGTGTTGCGCCAAGGAAAACAAAAAGTGATGGCATTAATTTCCCATAATAGGCAAAGTCTTCGCTTGGACTCGCATTATTATCCAAGAGGTGTAATTGAGATTTGCCAACCGCAGTTTCGAGCGCTGGTGCTGTAAGTTCAGTTAAAGTTTTATCATTTGTGGTCACAGGTGCATAAGATGAAATGTCTACATTGGCTTTCACATTATTTGCTAGTGCCGTAAATTTCACCATTTCTGGGAGTTTTTTCAAAATATTCTGACGGATAGCTTCGTTATTTGTACGAATTGTTCCCGCCATTGAAACTTCCTCAGGAATAACATTGCTCACAGTTCCGCCAGAAATTTGTCCAACACTCACAACACCCATGCCTTTGGTTAGATTAGATTGGCGACTGATGAGCGTTTGTAAATTGGTAATCACTTGAGCAGAAGTCACGATCGGATCAGTTCCAGCCCATGGCATAGATGCATGAACTTGTTGACCTGTTAATTTAATGCGGAATTCATCTGCGCTATTTAAAATTGCACCACTTTTATAGAACAGGTTGCCAGTTGGCATGCCTGAAATCACATGAATGCCAAAAATAACTTCGGGTTTGTTCTGCTTAAAAGCACCATCAGCGATCATTTTACGAGAACCAATTTGGTCACCTTGGGTAAAATTATCGATGTCTGCTGCGCCTTCTTCAGCAGGTTGGAAAACAAAAACGACAGTACCCGCAAGTTTATCCTTATTTTCAGCGAGAACTTTGGCAGCACTCAGTAACATTGCGGTATGTGTGTCATGTCCACAAGCATGCATCACTGATTCTTGCTTTCCTTGATAGAGCGCCTTAACTTTACTGGCAAAACTTAAACCAGTTTTTTCCTCAACAGGTAAGGCATCCATATCTGCGCGTAAAGCCATCACTGGTCCAGGTAAAGCACCTTTGAGAACACCGACTACCCCAGTTTTTGCATATCCAGTTTTAACTTCAATCCCGTATGATTTGAGTTCTTTTTGAACTAATTTAGAAGTATTAAACTCCATGTTGCCAAGTTCAGGATGTTGATGAATTTGATGGCGTAATTGAATGGTTTGAGGTTCTGTTTTAATGACAGCGTCTTTGACCCAATCCGCAGAACTGATTTGAGATAAAATCAATAAAGGTGTTGCAAGTAATGCTGCCTGAATTCTTTTCATAAGGTTTTACATCCTGTAAGTAGTTGTGAAAAGCGCAACTCAATTTACTGAGGTCTGCTTTTTGATTCAAATACTTTGTGGGTATAAAAATATGATATTTATAATGTGTTTAGCTTGTGGTTATTTAAATCTAAGGGTGGACTGTAAAATAAATTGCTATAGAAAATTCCTTTGACTTAAACGCTATTTCTTATAAATAAAAAAAATAAAAATGCAAATTTAAAAATATTTTTAAACTTAAAAACGCTAAAAGATTTCATAATATAATAATCATCTTATTTATTTGTTAATAATCTCTATTATTTTGTGAGGATAAAATCTTAAAGAGAAATATTGGTTAAAAAAAGACTTATTGTTTAAATATATTAAAAATAAATAAAAAAAGATCATGCCACGATGAGTGGTTAAAACATAGATAAAACTTAATACTGTAGTCGGATTTTATCGAAAACTAGAGTTCCGCATGATGTCCGCTCAGATTTTGTTTTATGGAAAGCAACGATGCGCCGTCAATCATTATGGATAGCAATGTGTACTGCAACAGCAGTTTTAGGGACAACGGCAACGCATGCAGCGTTTGTAGAAGACAGTCAAGTTCAGCTCAAATTTCGCAACTTTTTCTTAGATCGTCAAATTGATCAACCTGATAAAACTAAGCCTCAAGATTTTGGTAGTTGGTCACAGGCAGTAACATTGGATGCTAAATCTGGTTATGCAGAACTTGGTCCTGTGCAAGTGGGTGTGGATGTTTTGGCACAATATGCTCTACGTTTAAGTGGAGATCGTGGTGATAATGACTATGTCATGCCATACGATTACAACAGCAAAGAGCAAGCCCGTGATAATGCAAAATTGGGTGCGACTTTAAAAGCGAAAATCAGCCAAACAGAACTGAAAGTGGGTGAAATTTTACCGATGTCACCTGTGGTGCATTTCGACCCATCACGCCAATTACTCACCACATTTGAGGGTGCTTGGTTAGAATCTAAAGACCTTAAAAATACCAAACTCACTTTGGGCTATTTAGATGGTGTCAATGCACGTTATGAAAATCAGGTGCATGATTTTGGATTGTGGCCCAATGAATTAAATACGGATAAAGGTAAAGTTCGTGAAGGCGATAGCAAAAGTATGCTAATCGCAGGTGTGGACTATCAAGTGACACCTGAGTTGGCAGCAAGCTATTTCTATGCGGATGTAGAAAATATTTACCGCCAAAATTATCTCGGTTTGGCTTTTAATAAAAAGCTGGATGAGCACAATAAAATCGCGACCCATATCCGTTATTTCGATAACCAAGATTCAGGTGATGCGATTTATGGTGCAATTGATAACCAAGCCTTATCTTTGCGTGGCGCGTGGACACATGACAACCATACGATAGATGCAGGCTATCAACAGATTTTTGGTGATACGGGCAATGTGAATGCGATGTTCTCGACACTTTCAGGTTGGGTGCCACAGCCGTATTTGGTGAATTGGTCAGTGGCGAGCTTTATTCGTAAAGATGAGCGTTCTTGGAGTTTAGGTTATACCTATGATTTTAAAGATACGATTGCCAAAGGTTTGACTGTGACTGCACGTCATTATGATGGTTCAAATATTAAAAATAACAATGGTACACGTGGTAAGGAACAGGAAGATAATTTGATTGTAAATTATGTAATTCCTGAGGGTAAGCTTAAAGGTCTTGGTTTTCAATGGATGTATATCAATGTGAATTATGCCAATGTACCTGGATTTGTGGATTTAACAGAGAATCGTATTGCGACGACGTATACCTATCGTTTTTAACTTAAATTTGTATGTAATTACTTACGCGTATCCATTTAAGAATAGGGTGTAAGTGTTATATTTATTGCAAATAAAATATAAGACCTCTCCCTAACCCTCACTTGCGCTTCATTTTAAAGCAGTGCTTTAAAACTTGCTCAGGAGAGGGAATATTCAATATTGATTCAGATCTTGTTGAAACAAATTCTATTAAAAACACATTGAAAACAGTCATTTAAATTATCGTTTTTTTGTAGTTTGTCATCGTTATTAAGTATCAATTTCACTCAAATTCACAGGTACTATGAAGCTGTAAATTAGTCAGTTTGAATCCATATTGATGCGTTTTTAAATGGATTCAACCCATAGATAGACTGTAAAGGAATAGGTATGAGTACTGTACAAATCCCAGATTATAAAACTGATGCATTCTTCGGTTTGGAAGACAAATGGATTGAAACAGCTGAGGGTGAACTTACCCATTATCATGAAATAGGTGAGGGTACACCGATTCTGTTTTTACATGGTTCAGGTACAGGTGTTTCTGCAGCTGCAAACTGGTGGTTAAATTTGCCACAAATTGGTGAGCAAGCACGTTGTATCGCAATTGATACGATTGGTTATGGTCAAACTGTTGTTGCACCAGATACTGCTTATGGTATTCGTGCTTGGGTCGATCATGCGGTACGTACTTTAGATGCTTTGGGTATCGAAAAAACGTGGTTAGTGGGTAACTCTTTAGGTGGTTGGTTGGCTTTCCAATTGGCACTTGATTATCCAGAGCGTGTTTTGGGTATTGTGTCTATGGGTACAGGTGGTGCAAAACAAACAGCAGCACTGAAAGCGCATGCAAATCCTGTATTGACAGAAGAAGGCATCAAAAAAACCTTGTCCATGTTTGTGGTAAACAAAGACTTGATTACAGATGAATTGGTGAAAGTACGTTTTGCTTCTGCGGCAAATGACTATGCATCAAATCGTTTAATGGATGTGGTTGGCGCACGTGACCGTGATCGTTTTGAATTTCCACTCGATTTTGAAAAAATGAAAGACATTACTGTACCTGTATTGTTGATTCATGGTGTGCAGGATGTGGTGATTCCAGTATCTCGTTCATGGGACATTCTAAATACTGTGCCAAATGCCGATGCACACATTTTCAGTCAATGTGGTCACTGGTCACAAGTAGAAAAAGCTGAAGAATTTAATACCGTGATTAAAGATTATTTAACTGCACGTGGTGTGTAAATTTTCTATATTGATTTACCCAAAGGATGGCGAAAGCTGTCCTTTTTTAGTCCTTTGAGTAGAGTTGTAATAAAAGCATTGATTAGCTCATGCTTTTATTCATAGTGATAACGGCAGGAAATTATGGTTATGGCTGTATCTGTGACTTCATAGACCAGTCGATTCTTTTCATCTATACGTCTGCTCCATAATCCAGATAAATCACCGAGTAAAGCTTCAGGCTTCCCAATACCTTCAAAGGGCGTACGTTGACATTCTTTGATTAAAGTATTGATTCTTTTGAGCGTTTTTCTATCTTGGCTTTGCCAATAAATATAAGTTTCCCAAGCTGTAGGCGTGAAGCTAGTCAGTCGTGTCATCTAAAAGTTCTCTTTCGACTGCTTTCGATGCGCGTAATTCAGCAATTGATTTTGCTAAATGAGCAGCATTACTTGGAGAAGATAACAGGTGTAATGTTTCCATGATGCTATTGTAATAATCTTGTCCCATGACAACGGCATGTTGTCCTTCTTTACGAGTAATTACAGCGACATCGGCATCATCTATTACTTTATCTAAAACAGTTTTTAGATTGTTACGTGCATCTGTGTATGTAAATACATGCATTTAAATACCTCGATCACCACTATGGGCGATGAATAAGTAATCTAAACCATCTACACGATGGAGTATAAAATAAATGTACAATATTCTGTACATGTTGTAAAGATATAAGGTCGTGATGTCAAAGTAGCACTTATAATGGGAAGTAAATGAAAGAGTATTTTGTTACTCAGCTCATAATAAAACTCGCTGCGACATTAATACAGATCGCCAAAATTGTGGTGTTAAACCCATACGCCAAAAGGATATGTAAAATATTCAGTGTACGCATTGAACTTGAAGTTAAAGAAACATCAGCAGTTTGTGCAGAAGTGCCAATCACATAACTAAAATATATAAATTCTGGATAAGTGGGTTCAGGTGTTTTGGGAAAATCTAAGCCCCCATCTTGATGATTGGCGACTGCTAAATAAAAGTCATGTGCATAATGAATCGCAAAAATGGTGTGCATAAATAACCATGCGAAAATGATGGTGACCATTGCTAAGATCAAATGCCCTAATTTGACCATATGATCATTTGGCAAATGTGTTAATTCAATAATAATCGCAATAAAACACATGATCAGGCTTAAAATGACTAAAAATAGGATGATCCATTTACTGGCATCTTGTTGCTGTGCTCGTTTTAAAATATGCGCTCGATTGGTTGTCCATAATGTTTTCATGGTCAAAATAAGATAGACAAAAATAGCAATATTCCAACTGAATAATAGATTTGTAGACCAATTCCAATCTGTTGAAAAAGCGATCATTACATAGAGCAGGGCTGTGATGATGAAGCTTATAAAAAAGTAAGGACGAGATTGCACTCCTGACTTGAAGCGGTGAAACGTATGTATTGTCCTCATCAACATCACCCAAACTTAAAATTGTTATGTTTTATGTATAAATATCTTAGCTGAATTTGTGAGAGGTGATTAGACTTAAGTTGTAGTCAATAGCAAAGTTAATGAGAAAGACTGACAAAACTGATGCGTATAAAAAAAGATGAAGTGTTTAGATTCATTCGTAAAAAATAAAAGCAGACTTATTCATTTATACTTATTGTTGGAAAGTGTGAATAGGTTCTCTGTGATTTAGCCACCATTATTTTAAAAATAAATAATGGTGCAAAAAGCAAGATGTATGAGATGGTTAAAAATTAACGATCTGAACGATTGATATCGAGATAAAATACCTTTGTTAATAGTTCCATAAATTTTTGTACAGCGACAGAATCCATATTTTTACGGTAGCTGACATACAAATCTAAATAGGGAAGCTCTACATCGAGTGGGCGAATGACCGTGTTGCTCATGGTGAGTGGTGCAATATAACCTGGTAAAATGGTGCAGCCTAAGCCCATACCAATCGAGTTGATATTAAACAAAATATTATCGGCTTTTTGCACGATATTAAATTCAATATTATTCTGTTTGGCAAAGTCTAAAATAGCGTTGTGCAACGTACCTGATTGCTCTTCGGCAGGAATAATAAAATCAATACCATTCAATGCTTTAACAGGAATACGTTCATACTTCGCCAAAGGGTGATCTTTGGGTAAAATAAAAATCAAAGGTTCACGTAGGACAAATTTACTTTCAATTTCATCATTGTGAAAGTTATGTCGGGTAAAGCTGACATCCAATTCACCTTTCTTAATTGCACGCATTTGCTCAAGGTTGTTTAAGCTTAATAATTCGATTTTAAGATCAGGATTTTGTACCCGTAAATTAGGCAGTACATAAGGAAAAACTTTCATCTCAGCGACAGGAACGAAGCCAATACGAAGTAACTGTTGTTTGGCTTTGGAGACTTGACGTGCCATTGCCACGGCTTTGTCTGCCTGTGCCAAAGTTAAGCGTGCTTGTTCTAGAAAAACAGCACCTTCTTCGGTCAGTTCAACTTTACGTTTAGTGCGATTCAGTAGTCTGACGCCGACATCTTCTTCTAGGTCTTTGATTTGCTGACTGAGAGAAGGTTGTGCGGTATAAAGTTTCAATGCTGCTTTACTGAAGTTGAGTTCTTCAGCCACAGTAATGAAGTATCTTAGATGTCGTAATTCCATATAACTCGTCCAAAGAGTAATCCAAAAAATGTCTTACTAATAAGCTGTGAGAGTATAATCTATAAACAACTATGGCGTGAAGATGATTATGCCATTTAGAAAATAAATGAAGTCTGCAAAAGCATTGCCATTCTAATATAGAAAATAACGCTGCTAATAATTCAAAAAAGGTATTAATTAAAACAAAATAAATATTTCCCTAAAACTCGTCTCAAAAGCGATGATTTGTGCAAAGTTGAGTCAATTTGTTTGTGACCCCACGTTTGTCGCAGGAGAGCTTTCATGAGTGGAAAAATTGATGTACGTGAAATCGATGCTTTGGTCGATGCACAAAATGGACGTATCTCGCCATCTATTTATACAGATCCAGATTTGTATGAGTTGGAATTAGAGCGAGTTTTCGGTCGTACTTGGTTATTCCTTTGCCATGAAAGCCAAATTCCAAAAGCAGGTGATTTCTTCAACACTTACATGGGTGAAGATCCGATCATTGTGGTGCGTCAAAAAGATGGCTCAATCAAAGCATTATTGAACCAATGCCGTCACCGTTCAATGCGTGTCAGTTTTGCAGACTGTGGTAATACCCGTGCATTCACATGTCCATATCACGGTTGGTCATACGGTGTTGATGGTTCACTGAAAGATATTCCACTTGAAGATCGTGCATTTCCACAAGGTGCATGTAAAGAAAAATGGGGCTTGATTGAAGTTAACCGCGTCAAATCTTATAAGGGCTTAATTTTTGGTTGTTGGGATGAAAGCACACCTGATCTTGAAGAATATATGGGTGATATTGCTTGGTATTTAGATGGTGTATTAGACCGTCGTCCAGGTGGTACTGAAATCATCGGGGGTGTACACAAGTGGGAAATCGAGTGTAACTGGAAATTTGCAGCAGAACAGTTTGCCTCTGACCAATATCACGCTTTATTCTCACATGCTTCTGCGATTCAAGTCTTAGGTGCAAAACCTGACGATGAAGGCTCTAAAAAATTAGGTGCTGCCCAAACCGCTCGTCCTGTGTGGGAAACAGCCAAAGACGCAATTCAATACGGTTCACGTGGTCATGGTTCAGGCTTTTTCTTTACCGAGAAACCTGATGCAAACGTCTGGGTGGACGGTGAGGTTGCCAACTATTTCCGTGAAACATTTGATGAAGTCAAAGAACGTTTAGGTGAAGTTCGTGCCTTACGTCTTGCAGGTCATAACACCATGTTCCCAACATTGTCATGGTTGAATGGTACAGCAACACTTCGTGTATGGCATCCACGTGGTCCAAACAAAACAGAAGTCTGGGCATTCTGTATTGCCGATGCCGAAGCATCACAAGAAGTGAAAGAAGCGTTTGAGCGTTCTGCGACACGTGCCTTTGGTCCTGCGGGTTTCTTGGAACAAGATGACTCTGAGAACTGGATTGAGATTCAAAAAGTACTTCGTGGCTACAAAGCACGTAAAAACCAACTCATTATGGAAATGGGTTTAGGCAATGAGAAAGTCCGTGAAGATGATATTCCTGGGATTACCAACTACATTTTCTCAGAAACAGCCGCACGTGGCATGTACCGTCGTTGGGCAGACTTACTGATTCATGAAAAATGGGAAGATGTCGAAGCTGCGGCAGAAGCATATGAGCAGGAGCTTGTGAAATGAGTTTAGTCAGCCTCGAATTACAACACCAAATCAGCCAATTTTTATATCGTGAAGCAAAATTACTCGATGATTGGAAATTCCGTGAATGGTTAGATGTCTTCGCAGAAGATATTTCTTATACGCTTCGCACCACACCAAATGCACAAACCCGTGACCGTCGTCGTTCTGTTGAACCACCAACCACATGGGTATTTAACGACAACAAACATTTGCTGGAACGCCGTGTAGCACGCCTTGAAACAGGTATGGCTTGGGCGGAAGAACCTCCATCACGTACCACGCACATGGTTTCAAACGTGATTGTTGAAGCGACCGAAGTAGATGGCGAATACGATGTTTACGTCACCTATTTACTTTACCGTACACAGAAAGAGAAAGATGTGACGATTTACTGCGGTAAACGTCATGACAAACTTCGCCAAGTTGAAGGCGGCTTAGGATGGCAGATTTTCAACCGTAAAATTACCCTAGACCAAGTGACGTATAACTCACACAACTTGAGCGTGTTCTTCTGATGAATAAAATTTTTGTTTGCCAAATTGACGAGTTAGATGAAGGCGAAGCACTGAAAGTAGAATGTGGTGTCAATGGTATCGAAGCATTGGCAGTATTCAATAACAACGGTGAATTCTTTGCCATGAATGACCGTTGTTCACATGGCAATGCATCGATGTCTGAAGGTTATCTTGAAGATGATGGCACGGTGGAATGTCCATTACATTCAGCTCGTTTCTGTTTAAAAACAGGTGAAGCATTGTGTCTACCTGCAACTGATCCAATCAAAACATTCCCTGTGATTGTGGAAGATGGTCAATTGTTTGTAGAAATGGCAGGAGAATAAGCATGGGTTGGCTACAAGGCGAAGTTGCACTGATTACCGGTGGTGGTTCAGGTTTAGGTTGGGCTTTGGTGGAACGCTTTATTGAAGAAGGTGCACAGG
The DNA here is from genome assembly GCF_004209355.1 of Acinetobacter sp. WCHAc060025. NCBI lineage: Bacteria > Pseudomonadati > Pseudomonadota > Gammaproteobacteria > Moraxellales > Moraxellaceae > Acinetobacter > Acinetobacter sp. WCHAc060025. The sequence goes on along the minus strand of NZ_SGSX01000001.1, from coordinate 89,050 downwards.
TTGCAGTGCTTCAGCGTTCAAAAGCCAAAGTGGATGCTTTAAATGAACATTTCGGTGGTCAAGTCTTAGCAATTGAGGGCGATGTAGCCAACTATGCAGACAATGTCCGTGCGGTAAATGCCACCGTTGAACGCTTTGGTAAACTTGATTGCTTCGTGGGTAATGCAGGAATTTGGGATCATTACGCAGATATCGTCAATACTTCAGGTGAACAACTTGAGAAAGCATTTGATGAGATTATGGGCATTAATACCAAGTCTTTAATCCTTGGAGCTAAGGCTGCGCTTGATGCATTGATCGCTTCTGAAGGGTCTATCATATTTACTTTGTCTAATTCAGCCTTGTACTCAGCAGGCGGAGGCCCTGTATATACAGCGTCTAAGCATGCAGGGGTTGGAATTATGAAAGAATTGGCCTATGAGCTTGCGCCTAAAGTACGAGTGAATGCCGTTGCGCCCTCAGGTATGAATGTCAATATCAAAGGTGCGGCATCTTTAGGTCAGGAAAATGTAGGCTTATTGGATGCACGTGATCCTGAGAAGATTGCCCGCGGTATGCCGCTCAACTTCTTACCAGAACCCGAAGATATGACTGGTTCTTACGTTTTACTGGCATCCCGTCAGAACAACCGTCCACTGACGGGTGTTTTAATCAATGCGGAATGTGGTTTGGGGATTCGTGGATTACGCCAACCGCGTGCAGGTTTCTTTGATGAGTAATCATTTTGAATTTTGTAAAATTCAAAATGATTATTAAATCAATATTGAAAGTTCCCTCTCCTTTAAGGAGAGGGTTAGGGAGAGGTTTTATATTTAAAAGCCCCTCATCCTAGCCTTCTCCCAAAGGGAGAAGGAACTCCCGATATGCTTTCGAATATGTTTTGACTTTAAAAGTTTGAACATTTTGACTTGCGCAAGAAGCTTAATTAATAAATTAAATTTCCCTTTGCAGAAAAACTCTTCTTTTTCAGAAGCTGAGAAATATATTCTGTCAGAGGGAAGATTAAGAAGTATAGCTATTACTTCTATTTCGGAGTCCAACATGCCTGTTAAGCTCATATGTGCATCGCACAGTCCATTGATGGAATTTGCTTCACCGCAACAACAATACAAAGAACAAAAAGTTCGTGAGACTTTTGCTCAACTTGCCAAAGCAGTTGAAGCATACAATCCGACCTTAATCATCACATTCGGTCCTGATCATTTTAATGGTTTCTTCTATGACCTGATGCCGAGTTTCTGCGTGGGGATTCGTGCTACAGCGGCAGGCGATTGGGACTATGGCAAAATTGACAATAAAATTGATGTACCTGAAGAAACAGCAATTCATTTGGTGCGTCGTGTTTTAGATGAAGGCGTCGATGTTGCCTATTCATACCGTATGCAAGCCGATCATGGTGTGACACAGCCTCTACATTTTTTATGCGGTGGAAAACTAGATCGCTACCCAACCATTCCTATTTTCATCAATGGTGCAGCTGCACCGATGCCCACTACCAAACGCACAGTGGCTTTAGGTCGTGCAGTCGGGCAGTTTGTTAAATCATTGAACCTTGAAAATGAACGTATTTTGATTCTTGGAACAGGTGGCTTATCACACGATCCACCGACACCACAAATGGGTTCAGTACCACCTGAAGTGGAAGAATTTTTGATATGTGGACGTAATCCAAGTGAAGAGTCACGCAATACACGTCAAGGCAAAATTATTGCGGTAGGACAAAAGTTGGCAGCAGGTGATACCTCTGTGGCTGTGCCACTAAATCCTGAATGGGATCGTGCCTTGCTTGAAACTTTTGCCAAAGCCGACTTTGCAAGCATTGAAGCGATGAGTGAGGCGGAAATCCGTAAAGATGGCGGACGTGGCGGTCAAGAAGTTCGTTCATGGATGGCAGCCTTTGCTGCGATGCATGAAGTGGGTGAATACGACATGACCACACATTGCTACGAAGATATTAGTGAGTGGATTGCGGGCTTCGGCATCGTATCTGCTGAATTGAAATAAATAAAGGAAATCTCCCATGAGCCAAAATGAGACGAAAACCATTGTTATTGTTGGTGCAGGTCAAGCAGGTGCGAGCGCCATTTTAGAACTTCGTGCCAACAAATATGAAGGCAAGATCATTTTGGTGGGAGATGAACCCCATCTGCCATATGAACGCCCACCTTTATCAAAAGACGTGATTTTAAAACCTGATGAAACCAAAATTGAGATTTTGTCAGAACAGAAATTGGCAGATTTGGGCGTTGAACATATTCGTGGCAATGGTGTGGTGAAAATCAACGCTGAGGCAAAAAGTATTGAACTTAAAAATGGTGAAACAATTGCCTTTGATAAGTTACTGCTTGCCACAGGTGGTGCGGCACGTCGCTTACCGAATTTCGATGCATTAGGCAAACACGTATATACCTTACGTAACCTTGAAGATTCTCAAGCCCTTGTTCCCGTACTACAAGCAGGTCGCCGTATTGTCTTAATCGGTGGTGGTGTAATCGGTTTAGAACTTGCATCATCGGCACGTTTTAAAGATTGCCAAGTGACAGTCATTGAAATGGGCAGCATGGTGATGGGACGTTCATCTCCACGGATCTTGAGCGAGTTCCTTTTGGCACAACAACGTCTTGCAGGTGTGGATGTTCGTTTAGAGACAAAAATTTCAAACTGTCAGCTTGAGGGTGAAGAAGTGGTTATCACACTTGAGGGGGGTGAAGGACTTCGTGCAGATGCGGTTATTTACGGCATTGGTATTATCCCAAATGCACAATTAGCAATTGATGCAGGTTTAAATGTTGATTTTGCCATTCTGGTCAATGAAAACTGTCAAACATCACATACTGATATTTATGCTGCGGGTGATGTGGCGACTCAGTTACGTGGCAATGGTCAATATGGTCGTGTAGAAACTTGGGAAAATGCTAATCTGCAAGCAGGAATTTTTGCTCGTCACGTGATGCGTGTTGAACATCCAACGCCAAATCCTGCATGGTTTTGGACAGATCAACTGAATATTAATTATCAGTTTGTTGGCGATATGGCTGCTGCTGAATGGCACATTCGTGGTGAAATGAACGCTGAATTGGCTGCTGAATCTTCATTCATCCTATTTGGTATAACGGATGGTGTGATTGTGGGCGGTATTACCGTCAATGCTGCTAAAGAGATGCGTCTTTTGAAAAAACTTATTAGCAAACAAGCTAATTTTGAAGCAGATAAGCATTTGGATATGAGCCAAGAACTACGTAAGTTATTGAAATAATTTTGGTTTTTGTCATCTTAAACCTGAGTGATTTTACTCAGGTTTTATGCTCAGTTTTTTTATGTTTCGATTTTCAAATGAATTTAACAATGGTTTGGAAAACGTAGATGTAGAATAGGAAATGGGCGACCTTCTGAGTCTAATTCAGAACGCGCAATTTGTTTAAACCCATGTTTAAGATAGAAATTCAAAGCACGTTGATTTTGTTCATTGACATCAATTTCATGTGCTCCCAATTCAAAAGCTTTTTTGATCAGGATAGAACCAATGCCTTGGTCGAAAAACTGTGGATCGACAAATAACATTTCAACTTTCTGATATGCCAAACCCATAAATCCCGCGATTTTTCCATCTCGTTCCACATGAAACAATTGTACGTGATCAAAATAATGATGCTGAATGATCGACTCTTTAATTTGTACAATATGTTGTTCATTTAAAAAATCATGTGTTGCGCGAACAGAATCTTCCCAGATTTTTAAGAGTTGCGGATGATCTTTTGATGATGTGTCCAGAATATGGTTCAGGTCTATTTCCATAAAACATTCACTCAAGTGTGAAAAGAAACAAAAAATAAAGAAAAATCACATGTTGTTTCGCTAATATGAATGAATATCGGTATAAAAATCAAATCGATGTATTTGATGAAAAAAAACAGGACAATAAATGTCAGATTCTAACAAAATTGTTGTATATGCAGCACTTTTTGGTAATTTAGCCATCGCATTGGTTAAGTTTATTGCAGCGTATATTACAAATAGTTCTGCAATGTTAAGTGAAGCTGTACATTCTGTTGTGGATACACTGAATGAAATATTATTGCTATATGGTTTAAAGAAATCGCAACAAACTGCCGATTACCAACATCCATTTGGCTATGGTCGAGAGTTATACTTTTGGGCATTTATTGTTGCTTTATTGGTTTTTGCTTTGGGTTCAGTGGTGTCTATCTTTCAAGGTATTCAGCATATACGTCATCCTGAAGTGATTGAATCTCCAATGGTGAATTACGCCGTGTTAGGGTTCGCGATTCTTTGTGAAGGAACGTCTTGGTTTATTGCCCTAAAAACCTTTAAAAAGACCAAAGGTTCAATGGGATATTTCGAGGCATTTCGACGTAGTAAAGATCCGACGACATTTACCGTTTTATTTGAAGATTCAGCAGCATTGATTGGTTTATTGATTGCTTTGGTTGGAATTTTCTGTGCACATCAATTTAATTTACCTGTTTTAGATGGCGTGGCTTCAGTATTGATTGGTGTCGTTTTAGCCATTTCAGCTTTACTTTTGGCGAGAGAAACGAAAGGATTGTTGATGGGGGAAACGGCAGATCCCAAATTGCGACATAATGTGTTGCAGGTCGCGCAAGAAGATCAAGCTGTATATTCTGCCAATGGTGTACTGACAGAACAAATGGGAGCTCATCAAGTGATCGCTTCTTTAAGTTTAGAATTTAAAGATGGGCTTACTTCAGATGAGATTGAAACCTGCGTGAACAGAATTGAAGCAAAGATTAAGAGTATTCATCCTGAAATCGTGGCATTATTCGTGAAGCCACAAACTAAACAAGTTTGGCTTGAAAGAATGAAAGGGCGTTTAGAGTAATCATGTCGAAACAAGAGCCAATTGTCCGTTTTGAAGAAAAAACGAAACAAGATGAGACGATTTTAGATAAGAAGAACCATGAGAATAAGGTTCAATCTGCTGTAGTTCCATCTGAAAATATTCAGCAATTACATTATCGAATTGATACTGAAAACTGTTTATCGCATACATGGGCGAAACCGTTATTTAAAGTAATTGGTTCGAATTATCACAACGGGGAACGTTTTTTTAATCAACAACGTCGACCTGAAGGGCGTAGTCGTTGGGATTTGATGAAATGGTTAGGCACACGTAAGTCTTATACATGGAATGTCGATTCAGCCAAAGAAGCTGCTGAATTCTATGCAACTAAACGAACTTTACCGCAAAACCGTCCAGATGCTGATGACAATGATTGGCAAGTTTGGTTTGTTAGTCATGCAACGGTCTTGGTTCAGATTGGACCGTATAACTTTTTAACCGATCCAGTTTGGGCAGATTATGTCAGTCCTAAACAAGGACGAGGACCTAAACGGGTGATTCCATCGGGAATTGCATTGGAACAGCTTCCAGAGATTCATGCTGTTTTATTGAGTCATAATCACTATGATCACATGGATTTGGCATCTTTAAGATGGCTACACAATAAATTCGGTATGCCGATTTATACAGGTTTAGGCAATGGATCATATCTGCCTAAAGCATTTCATGTGATTGAAATGGACTGGTGGCAATCGGCTTTATTTAAAAATTTGAAAATTATTTATACCCCTGCACAACATGGTTCTGGTCGTGGCTTACGTGATCAGAATATTGCATTGTGGGGCGGTTTCTCCATTATTTCTGAACATGGTCATTTCTTCTTTGCGGGAGATACAGGCTATTCACCACATTTTAAAGAAATTCAAAAGCGTTTAGGAACACCACGAATTGCTTTGTTGCCGATCGGGGCGTATGAACCTAGAGCATTGATGCAATATATGCATATGAATCCACAAGATGCTTTTCAAGCGCATTTGGATTTACAGGCAAAGCGTTCTTTGGCAATACATTACCGTACTTTCCAACTGACGGATGAAAGCCGCGAACAGCCTGAGCAAGATTTGCAAAAAGCCATGAAACATTCGTCGAAAATGGTCAATCCGTTTTATTGTATCCGTGAAGGGCGTAAGTTAGTGGTCTAATATAAAAATGAACAAGGATGTTGAATATGAAAAAAATGAGTTTACGATTTTTGATATTACCTTTTCTCATCTTGTCTTTTGATGTTGCTCATGCAAAATCAAAGCATGTAGACCATGATCAAGCGGTTGATGCAGATCTAGTCGATTATGCTGGTGATAAGTCTGCTGATGTTGTTGATGCTGTTGCAGATCAACATGATGTTGTACCCAACTATGCAGCAAAGCCGCTAGAAGAAAAATATAGCTTTGATGGTATGGAAGGTTCAAATGATTGGAGATTGATTTATCAGGATAAGCAAACACAATATTTTCAAAATGATTTGACTGTGAATGATGGGATTCAGTTGGTTGAAGCGTGGATTAAGACGATTGAACCTACTAAGAAAACATCTGTGGTCAATTATTATCAAGTTTTGTGTAAAGATCAGACCTTTAAAGTGCTTGAACAATACCAAAGTAAGGATGATCAAAATTATAAATTAGTGAAAAAAGTAGATTTATATCGTCAGACCCAAACCTTGAGTCAAGCAGGTGAGAAGTTACCTGTGTTTAAAAAATTATGCAAGGAAAGAGAGGACTTTGCGAAGGCTTGGGGTATTCAATAAAGTCATTCTTTTAACTGAATGTTGAAGGATAAAAATAATGAAAATGTTCAAATTGGTACTTATATTGCTGATGTTTGGTACTGTTGCGGCACATGCAAAAACATTGAGCATTAATCAACAACGCTTTGAAATTAAAACTACGCATGGTGAAACCGACGAGGGGTTTGAACAAGACAATCTTGAATTATATCGTGGCGATAAAAAACTGTTGACCCATACCCAACGTTTAAGTACAGGAGATTGCAGTATTCTTACTATAGAGGTAGGTGATTATGAGGTTAAAAATAATCAACTGATTTTTTATACGTATTGGGCGGCAGGGGATCGACAGGGTTTATGGACATTTCCTTATGGCGTGCGTAAGCAGGTTTATTCAGTCGATTCAAAAGGGATGGTCAAATTAATCAGTGCTGTAGTTTATGTGGAGGATACTATTAGCAATCCGTTGGAAACAAATCCAGATCAGGATTATCTACAGTTTTTAACGATTCAACCAAAAAGCCCTAAAGATAAACTTGCATTAAATAACTATATTCAGCAAATGCAAACACGTTATAAAGCGCGGTTTGTACATGGACAGGAACGTACGCAACTAATCAAAGAAGTGAAAAGTAAATTGGCTTCACAGATTGCAGTAGAAACAAAGGGTTGGAAAGAAGATTTCGGTCAAAATGTCAGGTTGTAACGTTTTGACTATGTTGAATATTGATCAGTTGAATCGCCACAACAGAGAGGGTTGCCATTGCCACATTCATTGCAAAAGGGTTAAAGCCAGCAGTGAAATATTGAGGATAAATGATCGCAACCGTAACTGCTAAACCAATTAAGCCAAAAATATTGAGATAATGAAGTAACTTGGATTGTCGAAATACTAAAAATAAACAGCCATAAATGATCTCGATCACACCTGAAAGTGTAATAAACAGCATCATGCTCGATTGATCAATCTCCAGAAACTCCCAAAATTTTCGTTCTTCTGCTGCTTTGAACATGATTTTCGGCACGATGCCTTGATAAATCCATAAGATCGCTAAGCTGATATTTATTGTGAGTAATGCCTTTTGAATTGACTTATCCATTAATGACATTTTCCAAAAAATGCTGTTTATTTTCAGCAGAAAGAAGGGTGCAATGCTGCATTTTTCCAAATAAGCGATAACGATTGAAAGCCACTCGGCGGTAGAGAAAATCTCGAAGCAATTTCGGCATGACATAACCGACTTTTAAACTTGAAAAAGGTTGCCCCAAGTCTTCGATCACTTTTAAAAATGCAGTAGATTCAGTGTACATTTGCCCATTTTTAATCACCAACATGGTGTCAAAATGGTCTGTTGGCATTTGATAAAATTTTAAAATGGCTTGTCCTAAATCAGACTGAACTGAGGCGAGTTTAAATCGAGCATCTATATCATATTTGATTAGAAATTCTGTCCAAGCATTGCATAACACACAAATCGCATCAAATAACACAATGTCATGTTGTTGAATGATCTGTTCAATGCTGTCCTTAGTTAGGGCAATATGATTTTCAGTGCTTATTTTTGACATTCACAGGCTCATTTTATGCAGCGCTTAAGCTCACTATAACTGAAATTATTGGGCGAAAAAACAGTCTGTATCGGTACATTTTTAAACCATCGGAATAATCGAAAAGTATGATGAAAATAATGAATCACTTAAACTTTGTAAGGAAATAGTCGAGAAAATGTTGCTAAATCGCTGAATTATTGTAAATCATTAAATTTTAAGATTTTAAATAGAAGAATCCGATTGTTTTTATTCGTTAAATTCACTTTAGCTTGTCATGAAAAACCGCTATGTTGGTGTTGTAGCAGAATTTTTAAACGGTTAAATTTTTAATCAAAATTGATGAATGAGGAAATTATACATGGATAACAATAAGCCAGCTTCAGGTTGCCCTTTCCATCAAGCCGGTGGGCAGACCAGTGTAGCCAGCACCAATAATGCAGATTGGTGGCCGAATGCGCTGAATCTCGATATTCTTTCTCAACATGACAAAAAAACCAATCCGATGGACCCAGATTTTGATTATGCCAAAGCATTTAAATCATTGGATTTGGAAGCAGTAAAACAAGACTTACGTGAACTGATTAATTCAAGCCAAGATTGGTGGCCATCGGACTATGGTAGCTATATTGGTATGTTCGTGCGTACCGCATGGCACTTGGCAGGTTCGTATCGTAAACAAGATGGTCGTGGCGGTGCGAACACAGGTAACCAACGCTTTGCACCCTTAAACAGTTGGCCTGATAACGTCAATACTGATAAAGGTCGTCGTCTACTTTGGCCAATCAAACAGAAATATGGTAATAAAATCTCTTGGGGTGACTTGATCGTCCTTGCTGGAACAGTTGCTTATGATGTGGCAGGTTTAAAAACCTTTGGTTTCGGTGGTGGCCGTTTAGATATTTGGGCACCTGAAAAAGATATTTATTGGGGTGAAGAACGCCAATGGCTTGCACCAACTAAAGAGCGTTATGCAAGTGATGAAGATCGTTCATCTTTGGAAAACCCACTTGCTGCAGTACAAATGGGCTTGATCTATGTCAACCCTGAAGGTGTCGATGGCGTACAGGATCCATTACGTACCGCACAGGACATGCGTGTTACTTTTGATCGTATGGGAATGGATGACGAAGAAACTGTTGCACTCACCGTTGGTGGTCATACTGTGGGTAAAGCACATGGTAATGGTAAAGCTGAAAACCTCGGTGCGGATGTAGAAAGTGCAGATGTAGAATTCCAAGGTCTCGGTTGGCACAACTCAGAAGGTACAGGCAATGGAGCAAATACCATGGTCAGTGGTCTTGAAGGTGCTTGGACAACACATCCTGACAAATGGGACAATGAATTCCTTTATTTACTGTTCACGTATGAATGGGAAAAAACACTTAGCCCTGCGGGTGCAAAACAATGGGAACCTGTGAACATCAAAGAGGAAGACAAACCTGTTGATGCACACAATCCAAATGTACGCCGTAACCCGATGATGACAGATGCCGATATGGCACTGAAATTTGACCCTGCGTACCGTAAAATTGCAGAAGATTTTTATCAAAATCCTGACAAATTAGCAGATGTATTTGCCCGTGCATGGTTCAAACTGACTCATCGTGATATGGGACCAAAAACTCGCTACTTGGGTGCAGATGTTCCAAATGAAGATTTAATTTGGCAAGATCCTATTCCAAAAGCAGATTACTCATTGTCTGATGTAGACGTGACCAATCTCAAAGTGAAATTACTGAACAGTGGTTTAACTTCTGCTGAATTGATCGCAACGGCTTGGGATAGCGCACGTACTTTCCGTGGTTCGGACTATCGTGGTGGTGCAAATGGTGCACGTATTCGCCTTGCACCGCAAAAAGATTGGGAAGGGAATGAACCTGCTCGTTTAGCTAAAGTTGTCGCGAAACTTGCAGAGATTCAAGCGGGCTTAGTCAAGAAAGTCAGTATTGCAGATTTGATCGTACTCGGTGGTACAGCAGCGGTTGAGAAAGCAGCGCAAGATGCGGGTGTGAACATCAAAGTTCCATTCCTTGCAGGTCGTGGTGATGCGACTCAGGAACAAACAGATGCTTATTCTTTTGAAGATTTCGAGCCGAAAGCAGATGGTTTCCGTAACTTCTTAAAAGCAGATTATGTGGTTCAGCCTGAAGAAATGTTGCTTGATCGTGCACAATTGCTTGGTTTGACTGCACCTGAAATGACAGTTCTTGTTGGTGGTTTACGTGTACTTGGCGCAAACTATGCTGACGATAAAGCAGGTGTATTCACAGACAAAGTGGGTGTTCTCACTAATGATTTCTTCGTGAATCTAACAGATATGAACTATAACTGGAAACCAACAGGTAAGAATTCATATAACATCGTTGAGCGTAAGTCTGGTGATGTGAAATGGACTGCAAGCCGTGTGGATCTGGTATTTGGTTCTAACTCGATTCTTCGTTCTTATGCAGAAGTGTATGCGCAAGACGACAACAAAGAGAAGTTTGTAAAAGACTTCGTGGCAGCATGGACGAAAGTCATGAATGCTGACCGTTTTGATGTGAAATAAGTCATTTAAGATGTAGAAAAACCGCCTGAGGGCGGTTTTTTTGTGAGTGATGTCATTTTATGGATTTCAATTAATTCATCACACTTTGCATAAGGAGTACTATGTTAATGATAAATCTATTTAATAAATTTTGAAATTAATTCCATTATAGACTTTATATCTTTACTTATAATGATTCTAGCAATTTCTTTAGCGCCAATTTCATCAAGCAATTTCTTAAATCTATTAAACTGTTCTTTTAACTCAGTCTTATCATCTAAGTTATAGCCATTTTCATATACCCAATTTACAGCACTTAACATGGCTAATGTTACGATTATAGCAACACCAGCAGCTGCAATATCTAGAATACCAGTTGGTGGTAAGAATGACTTAGCAAAAAGAAATGCATTGGCACCGATACTTTGACTTGCAAATAATGGGATTATTGCAACTGCTGATTTTTTGCTTAAAACTTCGCCTGTATAAGTATAATGAATTGACATAATTGCTGCTGCTTGTGTTCCTGTAATATAGATTGCACTACCTGGAATAAAAGCTTCAATTCCTACTGCTGCTAATGCACCATAAATAATACGTTTAGCAATAACAGATTTTCTTTCCATTTCTCTCGCTAGCACTAAATCTTTACCATGTTCTTTTAAAAAGGCAAAAATTGATGTGCGAAGTTCATCTACACCGCGAATATCTAGGTTAGTCTCACTATCTGTATCAGGATCATAGCCAAAAGTACAAGTTTGAAAAATATTTTCTGTTTCTGATAAGTTTAAAGCCTCTCGCCATTGCTGAACTACTTTTGGTATTGATGATTTTTGTCTGTCATACATATCAATTTTATTCAATACGACAAAAACTTTTTTACAATGAGTCTTTAATAAATCAAAATGTTGCTTTTGTGCCACGTCAGCAGAATCAGAAACCACTAAAATACCAACATCGATATCTAAAAGTGCATTTCTTGTGGCAGCACTATTTTCATCTATAATGTCTCCAAGCCCAGGAGAATCCATAATCTCTACATACTTGCCAAGTTTAAATCTTTTAACTTTAGTTGTTACGCCAGACATAGCTCCGACATTTGCAAGCAACTCTTCGTTTTTATTTTTATGAAACAGAGCATTTAGTAATGAGCTTTTACCTGCACTAACTTTTCCAACAACAGCAATAGTTACATTTTTTTCTAAATTTTTTTCAATTTCATCTAGTTTTTTTTGAGTTTCTGTTTCAACAGAATCTGTATTAAAATTCGTACCCATATAATTTTCCCCTTATGTAATTAATTTGAATCATATTATAATGCAAATATTATTAAACTTCATTATTTAAACGACACAGATTGTCGCTTATAATCAAAAATAAATACAAAGAGTGCTATCGTGAAATTACAGTACATTTATTGGTGGCAATAGAGGTTGTGTGCTAATCGTATCTGTCAAGAGTAAAAATGAAGATAAGTGGACTAATTTCGTTATATTCTTAATGGATTTAACATTACGAGTGAAACACCAAACATTTTTTCTTAATGCAATAGAATTTTAAATTAATTGCTAGATAATATATCTGATATAATTTTGATTGTTATAATTTAATAGTAAGAATTTGTTATGAAAGACGTAATAGAAATAGTTTTTCGGATTTCATTTAAAACCATCGGTTCTATTAATCCTTATTTTTCCATTGGATTAATTATACTTCTTATACTTCTTGCTGGGTATTTTTTAAAGTCAAAATAATGTTAAACAGTAAAAAGTTATTTGAATTTATCGTGTGCTTAATTTATCTATATTGGTATAAAAATATGAGAGTTTATTGTTGGTGAACTAAATGTAAGATAATGAAAGTTCTATCACTTAAAATTAATTTTTTTTTATATGGCTTGTGAATTGTGTGGAATTACCCTAAAAAAATAAGATTAATTTTATACGAATTGATATAAATCATTAAGTATTTTTTTAATAATTATTAAGTTTATTTTATATTTTTTTTGTGTTTAAATTTAATTTAATGATTGTCATGCGAAATAAAAATTTTATATATTTAAAATATTTTTTCATTCTCAAAAAAATCGATTTGAAACGAGTTGAGTGTCTATTATCCAAATTTAAAACATTTTGCAAATAAAAACCTATATCTCCATTAAACTTTTTACAAAACCAAGCACATCACTCTCCAAAATCTCCCATTCCCTAAACTCAGGCTCAATCAATAAAGTCTGTGAAATCACTCCATAACAAATCCGCTGTACATTTAAACTGATCCGATTCAGTTGCTCATGATCCTGAATAAAAGGCATGAGAATGGTTTGCCACATCTGCACCATCATTTCATAACTTTTACGATAAATTTCAATACTCGAAACCTGTCGCTCCAACAAAAAAGTCTGTGCCCATAAAAACTGCTGTGCCTGAATTTCTTGCAATTGAAAATGAATCACTTGCTGTAAATGTGCTGGAAAATCTAGATTTGTGGATAACTCGATCAGACTTTGTGCATAACTTTTTAAAGCTTCAGCATTACTTTTCACATGCTGATGAATGGTCAGCGCAATCAAATCTTCTTTCTTAGAAAAATACTCATAAAAAGTTCCCAAGCCAACGCCTGCAACATCAGTAATTTCTCGAATGGTAATTTCACTGGCAGGACGTTCATGCAAAAGCCGAACAAAACTTTCCATCAAGGCTTCTTGAGTGATACGAGCCCTTGACTGGCGAGGTTTACGACGCACATTGATTGCAGGCAAAGCCATAAAAATAACCCGAACATCCATCCATAGATTTTCATCTATACTGAATGTAATTGGACAAAACAACAAGACAGGATTTCAGCATGAACACAGCAACGTTTGGAACAACTACAGCATGGCAAACCCATGAGATCAGCAACCAATTTGATGAATTGCAAAACTACAACTTATTTAGCACAGATCAAGTCCTACAAGAAATTTTGCAACGCTATGGCAGTCAGGATCAGCAGACTTTAGCAGAGTTTGGAGAGATTGTCGGTTCAGCAGAATATTATCAATATGCAGACCTAGCCAATCGACATACACCTGAATTGCATAGTTTTGATGCACGTGGTCGCCGTAAAGATTTTTTAGAGTTTCACCCTGCATGGCATAAATGGATGGGTATTAATCGTCAATACCACACTCATGCTTATCCATTTATTGATGTACAAAATCAGTCACAGTCAACTTCAAAATGGGTGGATTGGGCAGCACGATTTTTCTTAAGCGGACAAGTGGAATGTGGAAACTTATGCCCTAACTCGATGACTTTGGGCAGTATTCCACTGATTCAAAATGAACCTGAGCTTTGGGCAAAAATCGGTGAAAAATTACTGTCCAATGAATACGATGAACGTGATATTCCGATTTCCCAAAAAAAATCCATCTGGATGGGTATGGGCATGACAGAAAAGCAGGGTGGTTCAGATGTCCGTGCCAATGGAACCTATGCAGTGCCTGTCGCTGAATTAGGTCGTGGTAAAGCCTATTTGCTGACAGGGCATAAATGGTTTTTCTCAGCCCCGATGTGTGATGCACATTTGGTGGTGGCGAAAACTGAACAGGATGGCTTGGCGTGTTTCTTTGTGCCACGTTGGTTGGAGGATGGCACGAAAAACAATATTCACGTGCAACGTCTAAAAGACAAAGTCGGTAATCGTAGTAACTCAAGTTCAGAAGTCGAATTTAAAGAGGCTTGGGGCATCATGATCGGTGAGGCAGGGCGTGGTATCCCAACCATTATTGAGATGGCGAATTACACTCGTTTAACTTGCTCAGTGGGTTCAAGTGCGATGCTACGTCAGGCATTGGTACAGTGCGTTGCCTATACCCGTCAGCGCAAAGCGTTTGGAAAGCATTTAGCTGAACAACCTTTGATGCAAGCAGTACTTGCGGATTTGGCTTTGGAAACCGAAGCTGCGATGCAACTGAGTTTTCATCTCGCACATTGTTATGAGCAGGATGATGAAATGTCACTGGCATGGAAACGTATCATGACGCCTGCATCTAAGTTTTGGGTATGTAAACGTGCGGTGGAACTGACAGGTGAAATGATGGAGGTCTTTGGTGGTAATGGTTATGTCGATACTGGCATCATGGCTCGCATTTTTAAAGAAGCCCCTGTAAATTCCATTTGGGAAGGTTCGGGCAATGTCATGTGTTTAGACGTATTACGTGCGATTCAGCGTGATCGTGAGTCCATCGAAGTCCTGTTCCAATCATTCGCAAAAGTGGCTTCAAGTGATGCTGTTTTACAGAATGAATTGCAGTCTTTGTTTAAATTATTCAGCAGTTTACAAGCCGATGAAATGCAGTTTATGGCGCGCAGTCTGGTCAGTCGTTTGGTGATTCTTGCTCAAGCGATTTTACTGAAACAGTATGCACCTGATTTTGTCTCTGATGCGTTTATCGCAACTCGTTATAGTGAATTTCATGGACGGGTCGTAGGCATGGTGGAGGCGAAATCAGTGGATGTGGAACGATTGTTGGGAAGGGCATTGGCGAGTTGAAATAGATTTTTAAATGCCCAAATCAGCGAAGGTCATCATGATGATGACCTTCATACGCTTAAATCAGGTTTGATTTGAAGCTGATACTTTTAACACGTAATTATTGAAAATTACTTTTGTTTTTTAAGCTTTTTCTGGAGTTTTTTCAATTTACCTTCGTGCTTTGAAATTTTGTCCAAACGCGCTTTGATTTGTTTCTTTAAAGATTTAACTTGCTTTGACATCATGTTACTCCTTTGTTTTGCTATCCGTTGGCTGATGTTTTTTGATAAAACTACGGATAAATTTTCTTAACTCACGTGCTGCACTGGTATCAAGACTTTCACACAATTGTAAAAACTCATCCCGTTCAGCACTGTTAATGCGAATTAAGAGCTGCCCATCTTTTTTATTCACCTTTGTCTTTTTGGGTAATTCAGCCATCACGTATTTATCCCCAAAGGCGGAAATCAAAATGTATATACAATATATATACGTTTTAAAAATAAAGCAAATTTAACTTGTTGAAAATATTTGATTATTTTGTATTTTAATGAAACTTAATGTAAGAGTGTGTGTTTTCAGGCTATAACTGATTGTTATCATGGTCTTTATTTTGAGAGTGAAAGAATAATTTTACATGCTCAGGGCTTTAAAATTGGGAAACCTAGAAAAGGTTTAATTTCTTTGAGTACAAACATGCTTTGCATTTCTTTAATTCCTGGCAAGCGGCGAATAATTGACATTGAAAACTCTGCATAAGTATCTAAATCAGGCGAGACCACCTGTAAAAGAAAATCAGCATCACCACCAATACTATAACAAGCCACAACATGCTCCAAAGCTGTCACTTGCTCTTCAAATTTCTTGGCTTCTTTTTCACTGTGACTGTCGATGGAAACACGGATAAAAACCATGACACCTAAGCCGATTTTTTTACGATCCAACAGTACGCCATAGCCTTTGATGATGCTTGTATCTTCTAAATGTTTCACCCTACGCCAACAGGGTGAGGCAGACATTCCGATATTTTCAGCGAGTTCAGCATTGGAAATACGAGAGTCACGTTGTAATAACTCTAAAATTTTAGTGTCAGTTTTATCGATCTGCTTTTGGGTCATTCTTGTCTTTTGAGTTCATCTTAAAGGTTATTTATACCCTTTTTATTGCTATTTTAGAAATAAATAGATCAGTTTTACCTACGTTTTTCACAAAAAATATAAGGATACATTTCAGATTTTTCAGGTTGTGATGCTGATGCAAGATTTAACCCAATTTTCAACGTATTTATTCACCTTAGCCATTGCAGCTTTGCTACCTGGACCAGGCATGACAGGTCTAATGTTGAAGACATTTACTCAAGGACACCAACGTGCCTTGTTAATGCTTTTAGGGCTGATCACAGGTGATGTTCTATTCTTGCTGAGTTCGATTTTTCTAATTGATTTCATTCACCAACTCAGTCCACATTTTTCAGTTTATATGATGTTGCTTTGCAGTTTTTATTTACTGTACTTGTCTTATCAATATTGGAATTTTCAGGATCATTTATTCAATGAAAATACTCAAATTTTAGATATAAAGATCTCATTTTCAGCATTTCAGGATGGTTTGTTGATGACTTTAAGCAATCCGAAAACGATTTCTTTTTATCTTGCTTTGGTGCCGATTATTTTTGGTTCAGCATCGTTACAAGAAAAAACGATTACTCTGATTGGGTTGACAGTTTTGACTCTATTTATTGTTGGAAGCCTATATATTTTTGCTGCTTTAAAAATTAAGAAACTTTTAAATAATAAATGGATAGAGAGAATTTTATTAAAAGGTTTAGCATTGATGATGTGTGTTTTGGCGTTCGGGATGCTGTACAAAGAACTGCATGTATTTGTTATGTGATGTATTGGAAATATTGGATAAATCCGCTTGTATTCTATACAAAAAAGCGTAATATCAGCCTTGCACCGCATCACCAATTCTGCGGCGAACATACAGTCTAAAAGGTAAATAAAATGGCGAAGAAAAAAGCTGCGCCTGAAGTTGTAATTCACAACTTTGTGGCAAAACACATGAACGATTTTAACAAGAGCCAAACTTTTGTAGATCGAAAAAAGAATGCAAAACGAGGCTATGCAAAACACAAAAAAGGGGGATACTCAAATGATTATCTCCCTTTTTTGATGCTTCAAATTTGTGCTTAATACATTGAAATATTAACAATAAAAATATTTAACTTAAAAATAAACCTTCAAATTAAACATTGACCAAACGATTCGATTTCACCATATCTGCTAAACCATGATGACGGAAATAGTATTCCATCCAACTTTTCACCATCAGTGGATTGTTCATCGCCACAACTTCTTCCAAAAGCTTCTGAGCATCTGTCATCGAGACATGGCAAATCGCTTTACGCACACGAAGAATATTACTTGAACTCATCGACAAGGTATTGAAACCCATTGCCATGAGTAAAATTGCAGACAGCGGATCCCCCGCCATTTCACCACAGATACTGATCGGTTTGTCATACTTATGACATTCCTGAACCAAACGCGTTAAGGCACGTAGTACAGAAGGGTGGAAGTGAGAATACACACTCGACACACGGGGGTTATTACGGTCAACTGCAAGTAAATATTGAATCAAGTCATTCGAACCCACTGAGAAGAAATCCACCAGTTCAGCAAATTCACCAATCTGTAAAAGCACACTGGGTACTTCGACCATAATCCCGATTTTAGGTTTGGTGATTTTAACTTGTTCTTCTTCCTGAACCGCCATCCAATCTCGTTCAAGCAGATAAAGCGCTTCTTCAACTTCACTGACACTGGTCACCATTGGCAGTAAAATATGCAGATTATTCAAACCAATACTGGCTTTGAGCATGGCACGAATTTGCGACGAAAAAATCTCAGGATGATCGAGTGTGAAACGAATCCCACGCCATCCCAAAGCAGAGTTCTCTTCTTCAATTTGGAAATAAGGTAAGTCTTTGTCTGCACCAATATCCAGTGTCCGCATGACCACAGGTTTATTGGCAAAGTGGCTGAGCTGTTGACGGTAAATCGCACGTTGTTCTTCTTCACCCGGAAAGCGTTCACGGAGCATGAACGGAATTTCAGAGCGATATAAACCAACCCCTTTGGCACCACGCTGTACACCACGCACCACATCAATCATCAAGCCTGTATTGACATACAATTTGACTGCAACACCATCAGGTGTAATCGAATCTTTGGTTTCGTATTGCTTTAAATCTTTGGCGATTTGCTCTTCTTCTTTTTGAATCTCTTTATAACGGGTACGTAAACGCCGTGGTGGATTTACAAACACACGACCTTGATAAGCATCGACAATCATTTCAACATCATCGAGGGTATTTACAGGTAATTCAGTCACGCCAACGACTGTTGGAATACCGAGCGCACGTGCTACGATCACCATGTGTGAATTGGCAGCGCCTTCAGACGTGACAATCGCGGCAATTTTATCGACAGGGAGTTCAACCAGTGCTGCAGTACTGATTTCTTCACCGATTAAAATACTTTCAGACGTGATTTCTTTATGACTGGTATCGCCCTCTTG
Organism: Acinetobacter sp. WCHAc060025; assembly: GCF_004209355.1. Taxonomy (NCBI): domain Bacteria; kingdom Pseudomonadati; phylum Pseudomonadota; class Gammaproteobacteria; order Moraxellales; family Moraxellaceae; genus Acinetobacter; species Acinetobacter sp. WCHAc060025. The sequence continues at coordinate 70,264 of NZ_SGSX01000001.1, read as the reverse complement.
TAGTGCTGCTAAGATTCGACGCCCTAGATCTTTTAAATCAGACACGCGTTCACGTAAGTAGTCATCTTCCATTTGCGCAAAGAGTGCGACATGACGGTCGATGACATGCTTTACAGCACCTTGTGCCCAACTACCATCTCGAATAATTTCTTTAATTTCACTCGGTAAAGCATTTTCATCTAACATGCGTAAGAACACGCTAAATAGCGCTCGTTCTTCAGCCATGAGTGAGTCTTGCATTTTATCGTCGAGGGATTGAATCTCAGTGCGGACATCAGAAATGGCACGATCTAAAAGTTCAAGCTCTTCACTAATATCATCAGCATCACGATCTGGCACAGCTGCCAAATCCGCAGGCGGGTAAAGAATAATGGCGCGCCCTAAAGCAATACCACCTGCACCAGATGAACCTTGGAAAGTTTTATAGTTGGATGAACTGCTCGGCTTACGGAAAACATCAATATTCCCGACAGCATGTGCATGTGCGATGACACCCGAAAGTTGCGCGCATAATGTGACGAGGAAGGATTCAGCGGCTTCACTAAAATCTTGAGATTCTTTATTTTGAACCACCATCACGCCCATCACTTTACGACGGTACATGACTGGAACACCAAGGAAAGAGTTATAGACTTCTTCCCCTGTTTCAGGGAAATAAGCAAAGCGTTCATGTTTAAAGGCATTGTCTAAGTTGACAATTTCTTCACGTTGACCGACTAAGCCGACCAAGCCTTCACCGAGTTGCAATGAAACATTGCCTACAGATTCTGGGTTTAAACCTTTAGTCGCCATCAACACATAACGTTGATTTCGTTCATCTAAAAGATAAATCGAGCATACATCGACATGCATTGCTTCAGAAACTTGGCTGACCATAATTTCTAAAGACTCATGCAAACTGACGGACGCATTGATTTCTTGCACAATGCGTCTTAGGGTGTCCAGTTGCATGTTCGACATGAAGGTATGCTCCTTATTTATGTTCGGTTTAACGCGATTTCATTTGCAATTATTTATAACAGCACTGTTTTGAAAAATCATTCAAATTTTTGAAGAAATTTCAGCACCATGCTGTGGCATCTGCATGCATAACTCCATCATCGCTTTACGATAAACATCACGTTTAAAATTCACCACTTGACCAAGCGGGTACCAGTAACTCACCCATTGCCATTGGTCAAATTCTGGCGGGTCAGACAAATTCAACTGAATATGTTTCGTTGAAGCTGTCAGTTTGAGTAAAAACCATTTCTGTTTTTGTCCAATACAAATCGGATCGGAATCCGAGCGAATGTATCGAAGCGGCAAACGATAATGCAACCAGTCATCTGTCTGGGCGATTATTTGGACGTGCTCGGGTAGGAGCCCAACTTCTTCTCGTAGTTCTCTATAAAGAGCTTGCTCAGGAGTTTCTCCAAACTGGATCCCCCCTTGAGGAAATTGCCATGCATTGTGACCAATGCGTTTTGCCCATAACACTTGTCCAATATCATTTGCCAAAATGATCCCGACGTTAGGTCGGAAACCTTCTGAGTCGATCATTTGGCTACCTAAAAATTGTTAATTTCATTTGACTTTATATATGGGGACACACACTCTTTTGTCCAACTCGATAAAGTCAAAGTAATAATGTTGTAAAATTGCTATGATCTTACCGAATTTCTATCGACTAGCGGTGATAGATTTACAATTTTTTTCTTAAATTTCAGTTTGAACGAGTATTTTCATGAAATTGGCGTTGTTTGACCTAGATCACACCTTATTAAATACCGACTCTGACCATTCTTGGGGCGAGTTTTTAGTCAATGAAGGCTTGGTTGATCCAGTCCATCACCGTGCCATGAATGACAAGTTCTATGAAGATTACAAAGCAGGGCAACTTGACCCGATTGCTTATAATGAATTCGTATTTGAATTTTTAACTCAGCATGACAATGAATACTTAACTGAGCTACATCAGTTATTTATGCAAAAAGTGATTCGTCCACAAATGCGTCCTAAAGGTTTTGCGGCGATTCAACGCCATAAAGATGCAGGACATGAATTGGTTGGGATTACTGCAACATCAGACTTTATTACTGCACCGATTTTTCGTGAATTTGGTATTACAGAAATCATTGCCACCAATGCTGAAGTCAAAGATGGTAAATACACAGGCAAAGTGACCAATATTCCATGTTATCAACAAGGTAAATTGGCGCGTTTGGATCAATGGCTTGAGGGGCGTGATGTGACTGAGTCATGGGCTTATTCTGATTCAATCAATGATCGTTTCTTGTTGGAATATGCAGATCATGCTTTTGCCATCAACCCAGATGATCGCTTAGAAACTTTGGCGAAAGAGCAGGCTTGGGAAATTCAAGACTGGTCAATTTGATTGATTGTGTTATTGATGAAGTAGATGAATGACAGCACTGAGGTGCTGTTTTTTATTTTCAAAATTTAAATTCTGAGATTTGTAATTATTTTTATAAATAAAGGTTTTGTGCTTCATTTTAAAAATAAAAATGCTATGTTGGTTTTAGAATTTTTTAGAAACTGCTGGAGAAAATAAAATGAGCCAAACACGTCCAAGAATGACTAATTTATTTGAACAACTGGGTTTGGATTCAAGTGAAGCGGGAATTGCAAAATTTATCGAAACCCATCAGTTAGATGCAGATACAACTATTGTCCAAGCCAATATCTGGTCAGAATCACAACGCCAATTTTTAGCTGAAAAGATTAAGTCTGACGGTGAATGGGCACTTGTTGTAGATCAACTGAATGAGTCATTACATGAAGACTCTGTGAAATAAAATATTGAGATTCTGATGATTCAAAAACCGCATTTCTAGAGAAGTGCGGTTTTATTTGTATGGGTGATATGCCGAGCAGTTTAAAGATTGCTCGGCATTTTAAGTATTTAAAACTACTTCATCATTTCAATCAGTTCTTGCACCGCACGTGATTGTGTACGCGCAGGATGCCAGACCATGCCTAATTGACGATTCATTTCAAAAGGAATATCGAGCTGATGTAAGTCTTGATTGAGCAAAGTCTTAGGTAAAACAGACCAGCCTAGCCCAATCGAAACCAACATGCGAATCGACTCAAGTGGGTTGTTGCTCATGGTGATCTTCGGTTTTAGACCTTGCTTTTCAAATTCCGCCAAGGTGATTTGACTGGTATAGGTTTGTGCAGCAGGCAGTAAACTTGGATATTCAATTAAGTCTTCTAATTTGAGATTCTTCTTTTGTGCAAGTGGATGAAATGGTGCAACCACAAAAACCAAAGGATCATTCCAAATGGTGATATAACTCAGACGCTCATCACCTTGAGGCGGAAGTGTAAGGAATGCAAGCTCTAAATCACCAGCAAGTACTTGTTCATGCGCTTGTTCCGAATCGACAAAATGCACATCCAATTTCACTTCAGGAAATTGTTGAACATATTTTTTTAAATGCTGTGGTAAATGATGCAAACCAATATGGTGACTAGTACCAATCTTTAATTTTCCACGGACTTCGCCTTGTTCATGGCTTAGTGTATGGTGAATGTCACCTAATTCATTTAACCAACTTTTAACTTTAGGCAATAGTGAATGTGCTGCATGCGTCGCTTGTACACCACGTCCCGCAGACTCAAAAAGTTTGACGCCAAAATATTCTTCTAAACTATGTATTCGTTTGGTGACAGCAGGTTGGGTAATAAACAGATGTTCTGCTGCCATGGAAATAGATCCTGTTTCCATTACTTTTACGAAAGCTTCAAAGGCTGCTAAATTCATTGTCTATCCATCCATAAAGAAATTTTATGCGTAATTTATTATTTAGAAATTTTAAGAATAAATCAAAGTAAATTTTAAGTTTTTTTCATTGGTTGGTTTTACAGCTTGTTTTTAGAATTTATGAAAAGTTTATATACAAGTTTTTGCTATATGATTTGGTCTCATTTCATTTATAGTCAGTCTATAAAAAGAACAAAAGGAAAACTATTTGAATAGAACAGTTCTAAATCCACCAACAATGACATCGATTCATTATTTTAAACAGCTTTCAAGAAGCACTTATACTGCATCATGGCTGAGATTTTTTACCACACTCATTATTCTAAATAGCATTGGCTTTGGTTTGTTGTATTTTTTAAAGTGGTATATTCCTATCATCATTACGGAAGTTATTACATTGCTTTGGTTAAGAGCTAGATTCAATCGAATAACTAAAATGAAAGAATTAGAAAGTTTCCAAATCCCTGATTATATCTGGACAGCATTTAGAAAAAGACATCCAAATATCAGTGTGACATCGTATAAACATATCGAGGATGGATTTAAAGATTATTTGGCATTACATATTTGGATCAAGCAAGCCTATGCGATGCCGTCTCATTCTGTAGATGCATTGTGGCATTTACTGATCGAGGAATATGACAGCTATTACCGTGTCATGTGTGAAACTTTTTTAGGTTATCACTTAATTCACAAACCTCATGAGCAAGCTCCGACAGATTCACAGAAAATCAGTCAGCGACAACAACTGGCAAATACATGGCAGGCTGCATGTCATATACATGGATTAGATCCACAAAAAACGCATATTTTGCCACGAATATTTCAAGTCGATGCACACATTCGTTGGGAACAGGGTTTGATTTTCAGTTTACCTTTTCTGATTGCACTGTATACACAAATGAGTGCGACCTCGGCGATTCCCAATGATCAAGCCATGTCTTCCTGTTCATCAAACTCGACAACAGCATGCTCTTCAATGACTACTTCATGCACAAGTTCGGGGTCATCTCATGACTCAAATCATTCTTCTAATAGTTCAGATTCTTCGTCTTCTTGTAGCAGTTGCAGTAGTTGCGGAGGAGGCGGTGGTGATTGACACCTCCTCATTTATTTTGTTTAAGCGTTGACTTCTGCAGCTTGCGCCAACTTTTGATCTCTTTTATTCCAAATTTTCTCATGGAAGAAGAATGCAACAGCTTGTACAGTTGGCTCAACTAAACTTAATGTGATAGCCATCCATAGATTTCCTGTAATAACATAAGCCACCATCATTGCGACAGTGATGTGCATAATGTAATAACTTAAGGTTTTTTTGAAAATTCGTTGATTGGTTTGAACAAAATTTTGAATACGTGCCATGATCATCACCACAAAGATTAGAAGTTAATTAAATAATAATCATTATCATTTAAAATGTAAAAGAGAATTTTTAATTGGTGATGATTGGATTTGTGAATTAAGTTGATATTTAGAATACTTAAAAACACAAAGTAATTCCAAAAAGTTTTTAAATTAATAAAAATGATAAATTAGATTTATGTAAAAACACGGTTATAATCGACTTCAATGAAAGAATTACCCAGTCCAGTGGAGCGCATCGACATGGCAGGCGAAAACCAAAAAGCAAAAACTGAAAATACAAAAACGTTGTATGACAAATTGTGGGATGACCACTTAGTAAAACAACGCGATGACGGCTCTGCATTACTCTATATCGACCGTCATTTATTGCATGAAGTAACGTCTCCACAAGCGTTTGAAGGCTTGCAATTGGCAGGTCGTACACCTTGGCGTTTAAGTGCCAACGTGGCAACACCTGACCATAACGTACCAACGTCGACCAAAGAGCGCTCGGAAGGTATTGCAGGGATCGAAGATGATACTTCACGTATCCAAGTACAAACTTTAGATGACAACTGTAAAACTTTTAATGTGGTTCAATTCGACATTAACGATGTACGCCAAGGGATTGCACACGTAGTTGGCCCTGAGCAAGGTTTAACTTTACCAGGTATGACCGTGGTTTGTGGTGACTCACATACAGCAACACATGGTGCATTCGGTTGTTTGGCGCATGGGATTGGTACATCAGAAGTTGAACATGTATTGGCAACCCAGTGCTTAGTTCAAAAGAAAATGAAAAACATGTTGGTACGTGTTGACGGTAAATTAGGTCAAGGCGTAACACCAAAAGATGTCGTATTAGCCATTATCGGTAAAATAGGCACTGCTGGTGGTACAGGTCATGCGATTGAATTCGGTGGTCAAGTGTTCCGTGATATGTCGATCGAAGGTCGTATGACTGTATGTAATATGGCAATCGAAGGTGGTGCTCGTGTGGGTATGGTTGCTGTCGATGACAAAACCATTGAATACGTAAAAGATCGTCCGTATGCACCGAAAGGCGAACAGTGGGATGCTGCTGTGGCGTATTGGAATACTTTAGTTTCTGATGAAGGCGCACATTTCGATACAGTTGTAGTTTTACAAGGTGAAGAGATTGAACCGCAAGTGTCGTGGGGAACGTCTCCTGAAATGGTGATTCCTGTGTCACAAGCTGTTCCTACCTTGGAACAGGCGAAAGATGATGTACAGCGTAATGACTGGACACGTGCTTATCAATATATGGGTTTGAATGGCGGTCAGGCATTGGCAGATATTCAATTAGACCGCGTATTTATCGGTTCATGTACTAACTCACGTATTGAAGACATTCGTGCAGCAGCAGAAGTTGCGAAAGGCAAAAAAGTTGCTTCAACAATTAAGCAAGCGATGGTTGTTCCGGGTTCTGGTTTAGTTAAAGCACAAGCAGAAGCAGAAGGTTTGGATAAAATTTTGGTTGAAGCTGGTTTTGAATGGCGTGAACCAGGTTGTTCAATGTGTTTGGCAATGAATGCGGATAAATTACAACCAGGTGAGCACTGTGCATCGACGTCTAACCGTAACTTTGAAGGTCGTCAGGGCAATGGTGGTCGTACCCATTTGGTGAGTCCAGCAATGGCAGCTGCGGCGGCAATCGCAGGTCATTTTGTTGATGTGCGTACATTCTAATAGGAGCATGGATCATGAAAAAATATACCGTTGAACAAGGTATCGTTGCACCTTTAGACCGTGCCAATGTCGATACAGATTTAATTATTCCAAAACAGTTTTTGAAATCCATCAAACGTACAGGTTTTGGTGAAAACTTATTTGATGAATTGCGTTATTTGGATGAAGGCTTTTTAGGTCAGGACAATTCAAAACGTCCTAAAAATCCTGATTTCACTTTGAACCAACCACGTTATCAAGGGGCTTCTATCTTGATTTCACGTGCGAACTTTGGTTGTGGTTCAAGCCGTGAGCATGCGCCGTGGGCATTGGAAGAATATGGTTTCCGTACCGTGATTGCGCCAAGTTATGCAGATATTTTCTTCAATAACAGCTTTAAAAATGGCATGTTGCCAGTGATCTTGTCTGAAGAGATTGTGGATCAGTTATTTAAAGAGTGTTTTGCCAATGAAGGCTATCAGTTAACTATTGATTTGGAAGCGCAAGAGGTACGTACACCAAATGGCGAAGCATTCAAATTTGAAGTTGATCCATTCCGTAAACATTGTTTATTAAATGGTTTGGATGATATTGGTTTAACTTTGCAAGCTGCGGATGATATTCGAGCTTATGAAGAAAAAACCAAAGCGGCTCGTCCTTGGGTATTTGCTGAAATTCAAGGCTAAATTTCAAATTGAATTTTAAGTTATTGATAAACATTTATGCATAGCGTGAATGCCTAACTCTTGCTAACATGCGGAACATAACAAAAGATATGTTGATGTGGTGCGCAAGGGTTGGGACTGAATAATGACAAAGTTTTTAGGCAGTAGTGTTTTAATTGCAATATTGAGCCTGTTGTTAAGTGCGTGTCAGTCAAGTCAAATGATTGATAAGGTCAGAATCAACAAAGCTGGTTTGAAGCATCAAAGCCTAAATACTGTAACCGTTTATTGTTCAGGTGCAGAACATTGTGAATTTGCCAGATTAAATGATTTGATCATTACAGAAGAACATGGGCAGCGTGCGAATCGTAAGGCGATTAACAAAGGTTATTTGAAACTGACAGGTGAACCTTTAGATCGTAATGGTGTTTATCTGACGATTCCACCACAGCAATATGAAATGGTGATTCGGTTTTATCCCATTACCAAACAACATGCAGAAGTGTTCCATGTGATTCATGATTTTAAAGCGAATCAACAATATACATTCAAAATGTATCGTCAAAGAACACGTCAAGGTTCAGGCAGTTTGCTGAATGTTTCTGCGCCGACACCTTTGTGTGTCGATATGATTCAAGAAAAACGAACGATTCGCCGTTTCTGTCGCCCACATAATGCGGTGACAGGTGTGAGCGAATTTATTGAACAAAAGATTTAATCTCACATCAGCACTATGCTGAATACAAATGGAACTACAAATGTCTAAACAAATTTTGATTTTGGCAGGTGATGGTATCGGTCCAGAGATCGTTGCCACTGCTGAAAAAGTACTTACACGTGTCAATGAAAAATTTAATTTAGGTTTGACGTGGGAACATGGTTTATTGGGTGGTGCTGCGATTGATGCACATGGTTCACCTTATCCAGAGGTAACTTCTGAACAAGCGAAAAAAGCCGATGCAATTCTTTTAGGTGCAGTTGGTGGTCCTAAATGGGATACGATTGAGCGCTCAATCCGTCCTGAACGTGGTTTATTAAAAATCCGTAGTGAATTAAATCTATTCGCAAACTTACGTCCTGCGATTCTTTATCCGCAATTGGCTGATGCTTCAAGTTTAAAGCCTGAAATTGTATCTGGTTTAGATATTTTGATCGTTCGTGAATTGACTGGTGGTATTTACTTCGGTCAACCACGTGGTATTCGTGAACTTGAAAATGGTGAAAAACAAGGTTTTAACACCGATGTTTATGCTGAATCTGAAATCAAACGTATTGCCAAAGTTGCTTTTGAAATGGCAAATCTTCGTGGTGGTAAAGTGTGTTCAGTGGATAAAGCCAATGTTCTTGAAGTGACTGAGCTTTGGAAACAAACTGTGACTGCAATGAAAGAAGAGCAGTATCCAAATATCAATCTTTCACACATGTATGTGGACAATGCAGCAATGCAGTTGGTTCGTGCGCCTAAACAATTTGACGTGATTGTGACAGGTAACTTATTCGGTGACATCCTTTCTGATGAAGCTGCGATGTTGACAGGTTCTATTGGTATGTTGCCATCTGCATCATTGGATGAAAATGGTAAGGGTATGTATGAACCATGTCATGGTTCTGCCCCTGATATTGCAGGTCAAAACGTGGCGAATCCACTTGCAACGATTCTTTCTGTGGCGATGATGCTTCGCTATACCTTCCGTGAAGAAACAGCGGCTAAAGCGATAGAAGATGCTGTAGGCAATGTTTTAGATCAAGGTTTACGTACAGGTGACATCATGTCTGAAGGCATGAGCAAAGTTGGTACAGTTGAAATGGGCGAAGCTGTTGTTGCTGCTATTGCTTAACTCTTAATGGTTTCAAAAAACGCAGCTTAGGGCTGCGTTTTTTATGGTTTAATTTTTAATCTTGTTTCTTATAACAGGTTTCTTGAGTTTTAGTATTAACAAGCTCGACCACTATATTGTATAGACTCTGCAATATGTTGTTTAAGCTTAAATGTGACTGTGCAATTAAAATTAACGTCATAACTTGGCATCGCAGTTGTATCATAGCGAATTACAGGTGCTCCCATTGCATTTGATCCGACTGTCGCATTTCCTCCAGATACGGGGATGCTTAATGGTCGAAGAATGGTGTAACTCAGCTCATCATCCGTGGCTTTTACAGTTTGGCTGACTTTATATCCTAATGCGCTGAAGTCTAAACTCTTTTGAATATCAGTACTATTTTGTCCAATAAATTGTTGTAGATAAGCATTTAAATCCGCAGGGCGCGTATCCAGACTTTGGCATCCAGTGATTAAACCGATACCGATGAGAATGATCAGATAATGTAGAGGTAATTGCATGATGGTCACCTTTACGGAGTTTGATTAAAAAACATTGCTTTATTTATATAAAGTGTCATCTTAGTGTAATAAATAAGCAAAAAGTCTGTAGATATTTACCTATTATATTAAAGACAATTGATTGATGAATTGTAAAAGAAATGTTCAAAGGATTTGAATCATGAAGAAGTTTGTATTGATTGGATGTAGTTATTTTCTGATCTCTTTTTTGCCTACAATAGGTTTTGCACAGGTCTGCGATACTCAAAATCTAGAGTGTGGTAAAAAGCAATTTACAATATTACAGAATGAAGTAAAGCAGAAATACCAACAACTCAGAGCAAAATTAACAACGAATCAGAAAAAGAATTTACAGTATTCTCAATTGACTTGGATGAATCAACGTGATGCGACTTGCGCGCGTGAGATTGATAAATCGAACGCAGTTGGTTGCCATTTAAATGCTTTGCAAACACGGAATACTTGGCTAGATACACAGATTTCAATGTGTAAAGAACAGACTTGCCAAACAATCGCTTTAGATCGTTGAGCATAGGATTGGGTACGAGAACGGAAGTTTGATAATGAAAAAGCCACTTAAATGTGGCTTTTGCTTACACTAAAACTTAGCGTGCGCGATAAGTAATGCGACCTTTTGTTAAATCATAAGGTGTCATTTCAACTTTTACATTATCGCCAGTTAAAATACGAATGTAATGTTTACGCATTTTACCAGAAATGTGAGCAATCACTTCGTGACCGTTTTCTAAACGCACACGGAACATAGTATTAGGAAGCGTTTCGGTGACAACGCCTTCGAACTCGATAAGTTCCTCTTTATTGGCCATAGCCTACCTGATGATCAAATTGGAAAGGCGCAAATTATAGGCAATTTTTTATAGAAAAACAAGATTATTCGGTATTTCAAGGTGGCAGATGACTTGAAAATAGGCGAACATATTGTTAAACAATTTCTACAAAAAAAAGTGGATAAATATTGTCAGTTTGGTCAATCGACGGTAATCTAAATCAAAGGTTTTAAGTATAAATGAATAACATACAAGGAAGGGCACTACGTGAGTCAGCTAACTGATGCTTCGGTTGTTTTACGATTAGGCTATCAAGCGATCCGTCGTGCAGGATTGCCGACAGAAGAAATATTATCAAAAGCAGGCGTAGCTTTGGGTCAAGTTGATCAGAATGCACGTACACCATTGAATGCACAGTTTGCATTTTGGGTGGCTGCTGAGGAAGTCAGCAATGATCCTGACATTGGATTGCACCTTGGTGAGCATTTGCCATTATACCGAGGGCAGGTCATCGAGCACCTATTCATTTCCAGTGAAAACTTTGGTGAAGGTCTAAAGCGTGCATTGGCTTATCAGCGTCTGATCAGTGATGCTTTTCACGCTAAATTGATTGTTGATGATGAAGGGCGTTGTTATCTGACCAATGGTGAACAACCTTGGGGTGAAAATATTGTCAATCGTCATTTTTCAGAATGTGCTATTTCTGGAATTTTACGTTTCTTTAAATTCATCACTGAGGGAAGATTTGAACCGATTTATATCGATTTTAATTTTACGCAAGGTGCATCTGATGGTGAGTATTATCGTGTGTATGGCTGTCCTGTGAGTTTGGGACAAAAAGAAACGCGCTTGTATTTTGATCCATCGATTCTTGATTATCCATTGTGGCAGGCTGAACCTGAACTATTGCAGTTACATGAGCAATTGGCGATTGAGAAGCTGCAAGAACTTGCACGTTATGATTTGGTTGGTGAGGTACGCCGTGCGATTGGTTCAACGCTTGAAAGCGGTGAAACGACGCTTGAAACGGTTGCAGCACAGCTCAGTATTACACCGCGTCGCTTACGTACTCAGCTTTCGGAAGCCAATACCAGTTTTCAACAGATTCTTTCAGACTATCGTTGTCGTCTTGCGAAGAAGTTATTGGCAAATACCAATGAGAGTGTGGAGCGGATTGTGTATCTAACAGGTTTCTCTGAGCCAAGTACATTCTATCGGGCATTTAAGCGTTGGACGAATGAGACGCCTGTGGAATATAGAAAACGTAAACAGCGCTAAATCTCTCTATTCTAGATACCCTCCCTTAATCCCTCCCATAGGGAGGGAGACTTTCATTGTGAATTAAATGCACAATGAAATACTCATTCTTCTTCAAATATTATTCAGGCATATTGAGCCAATGTGGTCCTAAAGGCATTTTCGGCAATTCAAACTGTTCTGGATAATCGGCATGGATGAAATAAAGCCCATCAGGTGGGGCAGTAATTCCCGCCGCCTTGCGATCTTCGGCAGCAAAAATTTCATCAATATGGTCAATTTCATACAAGCCTTGACCGACTTCAAGCAAGCACCCCATGATATTGCGTACCATATGATGTAAAAAACCATCGGCTTGAATATCCAGCACTAAATAATTGCCATGACGAATCAAACGGCAATGTTTTACATGACGCACAGGTTGATTGGACTGACAAGCTGCTGCACGGAAACTTTCAAAGTTATGTGTACCTTCAAATTTTTGTGCTGCTTCAATCATTTTGTCTACATCTAGAGGATAGTAGGCATGTGTGACTTGTTTATGTAGTAAGGCTGGACGATTTGCCGACTGATAAACGACATAGCGATAACGACGTGCTTTGGCTTTAAAACGGGCATGAAAGTCCATGTCCATTTCTTTAATCCACTGGATAGAAATATCCTTTGGTAATTGACTGTTTGAACCCATGAGCCAACCACGTATTGGGCGAATCGCATTAGTATCGAAATGTGCCACCATATTGGTCGCATGTACGCCTGCATCAGTACGTCCTGCACCATGTAGAATGATTGGTTCATCAGCAATCTTACTGAGCACTTTTTCCATGGTTTCTTGGATACTACGCACGCCAGCCTGTTGAGTCTGCCAACCTTTATACCGCATACCACAAAACTCAATACCAATTGCAAAGCGTTGCATAATTTCCTCTATTCAGGCTGATGGTCTAAATGATCATACCAATGATCGTGCCATTGTTCAGAAGTCGGGTATTGTAAATAAATTTTCAAAATTTTGGCATAAAGATCTGCCTGACTGAGTGCATCACTGACTAAAATTTTAGAATCTTGAATCCATTGACTGATCGCATAGCGTTGATCCATACCACCAAATAGCACTTGAGTAGACAAGATAATTTGGCAACCGTTATCTTGTAGTGACTTAAAATGTTGGATAATGCGTTCATTTACAGCAAGATTCCCAACCCCATACGCTTGAATAATCAAGAAATGTGGTGCTTGTTGGATGAGTGCTTCAAGATTATTTTCAAATTGTTGTAATTCAGTTGGAATCATCATCCAATTGAGAATATTTAAGGTCTTGGCTTTTTCAAGATGTGAAAGTTGAACATTCACAACATCTTGATTTGTTTTTAGACTCTGATCAGCCTTTTGTCCTCTAAAAGCATCTAAGGCTGTGCTATGGGCTTTTAAAGCTGTTCGTGCATGGATAACTTGGTGGAAGAAAGCCAGATAAACACCAACGGGGAGCTTTGTTACAGCATCTAAAGCAGTATTTAAATTATCCATCGCATCGGTAAATTCACGGGTATTATCTCCCTGAATATTCAGCAAAGGATATTGACTACCTGTGAGCACAACATGGCATGAATCGCCTAAGAAGCGTGATAGGGTGGCACTTGCATAACTTAATGTGTCTGTGCCATGAATTACCACAAAATGCTCGAAATTTTGTAATTGCAAGCTTTGAATCTGTTGAATCAGTTTGAGCCAATCCATAGCAGTACAGGCACTACTGTCTTTAATACCGGGTGCTTTAAAACATTCGATTTTAAGGTGAGGAGGGAGAACACGTTTAAGTTGAGGAATAAACTCTGTCTCTGGCATGGGTGCTAATGGTTCACCAATGCATCCAAAAGTTCCACCCATGTAAATTAGCGCAATTTTCTTATTCATGATTCTCTGGCTCGTAATTTTCCATATCCACAATAAAAAAGCAGCCATAAATGACTGCTTTATCTTAAATCAAATTGGTTTATGACGCGATTTGATTGAGTAAAGTTTGTGATTGTTGTCGTTGTTGAGGTGTATATGCTGTTTCATCTTGGGTGAGTAACTCTCGAGCAGAAGCATATGCACCTAAGTGAATATATTGTTGAGCAAGATCTAAGTTCAACTGGATTTCATTCACTTCTGCAAGTTCAGGGAATGATTTGACCAATGGATCATTTACTTCGGCTGATATAGCTACAGTCGCAGGGCCTGATGTATCTAAATTGAATGTAGGTGCAACAGGTACTTCTTGTTCAATAGTTTCAGTTTTTTGTTCTAGATCAAAGCTGAAACTCGGTTGAGTTTCGGTTTTACTTGGTGTGAGTTTGAATTCAGCCTCATGAGATGGCTTTAATTCTTCTAATACTGATTCTTCAACAACAGGAGTGAGTGTAGGCTCTGCAAAATCAAGCTTAAACTCAGGCGCAATTTCAGTTGGCTTTTCAATTGATGGCTCTACCTGATTCGGTGTAAAGCTAAATTCGAGCGGAACCACTGTTTCAGCTTCAACTACTTCTACAGGTTGCGTCGCTTCAAAAGCAGGTGCTGTAGTTGCGGTCTCCGCTGGTTCTTGCGTTGTAGGGTTTAGCGTAAACTCTAAGGGTTGAATCGGTTCTGGAGATTTTTCTGTTGCTGGTGCAGTGATTGTCGGAGCACTAAACTCTAGTGATTCAATCTTATTCTCAGTAGGTTCAGGTTGAGTTATTTCTGATACGGAATCAGTCTCAATCAATGCATCAAAAGCTGTTGTATTTTCTGTATCTTTAGTTGCTGGTGTTGTTGGAACATAAGCAATTGATTCAATCGGGCGATCAGCTTCAGCGACTTTTTGACGTGCTTCAGCTTGCTCAATGATTTCATCTAAATTCAATGAACGAATATGATTAATCAATTGGTTGACAGCAAATTCATCATTTTGTGCTAAATGAACATCGAGTAAATACAGATAAAGTTCATGTTGGGAGTTATCTTGATTTAAGGCTTGATTGATTTTTGCTTCAGCTGAAAAATAATTTTTTTCTTGAATCAGTTTTTCAATGCTTTGTTTAAGTTCGGCGCTTAATGGTTTAGGTTCATTTTTAGTGATAACAGGATCTTCGACAACCTGGGTCTGTGGTCGTTGTGTTGTACGTGCTGTTCGAGCAACATTCTTCTTAGCCGTTTTTTTATTATTGGCTTTCTTCGCACTGGTGCTATTATTTTCTTTATTGGCGTCTTCGCGTTTCTTTAAAACGATAGCGACAACCAAAAGTAGAACAAATGGAATCACATACAACAACATTTTATTTCCCCTTCATTGAGTACAATGAATTAATATCCTTTAATGCAACTCTAACTGTTTGGTTTATTTGCACTTTTGTCTTTTAATTGCTGTTGCAATTGAGCTAATCGTGCATTTAATAATTGAATTCGTTGATTCTTTTGCTGTAAAGCTGAAGCAAGTTGAGTCACATTCTTCTGTAATTTAACTGTTTTTTCACGAGATGTCATAACTTTTGTAGAAAGTTCAGCATTTGTTTGATTTATCTGAGTATTTTTCTTTGCAGAACCTTGGGCTGAATTTTGTTCATTGTCCGCAACTAAGCTCATTTCTGCCTGATCTAAGCGATATTTTGCAGCTCCTGACTGTTTTTGAGTAACAACAGGTGCCTGTGTTGGGACTTTGTATTTTGTCGGAGGTGTTTGTTGATAACTAGCAGCTAGGTTGAGTGCTGCTCCACGACGAATACGATTGACATCGCCTTGAATGAAAGCACTCCGATTATTGTCTTTGATTTGGCGCATCACATCAGGGATGCTTTGATGGGTTTCTGCGGCTATACGTGACGCAATTGCCCATAGCGATTCATTTGCTTGGACAATATGCTGAGGATTTTGATTATTGCCTTGATTGGTCTCGACTTTTTTACTTTCGTTTTTCCTATTTTCATTTTTCTTGTTATCGCTTTTTTGAGCTTTATGAGTTTCAGGCTTTGCAGTCTGCGATTTGGCTTGCTGTGCTGGAGTTGTTTTTTGAGGTGATTGAGTCTCTATCGTTTGAACTGTATCTGTTTGAATTTTTTCAGATTGAATTTGCTCTGGTGGACGAGGGGCTTGAGCAATAGCCGGTGTTGCTGTCTCTTTTTGTGTTTCTGTTTTGGCTACTTCATTTTTAATAGCCGAGTTATTGTTGACTGGCACTACTGTTGTAGTTTGTGTCGTTGTTTCTATCTTTGAAGTTGGTGCGCTTAAAGAAGGTGTGTTTAAAGTAGGTGGAGCAATAACGCTGATTGTGAGCGGGCGTTGAGCGTTGGTCATAGGGGATGTGTCAACTTGAGTATTTGCTGTTGACGGTGCTTGAGGCACATTGCTTTTATATTGAGTGCTCGTCGGTAAATTCAGTGCAATATCTTTTTCACTCACAATCACTTGAGGCATAAGCGGTTTTTCATTTGCCGCAGTTTTGAGCATAGGTACTGGAACATTATTCCGACCACGAGTCAATGGTGTTTTAATCTGCTTTAAATGAGTGGCATTACCTTCTTTGATTTTTACTAAAATATTGAGTTCTGAATCAATTAATGGGCGTGAAGAAGTAATGACAATAACACCACTGCCATCATTTGAACGACGTGTATAGAAGTTTAAATGCCCAGGTGTTTGCGTTGCCACGCCAGTACTTTGAATATCATCCGCACTGGCTAGACCCGCTTCGATTTTGTCATTCGGATTGGCATTACTAAACTTCATTTCCGCATAAAGTAATTCCCCAGCTCCTGATTGAACTTGAATCGGATCAATCGTGATCGCATTTACAGTTTGCGAAGTCATAATGGCTAAAATGGCAATTTTTAATTTGTTATATCCGGTCATCTCTGTCCATTGCTCTGACGAAGTACGCGCATTTAAATTATACAATATCTAAATGTAATCTAGATGCAAATTATTAACACAAGAGTTACATAAATATAGTTACATAAAAAAGCCGATCAAGATAGATCGGCTTTTTCAATGTTTAATACTTTTTTGTGAAATTACGCATTCTTATAATCGATTAAAATACGTAACATACGGCGTAAAGGTTCTGCAGCACCCCAAAGAAGTTGGTCACCAACAGTAAATGCACCTAAATATTCTTTACCCATGTTCAATTTGCGTAAACGACCTACAGGAACAGAAAGTGTGCCAGTTACTGCTACTGGTGTTAAATCCGTCATCGATGCTTCACGGGTATTTGGAACTACTTTAGCCCATTGATTAGACTGACGAATCATATCTTCGATTTCATCAAGCGGGACATCTTTTTTCAATTTCAATGTTAAAGCTTGAGAGTGGCAACGCATTGCACCAATACGAACACAGTGACCATCAATTGGTACGATCTGTTGATTACCCAAAATCTTGTTGGTTTCAACTTGACCTTTCCATTCTTCTTTTGATTGACCACTTTCGAGTTGTTTGTCGATATATGGAATCAATGAGCCTGCAAGTGGTACACCGAAGTTTGCAGAAGGGAAGCCTTCACCACGTTGTAAATCAGCAATTTTAGAGTCGATGTCTAAGATTGCAGAACGAGGATCGTCCAATAAGTCTTTGGTATTGTTATATAAATAACCCATGCCTGTGATGAGCTCACGCATGTTTTGCGCGCCAGCACCTGAAGCTGCTTGATAGGTCATTGCAGTCATCCATTCCACCAAGTTCTGTTGGAATAATGAACCCATACCCATCAACATCAATGAAACGGTACAGTTACCACCAACGAATGTTTTAGTGCCTTTGACTAAACCATCTTTGATGACATTCAAGTTCACTGGATCAAGTACGATAATCGCTTCATCATCCATGCGTAATGTAGATGCAGCATCAATCCAATAACCGTTCCAACCTTCAGCTTTAAGCTTTGGAAAAACTTCAGAGGTATAATCGCCACCTTGACAGGTAATAATGACATCCATTTGCTTCAGACTGCTAATGTCCGTCGCTTCCATAAGTGCTGGAGCAGTTTTACCACCAAAAGCAGGAGCTTCACCACCTGCGTTACTGGTAGAGAAATAGAATGGCTCAAAATGAGCAAAATCATTCTCTTCAACCATACGTTGCATAAGGACGGAACCAACCATCCCGCGCCAACCGACCAGACCTACTTTCATGTCACTTTGCCTCGGTGCGTTAATAAAAAATAAAAAGGGGGCTTGAGTGTATCAAAAGAGTGTGTAACTGCAATAGCGTACACAATGAAAACACAATTATATTGTGCAATATATCTTGTTTATGATACATGCAAAATTGATATTAATTTATGAATCATTCAAAAATTAAGAATATAAGAGTGACAAAATATGATTTGGATAGAAATATTGTCTGCAATCGTGATTTGGCTGAGTTTTTGGTCATTGATCCCACGTGATGAATGGTGGTTCAGGGGTGCAGATTTCCCACGCTTACAGATTTTGTTTGTCGGGATCATTGCTTTCTTTTTACTGCTGTTTTGGCAAGGGGAATGGGATTTAAAACGAGAAATTATTTTTGTGTTGTTGATTGTGGCTTTAGCATTTCAATTGAAAATGGTTTTGCCTTATACCTTTCTATGGAAAAAACAAGTTGCTCAAGTTCGATCAGAACAACTTGATTCGAGTAAACAGATTTCTGTGCTTGTTTCGAATGTACTCACACCGAATGATCAATATCATCTTTTGATTGAGCACATTCAAAAGTTTCAACCTGATTTAGTGTTGACCTTAGAAACCGATCAAACTTGGCAAAATTATTTAAAAGTGATTGAGCAAGATTATCCCTATCGAGTTCCTGTGCCATTAGATAATTTGTATGGCATGCATTTGTATAGCAAATTAAAATTGGTGGATACCGATGTCAAATTCATTCTGAGTGATGAAATTCCTTCGATTCATACCACTGCGATTCTGCCATCAGGACAAGCCGTTAAACTGTATTGTTTACACCCTAAACCACCGAGCCCAACGGAAGCCAAAGATTCAACTTTACGTGATGCTGAATTGCTCATTGTCGGCGATCAAATTAAAGATTTGGATGAAAGTTGTATCGTGATGGGGGATTTAAATGATGTGGCTTGGTCTCGGACGACACGGCTATTTCAACGGATTAGTGGTTTACTTGACCCACGAGTAGGGCGTAAATATGTCAATACTTTCCATGCAGATTATAAGTTTTTAAGATGGTCGCTCGATCATTTATTTCATAGTACAGACTTCGCTTTAGTGCAGATGCAACGATTGCCGCATATTGGATCAGACCATTTCCCTATTTTTGTTACGCTGCAAACGGGTCGTGTTTTTGAGCAGATTCAAGAAGAACTGGAACAGTCGGATGCGGATGAGCAAGAGGCTCAGGAAGCGATTCAAGAGGGCATCGAAAAAGCAGAGAAAGAAGAAAAAATTGTCACTGATGAAATTGCACAGGATTATAAAGGTGAAAATAAATTGTCAGACAATAAAGGCTGAATTTGATTGATTTTTGTAAGCTATTTCGTACAAGGATTGTGTCTCTAAACGGATGGTATGAAATCTGTATTCGCTTTAATCTTTAATCATCGACAAACGGAATGGGAAAGGAAATGTCCCGCTAAGGAAGACTAAGTCGATGGATGAATCATCATGGATTTGATGTTGGAATGGATAACCAAATAGAATAAAAATAATGATTGAAAGCACAACCTCATAGACCCGAGTTTTGCAGGACGCAGAACTCGGGTTAGCTTTATTTATGGTATATAATTTATCCGATTTAGAATTGAAAATAAAAATGAGAGATTATGTTTCTAGCTAAAATTCAACAGTACGCACAAAACCTTAAACATTTTACAGGTTTAAGTAGTGATGCTTTATTCATTTACGCAGGTCTAATCATTTATTTTGTGGTTGCAGCCATTCACAAGAGACAATTGAGATCACATATCGCCATTATCGTAACGGTTGTTTTCGCCTTTGTGATAGAAATTTTTAATGCCCGAGCTGATATTTTTGGTCGAGGTTATTGGCGTATTTGGGATAGTATCCATTCCATCGTTAATATGATTTTTTGGCCTTATGTGATTTGGGCAATGGCACGTTTTCGAGTTTGGAAGGGCTGATATTTTCCATCATTCAAGCTTGAAAATAAGCTAGATTGAGAATGGTTTTAAGAGATTCAAACCAAGCCGGCGACATGAGCTTGAGTCTCATGTCGCCAATATCTTTAAGGATACTGCTGGTTGATCGCATCTAATTCAGCACCTACTTTTTGTTGGATCGCAATGGTGCGCATACTGAGTTGTTTAAATTCCTCACTTGGTGCTTTCATATCAAAATTCGGCGCAGTTGAAAGTTCATATAGTTTTTGGCTAGTAAGGAGGTTATCAATCATTTGTGTACGAATATTTTGTACTTCACTACTTTTTAATTGAAGTCCCATCAGCTTTTGTTGGAATTCTTTTTGTATATCATTGGAATGGCTTAGAACCTCTTTGAGTTTTTGCGGATCAGAAGCTGCAGCTTGCGCTTGTTCTCTAAGTTGTAAAGCTTGGGAGTTGGACTGATTGGTGATTTGATTTAACTGTGCTAAATCTGATTTGATATCCGTTGCATTTGCACTACTCAGTTCTGAAGCTTTAGCTTGCCAATTTCCTGTAGATGTTGTTGTACTGCTTTCTTTTGTTTGTTGATTTTGTTCCGTATTTGCTTTTTTATCTGCACAGCCAATGAGTAAAATGCTTGAACTCAGTATTGATATAAAAAGAATTTTATTAAAAATATGCATAGTCTTATATTTCCTTCATGTTTTTAAGTTTTAGTGTTTTATACGCTGACGATCTTAGCGAATTTTATGTTGTGACTACAGTACGCTTTTGTACGTTTGGAATGGACACTAATCCAAAAATAAAAAAGGAGATCTTGATGATCTCCTGATTTTGAATATAAATGCTTTCAATTCTAAACAATAACCAACTCAATAAATCTTATCATAACCCTCAGGGCGTGTTTTAAAACGACGGTGGAACCACATATATTGAGTCGGTGCGATACGAAGCTGATTTTCAATGATTTTATTGACATGAATAGCATCAGCCAATTCATCCTCGCTCGGCATTGGTTCAACAGCAGGTTCAATCAATACATGATATTTTGGATTACGAATATCACCATGACGATAAAAATACAGTGGAATCGCAACTGCTTTGGATATTTTCAATAAACGACGATGTGCAGTAACCGTTGCAGCCTCCACACCAAAAAAGGGTGCCATCACACCTTGTTTTAAACCGAAGTCCTGATCTGGACTGTACCAAATGGCATCCCCATCTTTGAGATGACGAATCAAACCACGCATATCATCATGATCAATTTGTGCTTTATAAATGGTTGCTCGACAACGATAGATTAGCATGTCCAACAGAGGATTGTTCTGCGGACGATATACCACATCAGGTTCAAAGAATTGCGCACAAAGATAACCACCTGCATCCAACATGGTACTGTGTGTACCCAAAAGCAACATGCCTTTGCCTTCAGCTTTGGCTTGGTGAATGTGTTCTAAACCCTCAATGGTCACACGATTTTTAAACCATCGTGGTACATACCATGCATTGAGTGTTTCAAATACGCCGACCATTTGATCTACAAAAACTTGTTTAGAATTTTCTAAAACTTGTTCCGCAGACCATTCGGGAAAGCAGACTTCTAAATTACGAATGGTGGTTTCACGACGTGACTTCAGCCCATTAAATGCGAGATGACCAAGCAAAGTTGCTAAACGATGTTGGAACGCCCAAGGTAATATTGCCAAAATCATTAAAAATACAATCGCGATCCAAATTCCCCAATATTTTGGATGCAAAAATGCCCAGTAAAACTTTCCAGACTCGTATTGATGCTTTTTACTCATAGCAGTTTTGTAAATATGGGGGTGATTGAAACTGAAAGAAGTGTAGCATGAAGCGGTTTAAAGTAGAAAACACTCAAAGTCAGAAAGAAAATTGAACGTGCTAGGGATGGGGAATGAAAATAATACGATTAATTCAGGGTGATATTACCATTCAAAAGGTAGATGTAATTGTTAATGCAGCCAATACCTCGCTACTTGGTGGAGGTGGTGTGGATGGTGCAATTCATCGAAAAGGGGGTTCTGCTATTTTAGAAGACTGCCAAAAGATTCGTGCAAAGCAAGGCAGTTGTGCAGTTGGTGAAGCCGTCATCACTACAGCTGGTTTATTGCCCAGTAATTATGTAATCCACACGGTTGGACCCACTTGGCAAGACGGGCAACATGGTGAACAAGAATTACTTCAACACGCTTATTCAAATAGCTTAAAACTTGCAGAACAACATCAGCTGAAAACAATCGCCTTTCCTAATATTTCCACAGGAATTTATCATTTCCCAAAAGTCAGTGCTGCGAGTATTGCGATTAAAACCATGGTTGATTTTTTTAAACATGCTGAATCCGTCGAAGAAATAAATTTTGTTTGTTTTGATCTGGAAAATTTTAAAATTTATCGACAGTTACTTGCAGATATTGACCAAAATCAATTTCAAGTTTTAGGTATATAATCCAATTTATTATTTAGATCGAAATTGCCATGAGAGATACGTATTTAGACAGTTGTAAAGCAACGTTGATATTTCTCGTGGTTTTAGGACATTTCCTCGAACGAATGATGGGTTGGAAAGACCCAATCGCACATACCTTATTAGGCACAATTTATT
This sequence comes from Acinetobacter sp. WCHAc060025, assembly GCF_004209355.1. NCBI lineage: Bacteria > Pseudomonadati > Pseudomonadota > Gammaproteobacteria > Moraxellales > Moraxellaceae > Acinetobacter > Acinetobacter sp. WCHAc060025. Next base: position 47,699 of record NZ_SGSX01000001.1, on the reverse strand, counting down.
TTATTCATATGCCTGCTTTTATTCTCGTTTCGGGCATTTTGTTTAAAGATAAAAACTGGCTCAAAAATATTTTTTTCTTTGTATCTCTATATTTACCATTCCAATTTCTATTCCCTGCTTTTGATGCAATTTGGTCGGGGCAGTTCAAATTCAACTGGAATATTTTTGAACGACCTTATTGGATTTTATGGTATTTGCAAGGCATGGTGCTTTGGACATTACTGGCGCATCTGTTCATCAAAATTAAATTTCCAGTCATTATTTCACTTATTCTTGCGCTGTGTATAGGTTTAAGCCCTTGGAATAATTATCAATATTCAATCGGGCGAATTTTTACTTTCTTCCCATTTTTTATGATCGGTGTGGTTTACGGCAAGAGTATTCTACAAAAGATACAACAATTTAAATTCGCAACTGTTTTCGGTGGGCTGATTATTTTGGGTATTGTGAGTTATGTGTATTTCTCACAAATCAACCCATTCAGGCTTTATGGGAGTTTGAACTATACACAACTCAAGGTCAGCGCATGGGATGGTACGTGGATCAGAGCAAGTTTATTACTGACTTCGAGTCTTGGTATTTTTGCTATTTTTGCATGGGTTAAACTCTTAAATCCTCGGTTTATTCAACTTGGACAAAATACTTTACCTGTTTATTTACTTCATGGTTTTGTGGTGATATTGATTGCTCGCTATTGGAAATTGGATTTTAATATTTTTGTCGAGATTGGAATTTGTATAGTTTTATCTATTCTGACTTGTTGGATTTTACAACAGCAATTTTTTGATCAACTATTGAGGAAATTGTCGCTTTGGCTCATGAAGCCAATAGCTTGGTTGGGAATTAAGTAGCTATTTACAAAAATGTTTTATGGATTTTTTGATTAATTTAAAATGAGAAAGATAAAACTCCGCACGATGGCGGAGTTTTTATCTAAATTGGAAATGTAGAATTAACCTTTGGTCATTTCTTCTAGCTCTTCCCAACGCTCTAATTTTTCAAGCAACAAATCATCAATTTCAGCTAAACGTGTTGAAAGCTTCATGGCTTGTGCATTGTCAGAAACAAATAGCGAGCCATCTGCAAGTTTTGCATTGATCTCAGCTTGTTCTTTTTCCAAAGCTTCCATTTCAAGAGGAAGTTGTTCTAAAGCACGTTGATCTTTATAGCTTAATTTAACTTTCTTTGGTGCAGTTTGCACAGGTGCAGCAGCAGCTTCCGCTTTGGCAATCGCTTTTTTCACCGCACTTTTCTGGTCTACAGCCGTTTGGTCAGGACGTTGTTCTAGGTAATCTTGATAACCACCGATGTATTCGTCGATATTGCCTTTACCATCAAAGACCCAAGTTGATGTCACGACATTGTCCATAAAGGCACGGTCATGCGAGATGAGAAGCAATGTACCTTTATAACCACCAAGCATTTCTTCAAGTAGTTCTAAAGTCACCATATCCAAGTCATTGGTTGGCTCATCCATTACAATGAGGTTCGATGGTTTGAGTAGAAGTTTTGCTAAAAGAATACGGTTACGTTCACCGCCAGAAAGTGCTTTTACAGGTGTGCGTGCGCGCTCTGGTGAGAATAAAAAGTCTTGTAAATAGCTGTAGATATGACGACGGCTACCATTTACATCGACATGGTCAGAACCTTCTGAAACGTTATCTTTGACTGATTTTTCAAGATCAAGCGCATTACGTAATTGGTCAAAATAAGCCACTTCAAGTTGTGTACCAGTTTTAACTGTACCTTTATGCTCTTGCTCACCTAAAATCGCTTTAATCAGTGTGGTTTTGCCGACACCATTATCACCGACTAAGCCAATACGGTCGCCACGAAGTACCAATGCTGAGAAATCTTTGATAATCGGTGCATTGTCGCCAAAAGTAACTTGAAGATTTCCAATCTCAAAGACTACTTTACCTGAACGATTGGCTTCTTGAGTTGCCATACTCACTTTACCTTGTTGTGAGCGGCGTGCTTTCGATTCTTCACGTAAGGCTTTTAAGGCACGGACACGACCTTCATTACGGGTACGACGTGCTTTGATCCCTTGGCGAATCCAAACTTCTTCTTCCGCCAATTTCTTATCAAATAAAGCATTTTGTTTTTCTTCAGCTTCCATTTGTTGTGCTTTCAGATCAAGATAACGTGAATAGTTACCTTCATAGCTACGCAATTGCCCACGATCTAATTCGACAATACGTGTTGCAATACTATCTACAAATGCACGGTCATGTGAAATGAAAAGCAAAGTTAGATTATTTTGATCGAGTAAGAATTTTTCTAACCATTCAATACTTTCAACGTCCAAATGGTTGGTTGGTTCATCGAGTAATAGCACATCTGGTTGAGTGAGTAAGGCACGTGCAAGTAAGACACGACGCTTACGACCACCAGATAAATCTGCTAAATCCGCTTCAGGATCTAAGCCCATTTTACTGAGGATAGAGTTCACTTTGGTTTCGAGCGCCCAACCATCGAGTAAATCGAGCTTATGTTGTAAATTCCCCATGCGGTCACAGGCTTCCATGTCACCGAGTACACATGCATCGCTCGCTTCATGGTATTCTTTCAATACTTGAGCAGCTTCACCAGCACCTTCGGCAACAATGTCAGCAACTTTGCCAGAGTCCATAGGAACATCTTGGGCAAGCATGGAAATGGTGATGCCGTTTTGTAGGGCAATTTCACCTTGATCAGGGAGTAAGCTTCCTTCAATTAGTTTGAGTAAAGTTGACTTACCTTCACCGTTACGACCAATCAAACAGACTCGTTCGCCACGTTCTAAATTGAAGTTTGCGCCGTCGAGTAGGGCAGGTCCACCAAACGCAAGTTGGACATCCCTTATAGTAATATAGGCCATACGGTTTCCTAAACATCCCACAGTGAGGACTAAAAAATGACTAAACAGAAAAATCTTGATGATCAGGCGTCATTTTCCGCACCCATAGAAGATTTGCAAGTCCGAATTGCATTTTTAGATGATTTAGTCGAACAATTAAATGATCAGGTTGCACAACAGAGCTTAGAAATTGCTGATTTAAAAAAACAAATGCAGTTGTTGTATCAACGTGTGGAATCTTCGGATTTGTCAGAAGGTATTGCAGCATTTGATCCGATGACCAATCGCCCTCCGCATTATTAATGATTCAGCTGTGTGAGGGCTATTCGGATAGGCGTCATTAGATCTCTTGCGTAAGTCAAAAAATGTACAAATTTTAGATTAAAAACATATCCAAAAGAATATTGGAAGTTCCTTCTCCCTTTGGGAGAAGGCTAGGATGAGGGGACTTTTAAATAGAAAACCTCTCCCTAACCCTCTCCTGAAAGGAGAGGGAACATTCAATATTGATTTAGATCTCGCCGAAAATAACTTTCGCAAGAGGTCTATTAGAAATTCATTTTTTATTTGACCTTTTGTCTAAACCTCGTTGTAATGCTTTCTTTTTCAAAATTGATCATTTTTTATGATGCACGATAAAGTTGTACTCCTTGACCTTGAAAATAATATGCCATCAGCAAAATTGCTGAGAAATATGGTCGAGCATTATCCAACTTTATACTTATTTAATTGTGCAGGTCAGTTTCAGTATTCACTTGAAGATTTAACTGAATTTTCAAGTTGGGTCGTGAGTGGTCAAGTGGTGATTCTTGAAACACCTGAAGCGATAGAGAAAGAATTTGAATATGCTGTGGTGACAGGTCAATTGATGGCTTTGGTTGAGACTGAAACACATATTGATGTAATTTCAGCCATGCCAAGTTGTGACATGTTGTTGGATATGATGCGTAGTTCAGATTTGCATTGCAGCTTGATTCAAGTTGAAGCCGAAACATCAGCAACTACGCCTGTATTGCCAAGCATACAAACAATCCAAGAAAAACCGTATTTACAGATGGTCAAAAAGTATTGTGATGCTTTGGGTAAAATGACTGGAAAGCCGAATACAGTTGAAAAGCTTAGAAATTCTGTGGCTAATATTTTACAAATCGTTCCTGAAAAAGCCCAACACTTGGTGGGTATGTTGATCAATTTAAAAATAGTCAAACGTATCGATGAGCAAGTTGCCTACCGTAAAAAAGTATTGAAAGAATGGACTGAGTTGGAATTAGATCATCCTGTTGTTGAAACAGAAATACAGGATACTGCAACTCCATCACGAATGAAGCTAGAGAAAATAGATCAAATTCTAGAAAAATTACGTGGCGATTCTCAACAAGTGCTGACTGAGATTGATCAGCAAGATTCAGTTGAAGCAGTGCAAAAGGTTCTATTTAAAAACTTTGATAAAATTGATCCAGTACAAATTGAAGTGATTCAAAAGCTCAATGATTTAAAAACCAATAAACCCAAAGATATTTACGAATTACGTGATTTACTCGAACAGATGTTCCCTAAGTCAGATATTCGTTTATTGCTCAAAGAGTTGATTGAAAAGGGTTATATTTATTGGAATGGGCATGAAGTGGTGTATAGCCATGAGATGTATTTGAATTGATATTAATTTTAGACGGTTGGTGAGGAATATGAAAAAAATTTTATTACTTGATATTGAAAATCTTCAAAAAACTGAAAAAGAGTTACTTAAATTTGTATCACAATATTCATTTGTCTATTTGGTTTATGCTAAATCACCAGTAAATTTTAGTTTAGATGGTTTAGTTAAATTATCCCCATTTGTAATGAACGGAAAACTAAAAATTTTAAAAATGCCTAAGATAGGGAAAGATGCGGCTGATTTTGGATTGGCTTTTATTGCAGGACAATTATCTGTTCAAGTAAAAGAAAAAGAATTTTGTTTTGAAATTATGTCAAATGATCATTCAATGGAATACGTGGTTGATTTACTCAAAATTGCGAAATTTGATGCTAATATTATTCAAGAAAAACAATGCAATCATATTGTCACAGCTGAGAATAAAGTAAAATTTATACCTGTAGCAGACATAGCTCAAAGCGAAGAAAAATTAGTTCAACAATATTGTAATTATCTTTTAAAAATTAAGAATAATAAGCCAGCAAAACAATCAAGCTTATTAAGTTCTATTAAGGCTGTACTCAAAATTGAAGATGATTCAGCAATAATTAGAATTTTACAAATTTTAATTAAAGAAAAAATTATTCACTTTCAAAATGAAATCTTACATTATAGCACTTCAAATATCTTAATTTGGACTAAAAAATCTACTTCTGAAACTTCTGAAACTTCTGAAACTTCTGAAACTTCTGAAACTTCTGAAACTTCTGAAACTTCTGAAACTTCTGAAACTTCTGAATATCAGGAAATAGAAAGAAAATTGACAGAGATTCAATTTAAGTTAGTTACCTATTTTAATAGAGAAAATAAGCCTTATCCTAAATCATTGGGCGGTTTTACGAGCGTTTTAAAAAAATGTTTAGATGAAAAGTATGTTGAAGAAAGCTTAGAATTACTTAAGAAATATGACTTAATTCAAATAAATAGTAAGAAACAGGTGTCATATAGTTCAATTCTATTCGCAAATTAATTTATCAGACAAACTTGCGTTTTATATTCAGCTTATGCAACTCTAATATAGGAATTAAAAGGTGAACTATGGAACACACTGGTCTTTGGGTTGCGCTCATTATTATTGTTTTTGTATTGGGCTCAATTTTTGGTTTACGCGTAAGCCCTAGAGAAAAAGCATTAGGCTTAATGCGAGAAAAAGCGAGAAAGATGGGATTGCACCCCCGTTTAGTGGCTGCGCCAGATTGGACTAAAGTTCCAATGGCAACTGAATCTCGTGCGAGTATGGTGGCGTATTATAGTGTATTGATTCCAGACGCTCGTTTGCCTTTAATGCGCTTTCGTGTCGAAGATCAAAAGCTTCAAGTGATTCAAGGCGATGAGAAATTTAAAGATTTTCCCATTGCATTAAAAGGGATTTATGCTATTGATATGCAGGCGAATTGTGTAGGGCTGTATTGGGATGAAGCATCTGACCTCAGAGCAACCCAACTTGAAGATATGAAAGCATATTTGCTGAAATTTGCTGAAATTTAACTTTAATAATAGGAACAGTGGTTTATTATGGCGAACGCTCCTCGATCTGCATCCAAAAGCACGGCAGCAACTTCTCCCGAAGCTGGAAAAAAACGTGCGCTCGTGATTGTGGAATCGCCTGCAAAAGCGAAAACGATTAATAAATATTTAGGCTCAGATTACATTGTAAAGTCGTCGGTAGGTCACGTTCGCGATTTGCCTACAGGTGGCTCAAGTAAAACAACAGAAAAAAAACCTGTTTCACGTGCCAAACTGACGGATGAACAAAAAGCTGAAAAAGCACAAACCGCTTTGGTCAACCGAATGGGTGTCGATCCTGAGCATGGTTGGAAAGCCAAGTATGAAGTGCTTCCAGGCAAAGAAAATGTAGTTGCTGAACTCAAGAAACTTGCTAAAGATGCAGATGCTATCTACCTCGCAACGGATTTGGACCGTGAAGGGGAAGCGATTGCTTGGCATTTAAGAGAAGTGATTGGTGGTGATGATTCACGTTACCATCGTGTGGTATTTAACGAAATTACCAAAAATGCCATTCAAGAAGCATTTAAACAGCCAACACGCTTAGATATAGACCGTGTAAATGCACAACAAGCACGTCGTTTCTTAGACCGTGTTGTGGGCTTTATGGTATCGCCACTGCTTTGGGAAAAAATTGCCCGTGGTCTTTCAGCAGGACGAGTACAGTCTGTTGCGGTCAAACTTGTGGTTGAGCGTGAACGTGAAATTCGTGCGTTTATTCCTGAAGAATATTGGCAAGTATTTGCAGATACCAAATCGAAGAAAGACGACATTCGCCTTGAAGCAGTGAAGCAAGGTGGTAAAACTTTAAAATTACAAAATAAAGCGCAAACCGATGCTTTATTGAAAATTTTAAATGATGCTGAATATAAGGTGTCAACACGTGAAGATAAGCCGACCAAGGTCAATCCAAGTGCGCCATATATCACGTCGACTTTGCAACAGGCAGCGAGTACACGTCTCGGTTATTCTGTAAAGAAAACCATGATGCTTGCACAGCGTTTGTATGAAGCAGGTTTCATTACCTATATGCGTACAGACTCAACATTCTTGAGTGATGATGCTGTCAATATGGTGCGTAACCATATTGAAACAGAATTTGGTACGAAATACTTACCTGCAAAGCCAAATCGTTATGGTAATAAAGCTGGCGCGCAAGAAGCCCATGAAGCGATTCGTCCATCGAATGTTTCATTCAAAGGCGATAGCTTGGCAGGTGTGGAACGTGATGCTCAACGTTTATATGATTTGATTTGGCGTCAATTTGTGGCATGCCAAATGACACCAGCGGAATATTTATCATCAACCATTCTTGTCGATGCCAATGGCGTAGAGCTTAAAGCCAAAGGGCGTACTTTAGTGTTTGATGGTTTTACCAAAGTTCGTGGTCAAAATAAATCGGATGATGATGTTTTACTGCCTGCGGTGAAAGTGGGTGAAGTACTTAAACTTGAGAAATTAGATCCATCTCAACACTTTACCAAGCCACCTGCACGTTTTACCGAAGCATCATTGGTTAAAGAATTAGAGAAAAAAGGTATTGGTCGTCCTTCGACCTATGCTGCGATTATTTCGACCATTCAAGATCGTGGTTATGTGAAACTGGATAACCGTCGTCTTTATGCAGAAAAAATGGGCGAGATCGTAACCGACCGTTTAGATGAAAACTTCAATAACCTCATGAATTACGCATTTACTGCGGATTTAGAAGGGCAGTTGGATAAGGTTGCAGATGGTCAACGTAACTGGAAAGAGCTCTTAGACAGCTTCTATGGCGATTTTAAGCAACGTTTAACTACAGCTCAAGGCGAGAACGGCATGCGCCGTAATCTTCCTGTCGAAGTTGAAGCCGTTCATTGTAAAGAATGTGAACGTCCAATGCAGATTCGTACAGGAACAACAGGTGTATTCTTAGGTTGTTCAGGGTATAACTTGCCACCAAAAGAACGTTGTAAAGGCACGCTGAATTTAACCCCAGTTGAGTCACTTGCAGCTTTGTCTGATGATGATGGTGCTGAAACTGCCGATTTGATGTCGAAAAAACGTTGTCCTGTCTGTGGTACTGCGATGGACAGTTATGTGATCGACGGTGGTCGTAAACTGCATATTTGTGGTAATAACCCTGACTGTAATGGTTATGAGCTTGAAGAAGGTGAGTTCAAAATCAAGGGTTATGATGGTCCAACCATTCCATGTGATAAATGTGATGGCGAAATGCAGTTAAAGACTGGTCGTTTCGGTCCTTATTTTGCATGTATGAGTTGTGATAATACCCGTAAAGTTCTGAAAAATGGTCAGCCTGCACCTCCACGTGTAGATCCAATCAAAATGGAACACTTGCGTTCGACCAAACATGATGATTTCTTTGTACTTCGTGATGGTGCGGCAGGTTTATTCTTAGCAGCAAGTAAATTCCCGAAAGTGCGTGAAACACGTGCGCCAAAAGTTGCCGAATTGCGTACTGTGGCAGATCAACTTGATCCGAAATATCAGTTTATATTGAAAGCACCAGATCAAGATCCAGAGGGTAACCCGACTTTAGTGAAATTCAGTCGTAAAAACCAAGCTCAGTATATTGGTTCTGAAACGCCTGAAGGTAAGCAAACCAAATGGTCGTTGGTTTATAACGATGGAAAATGGGTTGAAGCTTAAGCTTTAAACTATTTAAAAATATAAAAATGCTCACTTCGGTGGGCATTTTTTATCTCACGTTGACATGTAAATATGTTTAATTATTAAGTAGGGTTTATATGGAAAATGAATACTAAGCAGTGATCTCAGCATCTATTGCACCATGATTATTGATACTTGACATCATCTTATTTAAAAGGGACTGAAATGTGGAAAAAAATTAGAGTTGCCCTATTACTCATCATTCTCTTGATCGTCGGTATGAATGCGTGGCGAGACATGAATCAAGATTGGACAAAACCAATCGTGGTGTTATTACATCCGATCAATGCTGATGGTCAACCTGTAACGGAACATTATATTCAACAAATCTCCATCGATGATTTGGATGAAATGCGAAACTATTTACAGCTTCAGTCCAAAGAATTTAGAGGGCAACCGATTTCATTTTATTTTCGATTGGGGCGTGAGCTAAAAACATTACCACCCAAACCACCTGAAACAAGCAGTGCTTTAGATGCAATTTTATGGAGTTTGAAATTCCGTTTCTATGCGTGGAAACAACATGAGAGCGGTGATGGCTCGTCATCTGTCATACTTTATTTAAATTATCATGATCCTAAATTGCAAAATAGCTTAAAACATTCAACCGCTCTGGAGCGTGGTCGAATAGGTGCGGTTAATTTATTTGCCTCGAAAAAGCAAAGTTCAAGTAATAAAGTAGTTTTAGTTCATGAGCTTTTACATACCTTTGGGGCAAAAGATAAATATGATTTTGCGACTGGACAACCGATCAATCCAACGGGTTATGCAAATCCAGAACAAAAACCTCTTTATCCACAAAGCCGTGCAGAAATTATGGGTGGATATATTCCATTATCACCAATAAAGAGTAAAACACCTGATAATCTAGAAGATACGATGATTAGTCGCTTAACTGCTCAAGAAATGGGATGGATTAAATAAGAAGTACTCATGATGCTCAGAACTGTGGATAAGATAGAATCTATCCACATGTCAGATGCATATCTTATACAGACAAAAAATTGAATCGGATTAAAAATCAAATGAATCAATAACAAGTAAGAGAGAAAATATGCGTACTGTTGGAAATGATATTGTCCGTCATCAACTGCATGAAAACCGTAAATGGTATCTTTTGCTCGGGGCTCTATTGGTCATCTTTGGTTTGGTTTTACTGGCTTCATTGGGGATGGCAACATTAACAGTTGTCGTCTTGTTTGGTGTCCTGATGATGATCGGTGGGGTGATTCATTTAATTGCTGCTTTTAAAATCTTTGATGGCGGCTTTCGTTGGCTTTGGGCATTGTTCGGAATATTGTATTTGATCGCTGGTTATTATGCGTTTAAATCTCCGATTACTACGGCTGTGGTGTTGACCAATCTACTAGCGATTGCTTTACTTATTGGCGGATTTATTCGAGTTTTTAATGCTTTTATGTTGAAACCGATATCAGGTTGGGGATGGACATTATTTTCAGGTTTACTGACTTTGGCAACGGGTGCAATTATTTTAGCTTCGCCTGATGCTCCGTTTTGGGTCTTAGGATTATTTCTCGGTGTGGATATTTTATTTCAAGGAGTAAACTATCTGACTTTTGCAGCGGCAATTAAGCAGATACCACCTGCAAGTCATTGATTATTTTTTTAAATGAATAAAAATGCCCAATCAATAAATATGTTGGGCATTTTTGTTTTAGCTTTGAAAAATTTAAGTTTATTTAAAATTCAAGATTGCATTGTTTTGCTCAAGGCGCCACTTTATATTGACTTGAAATTGCAATACGATTCCACGTATTAATGACAATCGCAATCCATTCAATCACCGTAATTTCGTCATCATTCAATACTTCTTTCGCGGCTGCATAGGCTTCATCAGGGAAATGCTGCTGTGCAATCAATGTGATTTCTTCAATCAAAATTAAGGCAGCACGTTCTTTATCTGAAAAATACTGACTTTCTCGCCATGCACTGATCAAAGCAATTCGATCTACAGACTCACCTGCTTTGATTGCATCTTGTGTATGCATACGTACACAAAAAGCACATTGGTTAATTTGCGAAGCACGTAGTTTTAACAGATGTGAAAAACCAAGATCTAAACCTGCTTGTTTCACTTTTTGCACGGATAAATTTTCAAGTTCAAGCACTGTTTTATACAGTTCAGGTGCGGTTTTACCGAGATTGACACGTGACATGTGATTTACACTTTCATTATTGGTAATACTTTATTTTATCGCTAAAATTTTCAAACACTGTTTATATTTTATAAAAATGATGAATAAAGCTTATAAAATTTCATTTACGCTTACCGCGATTGGATCAGTTTTATATTTTATGATAAATGAGTTAAAAGCAGATAGAATTCAAATAGATTCAGGGGTTGGCATTATTTTGGCAATAGTCGTAGCACTTTTGCTGTTCTTTATTCGGCTATATTTTCGTAGTGAGGATAAAAAAGTGAAACAAAAATAAGCAAATTATAAAAAGATATAAAATAAGCCAATTGATTGAAAAAATCATGTTAATAATAGGCTTAGACCAACAACTTACATGATGGAACATGACGACTTTTATCCTTGCTCCCGATTCATTTAAAGAAAGTATGACCGCTGAACAGGCTTGTTTAGCCATGCAACGTGGTATCGAAAAAGTTATACCTGATGCAAACATCATTCACGTACCGATGGCAGATGGTGGAGAAGGAACGGTGGATGCTTTGGTTTCTGCACGAAATGGGCGCAAAGTTTACATCGAAGTTTCAGGACCATTTACACAGCACAAAGTCCAAGCCTATTTCGGTCTGATTGAAAATGATCAAACGGCTGTGATTGAAATGGCGCTTGCCAATGGTATTCATCTGATTGAAAAGTCACAACGTAATCCATTACTCACTTCAACTTTGGGTACAGGAGAAATGATCAAGGCTGCATTGGACTTGGGTGTATCGAAAATCATTATTGGTTTGGGTGGTAGTGTCACCAATGATGCAGGTGCAGGCATGGCACAAGCTTTAGGAGCAAAGTTTTTGGATAAGCATAGTCAATCCGTTGCCTTGGGTGGTAGTCAGCTTGATCAGATTCAATGTATTGATCTTTCTGAATTAGATGCGCGTTTAAAGCAGACTGAGATTATCATAGCAAGTGATGTGAATAATCATTTGTGTGGTGAAAATGGTGCATCCTATGTTTTTGCGCCACAGAAAGGTGCAAGCACTGAAATGGTCAAAACTTTAGATCAGAACTTAAAGCATTTTGCTGATTTGGTTGAATCCACTTTAAATATCGAGAAACAGAATATTAGCGGTGCAGGAGCGGCAGGTGGTTTGGGTTTTGGCTTGATGGCTTTTGCAGGTGCAAGTATTCGCTCAGGCGTGGAAATTATGATTAAAGAAACTCAGCTTGCTGAAAAAATTGCTCAAGCGGATTATGTTTTTACGGGTGAGGGTGGTATTGATTTTCAGACTAAGTTTGGTAAAACCCCGTTTGGTGTGGCGCAAGTGGCAAAGCGTTTCAATAAGCCTGTGGTCGCTTTTTCAGGCTATGTCGGTGAGAGCATTGAAGAACTTTATGATGAGGGATTTACTGCGATTTTGGGGATTGTAGATGGGGCTTGTGATTTACAAACAGCTTTGAAAAATGGTGAGAAGAATTTGGAAAGGGCTTGTGAGAATATTGCCCGTTTAATTGTGCAAGAAAGAAAATATTGACTGTTCAGAGGTGACATTTGTGACTAATAAAAATGATTTAATAAATTTTTTAATGATGCACTATTTAAAACTGCAAGGTATTAATCAAGAGGATGTTGATCACTTTTTGGAACAAAATTATATCGATATTAGGTTGGATCATCAAAATTTTCTAATGAAATATGGAAATAGTTCATCATTGTTAACAAGTATGTTTGCTGATTGTACATTTGATCGGTTTAAAAACTATTACTCTGCTCAGTTTCCATTTGATGAAATACATGACGAAGAAAAACTTCCTCTAGGAACTACTTATTTTGGTCATGATTTCAATGATGAATTTTTATGTATAGATAATTTTACAGGGGAAATTTTTGTTTATGGATATCAGAAAAAATCACCTCCAGCTTATTATCATAATATTGAAAGTTTTCTGATTTATAGTTTTTTTTGGCATCAAGAAAATGAACAATATTTTGAAACTGTTGAAAAAGAAATTCGCATCCCAGAGCAGAATAAGTTTAAAAGTGATAATGAACATTATAGAGTACATGGTTTAAGCGGTCATAATTTTCAATGCTATCTAAATAAAAATATGATAATCATTGCTGATTTTGATAGCTGTTATTATAATTTATATAAGGGTGGTATTCTTAACAAATTGAATAACTTAATTAATTTAGGTCTATGAAAGAATCCTACGAATATGGAAGAGTACTTTCTATAATTAACCGAAACTGCCTTATTTCACGATAGCTCTGCTAAACTACCTTCATCCACAACACGATGAGTACCCATGAGTTTAGCCAACCTGATCAATGAATTAAACCCTCAACAAAAACAAGCTGCTACGACTGAAACAAAACACAGTTTAGTACTTGCTGGGGCAGGTTGTGGCAAAACCAAAACCATCGTGGCACGTGCAGCATACCTGATAGATCAAGGTGTACCTGCCAATCAAATCCAAATCCTGACTTTTACCCGCCGTTCTGCGAGTGAAATCGTGGCACGTGTGGAACTCGCTTTGGGTGATCAAGCCAAAGGCTTACGTGCTTCGACATTTCATACCTTTTGCATGTACCTCTTGCGCCGTGTGCCAAAAGCCTTTGGATTAGAACAATTTTCAATTATTGATCGTGATGATCAACTGATGTTATTCCGCTTAATCCGTGGCAAAGATGATAAGAAAAATCCAAATGCATTACCCAAGCCACAACAGCTTTGCGACCTCTATTCATTCGCGCGCAATACCCGTCAAAAACTCAGCTTGGCTTTAGAAAAACAATTGCCTGAATTTTTAGAATATAAAGATCAAATCGCCGAGATTATGAAAGAGTACGAAAGCCGAAAACGTACTCGTAATTTTCTAGATTATGATGATATTTTAGCTGTAGTTGCTTCAGGTTTGGCACAGTCTGAGGGCTTGACCGATTATGTGGCAGGGTTGTGTCAACACATGCTCGTGGATGAGATGCAAGACACCAATCCATTGCAATGGGCGATTTTAGAACCACTGAAAGACAAAACTTCATTGTTCTGTGTGGGGGATGATGCACAGTCGATTTATGGATTCCGTGGTGCGGACTTTGAAAATATTCACCATTTCAAAGATCGAGTGCCTAATGCAGAAATTTTTAAACTCGAAAAAAATTATCGTTCCACCCAAGAAATTTTAGACCTGTCTAATTGGTTGCTTGATCAAAGCGAAATTCACTACGATAAAAAATTAGAAGCCTATCGTGGTGATGGCATTAAACCGAAAATGCACGTTTTTCCCAATGAGTTTGATGAAGCAAAATGGATTGCCATCGACATAAAAGAACGGCATTTGCTTGAAGCGGCTGCGTGGAATGATCACATGGTCTTGGTGCGTTCAGCCTTTGCAGCACGTCATGTCGAGGCGGCATTTATCCAAGCCAATGTGCCATATCGTTTTATTGGTGGGATGAAATTGCTTGAAACAGCGCATGTTAAAGATTTACTGAGTTTACTTCGTGTGATCGCCAATCCAATGGATGATATTGCGTGGATGCGCTTTTTAACTCTGTGGAATGGTGTTGGCGATGTTGGAGCAAGTAAGCTTGCACAGCAACTTTTACTTGAATCTGACTTAGATAAACTGTTTGAGAAATTAGAAAAGTTTGGACGTATTCCTGACAATACTCTGCTGATTATGAAGCAAATGTCAGTACTCAAAACTGAAGTAGAAGCCTGTGTCAAATTGGGTGTCGAAGCCATTCTCAATCAACTTGAAGAAAATTATGCCAAGAAAGATTGGCATAAACGAGTGGGGGATTTTGACCTAGTTAAACAATTGGCTTCGAAACATTCACAACTGAGTGAGTTTTTAGAAGAATACGTGCTCGATCCTGTGTCTATTTCAGAAATAGAGCGTCAATCTCAAGATGATGTGGTGACTTTAATTACCATTCACTCCGCTAAAGGGACTGAGCAAAAAGTCTGTTATGTGGCAAATGTTTCTGCAGGGCAATATCCACATGCACGTGCGCAAGGTAATTTTGATGAAGTGGAAGAAGAACGCCGTGTGTTGTACGTGGCGCTAACCCGTGCACAAAATGAGTTGATATTAACCAAACAAAATTTAAGTTTTTGGGCGCATACTCAAACTGATGAAAAAGGTCGTAAGGTGGAAAGCTATTTTCTCAATGATTTAACTCGGAATTTATGTACCACTGAAACCCATTATCGTCAGCGTGAGCAAACGGTAAAAAGTGCTTTGATCGAACGAAAGCGGATTAATTTAGATTTTGGTATTGATCTGGATTAAACTATAGCGAAGATATTTTAGGTTTGATCATGAAAATTTTAGTACGTAACTTAGAGCGTTCAGTCACAGAAGCGGAATTGCTTGAATTGTTTAAACCTTTTGGTACGGTTGAGTCTGCTGTTGTGGTGATGGATGCAGAAACCAAGAAGTCGAAAGGCTTTGGCTTTGTGGAAATGCCAAATGGTCGTGAAGCGATTAAAGCGATCAAAGGCTTGAATACACTCAAAGTGAAAGGTGCGGGTATTCGTGTCAAAGCGGCAGAAGATAAGCCAAAAGCTTAATTGAGTATGGTGGCATAGAAAGGAGCATAGATTGCTCCTTTTTTTATTGGATAGTGGAAAGCTGAATTGGATAACTACATTGCTAAATAATTTTACAATGGGGCTTAAATATTTTTAGTTTGAATTCATTAATAAATTATTGTGAATTTGTTCCAATAAAGATTAAGCTAAGTGTGTAATAAATGCCAAAATCCTAGGAAATAATCATGTCACGTGTAGCCCGCTTTCATGCAGACCGTACCAATCAAAAACTCTATTTTGCTCGCCTTTCTTGTATGCAAGCAGAGCAGAGTGAAAATGTACAACAAGCGCAGGCGCACCGTGAAGCAGCAGTTTTTCATTTACATGGAGGGGTCTTAGCATTTTTACAAGAATTGGTACGTTATTATCGTTTAAATGATCTTGCTCCGACACTGAAATCAATTGAAGAAAATATGGCGGCAAAAGGGCAAGTTTCACCAGAAGTTGTAGTGATGCAACAGCTTGCAAAAAGTGGTTTTATTGCGGAATTAAAAAGAGCTTATCGTCTGTGCCAATATGCACCTGAGCCAAGTGCACCTGAACCAGAAGATGAAACATCTTCAAATTTGATTATTAAAGTTACTCAAACACCACAAGCATGGTTGCCTGATACTAAGATTTTAAGAGAATGGCACCGAGATTTAACTCACCTCATTGATGGTTTTCGTAATGAAATGGTGGAATTCTGATTAAATTGATCAGATTGACTTGAAATTTTGTTTTGAATGACTATATAAAATACTTACAAGATGCAAAATGCATTCAGTATTTTGCCCCATGTTGCGCATGGAGGGTTTATGTCTATTGAACAGTTAAAAGAGTTATTTGGGAATCAAGAAGCGATATTGGAGTTGGTACAACTCGAAGGTGGAGAGTTGGCACTTCGTAATGCAGGTTCTGAAAAAGAGCCATTAGTGACGATTCAGTTTAATGATGAAGTGAAAGCATTGTTAGGGGATCAAACACCTGCAATTGCACAACAAATGATTCAAGCAGCTTTGTTTGCATTGCTAGAAAAGCAGTCTGATGAGTGGCATGCAGAAGTTGTGGATGAACAACCGAAATTTATGAGTTAATTTTTTTGAATTCATACACATTAAAAAAACGCACTTTAAAGTGCGTTTTTTGTGCTTATTCAAAGAATCATCAATGTGTTGGTTGATGATGATGGGCAATTTGGATTTGATTTAAAATATGATTGCTCATATTTTTTGCCATTTCCTCTTTGGCATAATAGACGTCACCAATGTCATCTTTACGAATGACTTCGGCTTCTTCTTTATTCTCAGCACAAACAAGCACTTGAATCTGAGGATTAAGTAATTTTGCAGTATCGACAATTTTATGAATATCGACAATGTCCATCGGTGAAATGACCAATAGGCGCGCATGTTGAATATGCGCTTGAATCAGTACACTCGGTTCAGTTGCACGACCAGAAACCGCAGCTATGCCTTTTTCACGTAGATTTTCAACAATTTCACGATTTTCTTCGGCAATAACAACTTTAATCCCGTCATCCATTAGGGTTTTGGTGATACGACGTCCAACTTCACCATGACCCACAATCACGACTTGATCACGTAAATAGTCTTGATCAACCTCATCAGGGAGCATGGCTAAAGGGTCACCACTACGTTCTAATAAACGCGCCAAATGTGAACGTTCACGAATCCAATTTTGTACAGGTTCAATCGCAGAGAATAAAAATGAGTTGAGCGTAATTGAAAATAAAGCACCTGCTAAAATTAGGTTCTGTGCTTCAGGTGTGAGTAAACCTAAAGATAAACCTAGAGTTGCTAGGATAAATGAGAACTCTCCAATCTGTGCCAAACTTGCACCCACTGTTAGTGCTGTATTAATTGGATAACGGAAGAATAATACTAATGCCATTGCTGCAATGGTTTTACCAATCATAATGATGGCAATAACGGCAAGGATGTGAAGCGGTTGTTCCACAATGATACGTGGGTCGAACAGCATTCCGACAGAAACGAAGAATAAAATTGAGAAAATTTCACGTAACGGCAGCGTTTCTTCTTCTGCACGATGACTAAAGTCTGATTCTTTGACGACCATTCCCGCAAAGAATGCACCAAGTGCCATAGAAACGCCAAAGATCGCGTATGAGCCATAGGCAATTGAAACTGCTGCTGCAACGACAGTCAGTGTAAAAAGCTCTCTAGAACCCAAACGAGCGACATATTGCATGATCATTGGAACGAGGCGTTTGCCAATAATCAGCATAAAAGCAATAAAGCCTGTGACTTTGAGTAGAGTAATCCCAAGCGTTAGCCAAATATTTTCATCTGCCGCATGACCTTCTGGTGCATGACCCCCCAATAAAACGGCTGTTGCTGGAAGCAGAACCAAAACCAAAACCATGGCAAGGTCTTCAACCAAGAGCCAGCCGACTGCGATTTTACCATTGACTGAGTCCAATAAACCTTTATCACCTAAGGCTTTAAGCAATACGACAGTACTTGCACAAGATAAGCTTAGACCAAATACAAGCGCTGAACCCCAACCCCAACCCCAAAAATGCGATACGATCATACCTAAACAGGTGGCGACTGTAATTTGTAGAATTGCACCAGGTAGAGCAATTTTTCGGACTTGCATTAGATCATTGAGAGAAAAATGCATGCCCACACCAAACATTAGGAACATCACACCGAGTTCTGCAAGTTGATTGGCAAGCGCAATATCTGCGACAACGCCAGGCGTGTTGGGACTAATGATAATCCCTGCAATTAAATACCCGATCAAAGGAGGTAGACGTAACCGAGCAGCGATATAGCCAAAAATAAGGGCAATACCAAAACCAACTGCAAGTAAAATGATCAAATCTACATCATGAGGCACAAAATACTCCTTAAACATTGAGGAGAAATCATTCAAAAAATCATTTCTAGAAGAGTAACTTAGTTAAAAGTCATATTGGAAAAGCACAAAGAGTGCCAAATATGCCGATAATTTTACCAATTTGAAGAAAAAAAGGGCAAAAAAAACGACCCAAGTGGGTCGTATTTTTTCAGAAAACTAAAATTATTTAATTTTAGCTTCTTTGAAAACTACGTGTTGACGGATTTTTGGATCAAATTTTTTGATTTCCATTTTTTCCGGCATAGTACGTTTGTTCTTAGTAGTGGTATAGAAATAACCTGTACCAGCAGTAGAAACTAGGCGAATTTTATCACGCATGGTTCAGACTCCTTAGATCTTTTGACCTTGAGCACGTAGGTCAGCAACAACCTTTTCAATGCCCAATTTGTCGATAATACGCATACCTTTAGTGGTTAAACGAAGACGTACAAAACGTTTTTCGCTTTCTAACCAGAAACGGTGGTGATGCAGGTTCGGCTCGAACCGGCGTTTAGTTTTGTTGTTGGCGTGTGAGACGTTGTTACCAACGACTGGACGCTTGCCGGTAACTTGGCAAACCTTAGACATGGTGTAACTCCATTGATTTAGCCAACAGCAAATCTGTATGGCCAGTCAAAATAAAACGGATTGAATTCATTCAAGGGGCGTTTTATACCAAAATTCCGCTTAAAAGACAAGCGGAATTCGTCAAAACGCAACATGATCTATTGTGATAGATCATGCCTTGATCAGTTAGCGTAAGAAAGTTTTCTCTAAAATCTTATTTAGAGGTTTATCGTACGGCGGTAAGATGAATTTTAAGCTAAATAGCTTTGGAATAGACATCACTGAACGCTCATGCGACAAACCGAAGAATCCTTCAGGGCCATGATATTTGCCCATACCTGATGCACCAACGCCACCAAAAGGAAGATCGTCTTGTGCGACATGGGTAAGCACGGCATTTTGACCGAAATGCCCAGAATGGGTACGTTGCGAAACGTAATCTGCACGGGCATTGTCAAAGTCGAAATAGTATAAAGCAAGTGGACGTGGTCTGCCATTAATAAAGTCAATTACATCGTCTATTTGATCATATTCCATGATCGGAAGTACTGGGCCAAAGATTTCATTTTTCATGATGTCCATGGTTGGTAGTACGCCAGACAGGAATGTAGGTGCGATTTTGCGGACTGAGCTTAGATCTTCATTTTTAGGATTAATTTCAATGATGTCTGCACCTTGTTGACGAGCATCTTCTAAATAACCTTGGATACGATTGTATTGTTTATCATTGATAATACTGGTGTAGTCTTGATTATCACGAATAGAAGGGTACATCGACGTTGCAGCTTGTCTAAAGTTTTCAATGAATTCTTTGGTTTTTCCCTTAGGCAGGAACATATAGTCAGGTGCAACACAAGTTTGACCTGAGTTCCATAATTTACCAAAGGCAATACGTTCAGCCACCAGCTTTAAATCACTGGATGGATGTACGATTACAGGTGATTTTCCACCTAACTCAAGGATAACTGGAACTAAATTCTCAGCCGCAGCAGACATGACGGTTTTACCGACATTGGTTGAACCTGTAAAAATGATTTTATCAAATGCTAAGTGTGAGAATGCATCTGAAATTGCGCCACCACCATTGATCACAGCAACCAATTCTTGCGGAAATGCTTCAGACAAGGCATTTTCAAGCACATG
Source organism: Acinetobacter sp. WCHAc060025 (assembly GCF_004209355.1). Classification (NCBI taxonomy): domain Bacteria; kingdom Pseudomonadati; phylum Pseudomonadota; class Gammaproteobacteria; order Moraxellales; family Moraxellaceae; genus Acinetobacter; species Acinetobacter sp. WCHAc060025. The sequence continues at coordinate 27,650 of NZ_SGSX01000001.1, read as the reverse complement.
ACCAAAGTTTGCTGATGAGCTTGAAATTTTAAGCATGGCATGGTTGCCCGCTGCCAATGCACAAATTAAAGGGCCAACCGAAAGAATTAATGGATAATTCCATGGTGCAATAATCCCGATTACACCTAAAGGTTGGTACTGCACCCAAGCTTTTGCAGGTTGATGTAACATAGAAACATGGCGTTTAGATGGTTTCATCCAAGTGCTTAAATGCTTGCTATAATATTTAATTTGCTCTAAACATGTGAGTAACTCTCCAATTTTGGTTTCGCTGATAGAGCGATTGCCATAATCTTGATTAATTGCATCTGCCAATTGATCTTGATATTTTACGAGAACCTTCTTTAAACGTGCTAAACGTTCAATACGTTCTTTTGCTGTTGGCACTGGATGACGTTGATAAGCAATTTTCTGTTGTTCAAGAATGTCATGCATGTGTTGAACTTCAGGTGAATAAGGCGTCATTGAATTTGTTTTTGTTTGACTGTTCATGGTAAGTACCATTTATGGATCGATTAATATAATATATTTTTTAGAGTAAATACTCTAAATAGTCAAGTCACTTTATGTTAGCAAGTGCTAACGGTTAAACATGGTAATAGGATGTCAAGTTCCAAAACTTTGAAAACGAAAGACCGAATTTTGCAGATTAGCCTGCAACTTTTTAATGAGCGTGGCGAGCGTTCGGTGACGACAAACCATATTGCGGCTGAGCTTGGGATCAGCCCTGGGAACTTGTATTACCATTTTCGGAATAAGCAAGAAATCATCAAGGAGTTGATGGAGCAGTACCAAAAAGAAACTTTGAACATGCTTTCATTACCCGATGACCGTGCAGTCAATGCAAATGACAAAATTCGTTATTTCCAAGTTTTGAGTAGCCAGCTATGGGAATATCGCTTTCTGCATCGTGATGTATATCATTTGATTGAAAATAATGAAGATTTTAGAAAAATTTACCCACGTTTTGCGGGTAAAGTGATGCAACAAGGGCAGAAAATTTATCATGCCTTTGTGGAAGCAGGCTTGATGCAAATGACGCCTTCTGAAATCGAAGCATTAATCATCAATATTTGGATCGTCCTAACCAACTGGACGAACTTCTTATATATGTCGGGTCATCTCAGCGATTCAAACCATTTGGATGAAAAATGGATTTGGCAAGCTTTACGTCAAATGGTGTTCTTGGAAGGACCTTATTTGCGTGGTGAAAGTCGTGAGACTTATGAACGCTTACTCGAAAGTTTTGGTTCTTCTGAATTATTTGCCAGTTTATCTGCGACAAAGCACGATTGATGTTGAAACGAGATTGAAAGCTAGCGAAAAAGCGTTAGAATATTCGGCTGTTTTTAAAATTAATTTATATAAGTGATACCCATTAACATGAACATGACTACTGCCAACACAGCACGTCTGCTGATTACTTGTGAAGACAAGCCCGGCATCGTGCAAGCTGTATCGAGCTTTTTGTATCATCAAGGCGCGAACATCACTGCGCTTGATCAATACGCGACTGAAGCTCAGGGCGGGCGTTATTTCATGCGTGTTGAGTTTGAATTGGATCATTTACAAAGTCGTCGTGAAAGTTTGCTTCAAACATTTGCGACGAATGTTGCTGAACGTTATGAAATGCAGTGGCGTTTGGCTTTGGTCAGTGATGTGAAAAAAGTCGGAATTTTGGTGTCGAAAGTTGACCATGCATTGCTTGAGCTATTGTGGCGTCATGCACGTGGTGGTTTGCCTTGCGAAATTACCAAAGTAGTTTCGAATCATCCTGATCTTAAAGAAGCCGTGGAAAATTTTGGTATTCCGTTTGAAGTTGTACCTGTAAATAAAGAAAATAAGCGTGAAGCTTATGCCAAAATTGATGAATTGATGCAGGGCAATGATTTACTCGTTCTTGCTCGTTATATGCAAATTCTAGATGAAGAATTTGTACAAAAATGGGAAATGAAAATTATCAATATTCATCACTCATTCTTGCCTGCATTTGTAGGTGCAAATCCATATAAACAAGCACATGAGAAAGGTGTGAAATTGATTGGTGCGACAGCGCATTATGTGACTGCTGATCTCGATCAAGGTCCAATCATTGAACAAGATGTGGAACGTGTAAGTCATGATTTTACAGTCGATCAATTACGTGAATTAGGTCAAGATGTAGAGCGTAATGTATTGGCAAGAGCTGTGAAATGGCACCTAGAAGATCGCATTATTGTCGATGGTAATAAAACTGTGGTATTTCAATAATATGTGAATATTCATGAAATTCAGTTAAAAAAAAGGATGCTTTAGGCATCCTTTTTTTACTTTTTTATTTGGAAAATCGATTAAAAGCAACCAAAAAGTAGTTGCAAATGAAAACACTTCTCATTTATCATTGCGCTACTTTAATTGTTCTATCCGATGAGCTTCATCTATAAATCAATTTGATGATTTAAATTCAATGATTTTAGATGGCTTAATTTTAGGTATTTAGATTCTTATGAGTCAGTCTTCCACAGCACCACTTCAAACGCCACCACCGATGAAGAAAAAAGTTATTGCTGCAATTTTAGCAGTGATTGTCGGGCACACAGGTGTGTTGTGGGCTGTCAGTCAGATGAAAACACCTGAGTTACCTCAAATTAAAAAAGAACCGTTAAAAGTCAAATTTGTAAAAATTAAAGAGCCGCCAAAGCCAAAAGAACCACCGAAACCAAAAGAGCCGCCGAAACCTAAACAAGTTAAAATTGTTGAAAAAGAATTGCCTCCACCACCAAAGAAAGTGGAAAAAATTAAGGAAGTGAAAAAAGCTGATACGGTAAAAGTGGTTGAAAAACCAGTGAATGTTAAACCGGCACCAGTGATCTCGACAACAGTTACGCCGACACCTACGCCAAAACCTTTACCGAAGCCTGAACCTGTACCAGAGCCAAAACCTGAGCCTGCACCAGCACCGAAAGCTGATCCTGCGCCACCAGCACCTAAAACTGTATCGATTGGTGCAGGGGTACAATGGAGTTTATCGCCAAAATTTAAGTTTCAAAATGGTGAGATTCCTGCGGGTGGTTGCCGTGTTGTGATTTCGATTAAAGCGAATGAAAAAGGTAAAGTGACTAGTGCAAATGTAATAAACTCAAGCTGTGGTTCTGAAATGGCGAGTAGAATTTCAAATGCTGTACGCAATGCAAGATTTAAACCTTATAAAGAAAATGGTATCGCTTATCCAATTAGCGCTGAGCAACCATTTGATTTAGCACCGACAAAATAATAGGAGTTCCAGATGAACTTTTCAGTTTATTGGCAACATGCTGATGCGATCAGTAAAACACTGTATTTCGTATTATTGGCAATGTCTATTGCAACTTGGACGGTGTTCATTTTGCGTATTTTAGGCACACGCCAATTAAAACAAGTGGCGCAAGCACAACTTGCGCAAGCACTGCAATCATTAAAAGCAAAACTTGCTCCTTTGGGTTTTGATCAACGTAAAGCAGTCGCAGAACAAGCTTTGCTTCGTCAAATCAATGTGGAAAAAGCCAATGCTGAAAAAGGTGTTTCGGTTTTAGGTACGATTGCATCTCTTGCACCATTCGTTGGTTTATTCGGTACAGTGTGGGGGATTTTCCATGCACTTGTTGCAGTGGGTAAAAGTGGTCAAGCAGGTTTAGCGCAAGTGGCAACACCTGTAGGTGAAGCGCTGATCATGACAGGTCTCGGTCTTGCTGTGGCGATTCCTGCAGTATTGGCATATAACATCTGTGTGCGTTTTAACCGTACATTATCTAATGAATTGCAAGATCAAGCTCACGGTTTGTTGATTGATACCATGTTGCAGCAAGATTCTTCAACTCAAAAAGTTGAAGTTGAATCAAGTAATAAAGGTTTAGTTGGAGGTCAAGCTTAATGGCTTTTCAATTGGGAGAAGACAACGACTCTGGCATGAATGAGATGAATCTCATTCCGCTGATCGATATTATGTTGGTATTGATGATCATCTTTTTGGTGACAGCAACCGTTGCTAACCCATCGATACCATTAACATTACCAAAAACCACTGCTGAAATTCAGACACCACCACCTGAAGCGATTACGATTAGTATTAATCAACAAGGTGAAGTGGCTTGGAATGATCAAATCATTAGTTTAGATGAGTTATCGACTCGTTTTAATGAGGAAGGTCAAAAGCCTGTGAAGCCTGCTGTACAGCTTCGTGCAGACAAAGAGTCGCGTTATGACACGGTGGCACAAGTAATGTCACGTGCCAGTGAAGCGGGTCTAAATGATCTTGCTTTTATGAGTGATAACTAATAATTTAATTCAGTAAATATGTCTGAATAAAAAAACCTCCTAGATCATTCAGGAGGTTTTTTTGTGTTTATTCATAATGAAAATTAGTCTTTAAGTAAATCCTTAAACTGACTATGTAATTTTAAAAGTTTCGGCGGAATGGCAAAGTTACAGTAGCCTTGTGCAGGATTCTTCGCAAAATAGTTTTGATGATATTCTTCAGCAGGGTAGAAGGTTGGAACAGGGCTGAGTTCAGTCACAATATCTAAATTCTCAGCTTTTAGTTTTTCAATGAATTGTTCAGCTTCTAATTTTTGTTGTTCATCAAAATAGTAAATCACAGAGCGATATTGGGTTCCGATGTCATTGCCTTGACGGTTGAGTGTTGTTGGATCATGAATGGCAAAAAATACAGTGAGCAATTGTTGATAATTGATTTGTTGTTCGTCAAAACTAATCAAAATGACTTCTGCATGGTTGGTATCTCCATTGCAAATTGCTTCATAGGTCGGATCAATAGTGTGCCCACCTGCATAGCCACTGACCACCTGTTGGATGCCTTTGAGTTGTAAAAATACAGCTTCGGTACACCAGAAACAGCCACCGCCGAATAAAGCCTGTTGCATGAAAATATTCCTTTTATTTTGCAGTTATGCAATTCATTTATAGAATAATCATAACGTGAAACTGACGCTTTTGTCATATCACTTTTTTAGAAAAACTATACAAGCTTTAGACCTATCATTTAGAGGTGATGCTTAAATGATTTGGGTTTGATTCACGTGCGGAATATATTTTGTCATGAATCTTATGGATTCAAAGGCATTCTCTATGTGGAATGCCGATGAAATGGAACAGTATCTAGACTTATTCGTCGTCTAATAAGTCCATTTGTTTGGCAATTTGATACAGATTGTTTGAACGGTTGCCTGTACGACAGAACATCAATACAGGTTTAGGTAGTTCATTGTAGTGATTGGCAAAAGCTCTCACGTCAATTTCAGTAATTTGACCTGCAACAACAGGTTGGTAAACGTAGTCTAAGCCTGCCGCACGAGCAGCTTCTTCAATCTGAGCACTGGTCGGTTGTTCTGGACCACCTTCCATATCTGGACGGTTATTGATCACAGATTTGAATCCTTTTTCAAGTACTTGTTCAATATGTTCTGGACCTATTTGACCTGCAAAGCCAACATTTTCACTCATTTTGTCACTCCTATATTATTTCGGAACAGTTATGCTATATATAATAGCATTAAGCTGAAATGTGAGCTTAAACAACAAAAGATTTATAAAAGAATTATCTCAAAAGATAACGCAATGGAGTGTGTATGTACGCGTATACAGTTGAGCCACTGTATGTACCGATTGGGCAGGAAGTCATTGCTGCGGATTTTTACCGACCCAAGAATGTCAAAAAGCCAGCTGTGATTATCATGGCGCATGGTTTTGCTGCCCTAAGACAATTTAAATTGATTCCTTTTGCGCAGAAATTTGCTCAAGCAGGTTATGCCGTTGTGCTATTCGATTACCGGTTTTGGGGTGGAAGTACAGGTTTTCCGAGAGAAATCGTTTCTTTGAAAGATCAAATGGAGGATTGGAAAACCGTGGTGAATTATGTTGCCACACAAAAGAAAATCAATACTAAAAAAATGGTTCTTTGGGGAACCTCATTAAGTGCAGGTTATGTGCTTACACTTGCTAGTGAATTAAAAAATGTCCAAGCCATTATGGTGCAAGTGCCATTTGTAGATGGTGCTGAAACCGCAAAATTATTTCCGATTCAGCAATTGCCTAAAGCATTGAAAATATCCAGTCAGGATTATATGGGTGCAAAGGTTGGGATGCAGATCAGGACTTTGCCCGTGGTGCATCCTTTTGATTTGTCTTTTATTCCAACGAAAGATGGTTATAACGGTTATATGTCGATCGTCAACCCTGATTATTTCTGGAGTGGGGAAGTTCCAGCACGGGTATTTTTTAATTTAATCAGGTTTAGACCAATCCAAACTGTACGTAGCATCAATATTCCAGTGCTGTTTATTGCAGCGAAAAAAGACAGTTTTATTCCGATTGAATCCAGTCGAGAAACGGCAACCAATATTGCACCTTTTGTACAATATCATGAGTGGAATATGGCGCATTTTGATATTTATCATGGCAAATGGTTGGAAAAAGCAATTTTGACCCAATTAGAATTCTTACATCAACATATTGGAGTGAGCTAGATGATTATTGTATGCCCGTCATGTGGTGCGAAAAACCGTGTACCTGAAGATAAGTTAACTGCACAACCGACTTGTGGTCAATGTCATCAAAACCTCGTGCCATTGGCGCCAATTGAACTTAATGAGCAAAATTTTAGTAACTTTGTCAGCAATAGTGACTTACCGATCATTATTGATTTATGGGCTGACTGGTGTGGTCCTTGTAAAATGATGGCGCCACATTTTGCTGAGGTAGCAAAAACCAATCCGAATGTTGTTTTTGCAAAAATTGATACTGAGGCGAATCCGCGTTTAAGCAGTGCTTTCAATATTCGCAGTATTCCAACCCTAGTTTTAATGAATAAAACCACGGAAGTTGCTAGAATAAGTGGTGCGCTACGTGCTAACCAATTGCAAGAATGGTTAGATCAACAATTGAATGCCCTTAAATAATCGCTCATAAAATTTTATGAACTCGGAGTTATTGTGTCAGATTCTCATGTAAAACCTGAAGGTACACTATCTTTACAAACGATTGCTATGCCAGCAGATACAAACTGGAGTGGTGATGTTTTTGGTGGTTGGATCGTTTCACAAATGGATTTGGCAGGTGCAATTCATGCAGAACGTTTTAGTAAAGGACGTTGTGCAACCATTTCAATTAATCAAATGACGTTTTTAGTCCCTGTGAAAGTGGGTGATGTGATTAGTTGTTATACCAAGATTTTGAAAGTGGGCAATACCTCGATTCAAATGCAGATTGAAGTTTGGGATAGCCATGACAGTTCTCGTGAAGCAAAACGTGTGACAGCAGGTGTATTTACTTTTGTTGCTGTTGATGTAGCGGGGAATAAGCGTCAGATTCCTGAAGATGTGAAGCAGAAGTTTTTAAGTACTCAAAGTGCTTAATTGATTTGCTTAAGTAATTGATGTTACGCATTTGAAAAATAAAGTACTCATTTTTCAAATTATATTAATTCTCCTTGACGGAGTCTTACATCAATTATTTAGATTTAGGGATTAGCCTGCGGCTCGAGGCACTTTTGTTTCGGCAAAATGAGCAGTTAAACTGCGCAAGGAAACCATCTTGCGAAGCTTCGCTTCTCACCGCAGAACTTGTCAGCTTCCGTCAAAATATTGAATATATCTCAGAAACATTTATGGTCAGAAGTAGTCTTGCCTCAGACAAATGCGGATGACGTTATCGCGTATCCAATTTTATCGAGATGCAAAAGATGTTTTTATGTTACTGCGTAACATCAGTTAAGTAAGCTAAAAAATCCCAAACTGAGTTTGGGATTTTTTATTGGGAATTAAGAATAAAAAATCCTTAAAACATCGTGTTGGTATTTGCAGCTTGTTCAGGAACTGCTTGTTGTACATCCCAATGTTCAACAATTTTGCCATTTTCAACTCTAAAAATATCGACAATCGCCACACCACGATCTTGTGCATTTCGAGTTGAATGTACATGTAAGAATACTAAGTCACCTTCAGCGACAGCACGTTTAATGACACTTTTTGCTTCAGGATTTTCTTTAAAATGTCCTGTGAAATAGTCAACAAAAGGTGCTTTACCATCAGGTACATGTGGATTGTGCTGAATATATTGATCGCTAATATAACGATCTGCATAGGCTTTGACTTGATGCTTTTGGAAAACACCTTCGTAGAAATCGACTACAATTTTCTTATTCTGCGTCGCTTGTTGATTGGCTGAAATTGCATTAAGCGTATTGTCCGTTACTGCTGCAACAGCTTTATTGGGATTTTGACTACATGCTGTAAGTAGTAAAAGTGGGCTAAGGATTAAACCTAATCCAATGATTTTTTTTGATTGAAAGGCTGACATGATTATTCTCAAGATGATGTTAGATTCCACACCATCTTGAAGCTTAACACTGAATGAAAATAGTGAATATTCGTCATTCATTTGCAGGGATTTAGTAATTTTTCAACTTACTTAAAAGTAAGTTTTATTTACATTTATTGGTTTTTCAGTTACTTGTTTTTGAGGTGCGATTTAGACACCCATGCCCAAAGCATTTCTGCTTCAATCGGTTGTTGCCCTGAATCATCCGTCACAACGACTGAAACTAGGGTTTCACCTTTTTCTGTTTCTTGCATCAGTTTACGTTGTTCATCAGTCAGTGTCGCAATAGCGGTTAAACCACCTTTCGATGGGCGTTTAAACTGAATTTGCATGCTTTTAATCAGCACGATACATGAGTCTGGAATATTCATTCCTGTGACAAAACCCGTTGCGGTTTCAGTGACTAATGCCATGGCACAGGCATGCACTTGCCCAATATGGTTTTGTACATTGCGGTTGTTTTCAATTCGTACTTCTACGCGAGAAGGTGTGACTTCTATGTAGCGAAGTTTGGCTGTGCCAACCATCGGAACAACTCGACCAAAGGCTTTACTGAGAACAGTACTTTGGATTCCTTTCGGAAGTTTTGAAGTGGCTTTTACCAGTTTGGATAAGCGATTGGTCTGAGTCATATGTCACCCTGTAAACATCGTTAAAGACTTAGTCTTTAAAGTTATTGAATTGGAGTGGGACACCGAATTGTTGTTCTTTTAAAAATGCCATAACTTGCTGTAAAGTATCGCGCTTTTTATCAGTTACACGAATCTTGTCACCTTGGATAGAAGATTGCACTTTGATGCCACTTTCTTTAATGGCTTTATTAATTTTTTTTGCGGTATCTGAGTCAAGTCCATCTTTAAGCTTAATCACTTGAATGATGTTTTTACCAGAAGCCGTCATTTTTTGTGGGTCTAAAGCTTGAATATCAATTTTACGTTTAAAAAAGTGATTTTCGAGCATGCTATAGACTTGCTCACATTGGAAATCGCTTTCCGTAGAAATTTTAATTTCCTTATTTTTTTCATTAATATCAATAGAAACATCTTGTCCACGGAAGTCAAAACGAGTCGCAATCTCTTTTTGCGTGTTTTGTACCGCGTGATTTACTTCAAAAATTTCCAATTCAGATACAATATCGAAAGAAGGCATAGTTAGACCTTTGCAAATAGAAAGAATATCTGAGATGCTAGGGATGTTTTCTTCATTTGCCAAGTGTTGTTTACATCAAAGGAGTGCGCAATGATCCGTAAAATCGAAATTACAACATTTGAGTTCCCAGAAAATGCAGTAATCTGGGATGTTCGTGACAATAAAGCGTTTGCTGAAAGCCATGTAAAAGGAGCTGTGAATCAGCCGATAGATGGTTTAACTGCAGATAGCTTGACTCAAGTGGGGTCGGATCAGTCAATTTACATTTTATGTGGCGGCGGCAGTAAAGCACCGCGTGCAGCTGAAAAACTAGAGGGTTTTGACAGTTCGCGTGATTATGTTGTTTTGATGGGAGGCACACGTGCAGCACGTGATGCTGGTTTACCATTGGAACAAGGTGCATAAAAAGAAGCGCCGAAAGGCGCTTTTTTATGGGTAACAATTTGGCATTATTCACTTGGTTTAAAATAAGGCTTCTTCGGTTTTACTTTCTTTTGAAAGCGTTTAGGGCTGAGTTTTTGTAATAAATCATTTGGAATTGGGCAAGCTTCGCCTAAAACTAAAGAAGCTAAAACTTCACTACATAAGGGCGCAAATAAGAAACCTTTAGAACCTAGCCCAGAAAATGTATAGATTTCACGCTCTTCTTCGACTTTTCCAAGCAATGGAAAATAATCCAAACTTTGCGCACGCACCGAAGCACGACCTTGCCACTCATTCACATTTGCTAGGTTTTCAGCGTATTGTGGAAAAACACTGTGGATAAGATCATAGTTATGCACATGGTCTTCAAGTAAGACTTCTGTATCATCACGATTTGGATAAAATGACGCGCCTAGAATGAGTTGTTGCTTATCCAATTGCATGCAATAACCACCATAGCTATAAGCATGTTGTTGATCTAAAGCATGATCTTGATTATTTACCCAACTGACTTGTCCACGAATAGGTTTTAAGATTGGAAAATTTGCAAAGAATTTTTTACTTTCTTTGGCACAGCAGACAATCACATGATCAAATGAGCCTAAAGCATCTTGTTGATGATTGAAAATTCGTAATTGATTATTTTCAAGTTGTTCAATTTTTTCAATTTCAGCATGTTGAAATTCAATTAACGCATGTTCAAGGATTTGATCTTTGAGTTGATGTGGATAAATAGAGCCTGCTTGAGTCAGTTGTAAACTTGAAAAAGTACTTTGAATATCTAATTCATTTTCCGTCTGTGCTTTGAGTAGACCTTGCGGATATTGTTCGGCTAATGCCAATAATTCTTCAGGATTTTTTTGTGCCAATTGATTGACTGAAATGGGGCGAAAAGCTTTGAAATTTTGATAATGGTTTAACGCATGTTGCCATGCCAAAGTCATTAAATGCTCAGAACTTTGTTCAATTGGGCAGAGTTTTGGATTGAGTAGGGCAAGTGGATTGCCAGATGCCCCTGATAATGGCGCTGATTGGTCGTAAATGGTGACTTTATGCCCACGTTGAGCCAATGCCCATGCACAACTCAATCCTGCGATTCCTGCGCCAATAATCGCAATTTGACGTTGTTTAGAATTATTCTGAATGTCAGTTTTATTTAAAGTTTTTTTTTGAGCCGTGGCTAAATCAATTTGCTGATGATTATGTTGCTCAATTTGCGTATTTTCAGATTCAAGAGCGCTATTTTCATCAACATTTAAATTGACGACTTCTGGTACATTCCAAACAGCTTTGAGCATTTCACGTTTATGTCCAAAACCACGTGGACGTGAAATAGATATACCATGTTGTTTTAAACCACGTTTAAGCACACCTGCAACACTAAACGATGCGAATGTAGTTCCAAGATCAGATAACCGCACAATATTATTTAAAACATTTTCTTCCCACATGTCAGGATTACAAGATGGGGCAAATCCATCTAAGAACCATGCATTCACAGGTGCTGTTTTGGGAATGATTGGGAAAACATCATGTGCATCGCCTAACCATAAATCAATGGAAAAGCGCTCTTTGGGAAAATTTAAGCGGTGACAACCTGCAATAGCTAAAGGATATTGCTCAATCAGTTGATCTGCTAAGGGTTTGAGTTCAGCCCATACATTTAAGGCGCGGATCAAATCCTCTTTAGATAGTGGAAATTTTTCTACACTGATGGCATGTAAATGGCTTTGGTTACTCGGTCGGACTTGTTGCCAGAGTTGCCACAGTGCAAGGATATTTAAGCCTGTACCAAAACCTGTTTCTCCCACGCTGAAATATTCAAAATCATTTAAAGCTGCAAGGCGAGTTTCAAGGTCATTACCACCCAAAAAAACATGTCGGGTTTCGAGTAGTCCATTGTCTTTGGAAAAATAGACATCACCAAATTGTTTAGAAATTGGAACTTCAATTCCATCAACACATTGCCAATCTAAATCGGCTGTTTGAATGGCTTGTGACAACGTAATGTACCTTGTGAAAAGTGGAATAAGAGGATTTAGAAACTTAAAATTCATCGAAATTTATAGTAATTAAAATCTCGACGGTGTCTTGCTTCTATTAAGCAAATTTCAGGATTAGCCTTCGGCTCGACCTACTTTTGTTTCGGGAAAATGAGAAGTAAAACTTCGCAAGAAAACCACCTTGCGGAGCGTTGCTCCTCACCGACAAAACTCGTTCACTTGTATCTTTTGAGTAAGTACATCGCAAAAACATTGGATGACTAATTGAGTCTTGTCTCAGACACATTGCGGATGACACTTCCGAGTATCAAATAACAGTTTGAAGTCATCGGGGCGTTATTAATAAATTACCACTGACGACGACGTTTGGTATAGATATAACTTGCGATTAAAAAGCCGAGTAGTACACCAACAGCAATGGTGGCTGCGCCGTATAGAAACATTTGCGCACTTTGTTCACTTTGTAAAACTTGAACTTGTACACCAAGATTGTCATTTTTCAATTGTAATTCTTGGTTTTGTGATAAGGCTTCTAAATTGGCTTTTTCAAGTTGTTGTAAACGTGTCGCTTGGTCTTTTACCAGTGCTTTCACATTGGCTTCTTGAGATGCTTTCTCTTTGGCAATCTGTTCAGCAGTTAAAGGCTTATTTTCTTGTGTCTGAGCTTGCGTTTGATTTGCATGTGCACCCGCTACCGCAGGGATAATACTCGGTTTTTGAGCGGCAACAGGTGGGTTCGCCTGAGGTGGAGGCGTTGCAGTCGTTGCTTGAGTTGTTTGTGGGCTGGTTTGATTTGGTTCAGCCCATGCAACAGCAGGTAAAAGTAGAGAAGTACTTAATGTTAGGCTCAATAAGCTTTGGACGACAACGCGCATTCTATTATCCCTTAGGCAATGCTTTATTGAATGGTTTAACATCAATATGGCTATAAATGCCTTCTTTAAGGAAAGGTTCTTCTTGTAGCCAAGCATCTAATTCTTCACGGCTATCAAAATCGAGAATCAAAGTACTGCCATAAAAACCCGCTTGTGGGTTTTCACGATCTTTCGGCATCGCACCTGCAACAATTACACGACCTTCAGCATCTAACTTTTCTAAACGTGCTAAATGTTGAGGGCGAGTTGCAAGACGTTTTTCTACTGTACCTTCTTGATCAGTACAAGTAACTACAAATAATGGCATGATAATTCTCGATTTTTCTAAACACACTAGTCTTCAGATGACTTGAAGTGTTTCCGTAAAATAATAAACTGGATAATGATAAAGGAAAACATCACGATCATGTCACCAAATGCGGTAAATTCGCCCCAATATTTTCCATCAGCAAATAAAAATGCAAAGAAAATATGTAAGCAAGACATCACGATGAACATGGCAGCCCAAGCAAAGTTGAGATTTTTCCAACCTTTTTCGCTGAGGTTTAATACTGGACCAAATAATCGTTGAATCAATGGCTTTTTCTCTTTACCAAAATAAGGTGAAAGTAAGAAAGCACCAGCAAAGGCTAAGTTTAAAATGGCAGCTTTAAGGCGAATATAGAAGTCATCACTTAACATCAGTGTGATGCCACCAAAGATCACCGTCATAAACAGAACCAGCCATTGTTGCTTGTCTAAACGGAATTTTTGGAATACAAATAAAGCACCATATACCACAAGCATGGAAATAATTAGACCTGTTGTAGCAACAAGAATATTATTGTTATTAACACCACCTGCTGAGCCGATCAGTTGCAATAATGGATGATCAGTATTTTTTGGATCAACCGTCTTATATAAATAAAAGAAAATTATGAGGGGCACAAAGTCTAAAAGTGCTTTCATGTTAAAGTATCTTAGCCAGTTCAGGTTGATGGGATAGTATAAAAGATGCAAGGCGTAGATTTACATACTCACAGTAATATTTCTGATGGAACCATGACACCGATGTTATTGGTTGAGGCGGCCATCGAGAAAGGCATTCATACACTTGCTCTTACGGACCACGATAGCATGGATGGCTTAATAGAAGCTGAACAATTTGCAAAAAATCAACCAATTCAAATCATTTCTGGTGTAGAGATCTCTAGCCAATGGTCTAGACCTGCAACTAAAAAGAGCTATGGTGTGCATATTGTCGCGCTGAACATGCAAAATCCTGAACCTTTGCAACGTCTTTTAGCTCAACAAAAGAAAATCCGCGCTGAACGTGCCAAGCAAATTTGTGATTTATTGATTCCTTTAATTCATCAAGATATTTATGCTGATGTGGTGGCAAAAGTAGATGGTGAGCCTGATCGGATTACCCGTACTCATATTGCCAAAACTTTAGTTGAAAAGGGAATTGTGCAACGCGCACAGTCGGCTTTTGATAAATATATTAAAGAAGGCAAAAAAGCTTATGTGAAGTTTGATGGTTTGGGTTTAGAAGAAACCATTAAAGTTATTCATGAAAGTCAGGGTTTTGCTGTATTAGCACATCCAACACGTTATGATTTGTCTGCAACCAATGTGCGTTATTTGATTGAAATATTTGCACAATATGGTGGTGATGCAGTCGAGCTGCCACCTGCAATTGAACCTGCTTCTACACGGCAAATGGTCGATCGGATGATTGCTGAGTTTGGTTTGAAAGTTTCTGTAGGAAGTGATTTTCACGGGGATAATATGCCTTGGATTAAACTTGGAAATATTCCGCGAGTGAAAGAAGGACAGGTGGGGATTTGGGAAAGTTTTCGGTGATGGTTTATGTTGATTTAGATTTTTTCACTTAAGTTCATTTTTAATTCTCATAAATCCTCTCCCTAGCCCTCTCCTTTTTAAAGGAGAGGGCTAGGGAGAGGATTTATAGGAAAAGTTCATCCTCTTATGAAATCTAGTCTTATCCCTAAGCGATATATGGCGTAAGAGAAGCAATTTCCAATACGTTTTTAAATATATTTGAATCTAAAATTTTCAGGCTTATACAAGAATTTGATAGTTCATGTTAATTCATTACATATAGAAAGTATTTGGTTTAGATAATATCAGTCAGTTAAGAATTCTTTAAATCCTCCCCAACCCTCCTTTGAAAAAGGAGGGAGCTTCCATTACTAAAATTGTTTTAGTTACAGTAAGTTCCCCCCCCCCTCTTTTCCTTGCGCCATATATGGCTTAGGGCTAGGGAGAAGATTTATATAAAAAATCCCTCAATTTTGAGGGATTCATTTTGGATTAAACAATCAATCTTCTTTCACAGTATATGGATTCTCAAAACCTAATTTTTTCAAAATTTCGATTTCCAACGCTTCCATTTCCTCAGCATCTTCTTCTGAAGTTTCATGATCATAGCCCATCAAATGCAAGGTGCCATGTACCAACATATGGGTAAAATGTTCAATTGGGGTTTTCTGTTGCTCAATCGCTTCTTGTAAAACCACAGGAATACAAATCACCAAATCCCCAATCGGGAATGTATCTAAGATTTGCGCCATTTCATCAGGTAAATCACTTGGGAAAGACAACACATTGGTTGGCTTGTCTTTTTTACGATATTCCAAATTCAATTTATGACTTTCATCATTATCGACACACGCGATTCCGATTTCACAATCACTTTGTGTGTCGATATGACGCAATGTGGTTTCAATGACTTTTTTCAAATAAGCACGTTTGAGCACCAATTCAGGTGCTTCAAACGATTGTTGTAACGATAGGCTGAGTTTCAAAACCAATCCTTCATGTCAAACTTAAGCATGATCTTGATCGGTCGCAGGCTCTTGATGTTGAGCATCAGCAGCCGAATCATTCTCTGCAATGAGTGCTTCCTGACGTGCTTTGCGTTCAGCACGTGCTTCAGCGGTTAAACGATGTTGCTCACTGTCCCAACCCTCATAAGCTTCGACAATTTTTTGTACCAACTGGTGACGAACCACGTCACGAGAGTGGAAGCGAGTAATGTGAATTTCTTTGATTTTCTCAATGATCCGCAATGCATGTGCAAGCCCAGATTGCTGACCACGCGGTAAATCGACCTGAGTAATATCACCTGTAATCACGGCACGAGAACCAAAGCCTAAACGCGTTAAGAACATCTTCATTTGTTCAGGTGTGGTGTTTTGTGCTTCATCCAAAATCACGAAAGAATGATTCAGTGTACGACCACGCATATAGGCAAGTGGCGCAACTTCAATCACTTGACGCTCAATCAATTTTGCCACTTTTTCAAACCCCAACATTTCATACAAGGCATCATAAAGTGGACGTAAATACGGATCAATTTTTTGACTCAAATCACCTGGTAAAAATCCAAGTTTTTCACCTGCTTCAACAGCAGGGCGAACCAAGAGAATTCGTTGAATTTCATTACGTTCGAGCATATCTACAGCAGCTGCGACGGCAAGATAGGTTTTACCTGTACCCGCAGGGCCGATCCCGAAAGAAATGTCACTTTGTAAAATACGCTGCACGTAGCGTTTTTGATTTGCACCACGTGGATTGATACGACCTTTACGGGTTTGTAGCCAAACATCGTTTAGCCCCGTATGTTCATTATCCGAAAGATCTTCTTGAATTTCTCGGTCAGTTTGACTGCCTTGAATGAGGAGGTGAATGGTATCTGCGCTGACTTGAGGTGTGAACTCAGCTTCAGCATGTAAGCGCTGCAATAAACTTTCAGCTCTCTCAACAGCTTCTATATCTCCATCGATATAAAAGCTGTCACCACGGTGAGAAATACTGACTTCTAAACGTTGTTCGATTTGTTTCAGATGACCGTTATAAGCACCCAACATGCTTTTTAAACGTTCAACTGAAATACCCGGAAAAGCTACTGTACGTCGAATCGCTGCAGTCAAGAGATATCCTTTTTATAAATAAAGTCTATACCCTTACATTACGCCACGTCAGGCTCAAGATTCAAGAGTTCTCCGTAAACTAAATTTAGGGTCTTAATCTCTGTAATCTCAATCTCTGCAAAGCGTCCGACCCAAGCGGCGTCACCTACAAATGTTACTAAACGTGTATTGTCCGCTGTTCCAACCAATAAATTCGGATCTTTATTGGAAACATTCTCGATCAAGACACGTTGAATCGTACCAAGCATCGCATCTGTTTTTTCAATACTGGATTGTTTTATCCATTGTTGAACTTTAGCTAAACGCTCTTTCTTCACATCTTCAGGTGTGCTGTCTGGTAATTCAGATGCTGGCGTGCCTGGACGTTTTGAATAGATGAAACTATAAGAGTGATCGAAATCTAAATCTTGGATAAATTGATAAGTTTCAGCAAAGTTTTCATCTGTTTCACCAGGGAAACCGATGATGAAGTCTGAAGATAAATGCATATCTGGACGAACTTTACGAAGTTTGGCAATTTTTTCAATATAAACATCAATGGTGTGATTACGTTTCATCGCTTGTAACACATCATTTGAACCGCTTTGTACAGGTAAATGAAGATGTGAAACCATTTGCGGTAAATCACGATAGCATTGAATTAAATCATCATTAAATTCAAGTGGATGTGATGTTGTGTAGCGTAAACGACCAATTCCAGGAATTTCTGCGACTAAACGAAGTAAGTCTGCAAAAGTACAGATTTCACCTTCAAAAGTTTCACCACGGTAGCCATTGACGTTTTGACCGAGTAGGCTAATTTCACGTACACCTTTTTCAGCCAAACCAGCGATTTCAGCTAAAACGTCATCGAGAGGGCGAGAAACTTCTTCACCACGTGTATATGGAACAACACAGAAAGAGCAGTATTTTGAACAACCTTCCATGATGGAAACAAAGGCTTTATAACCTTCAACACGTGGCTCAGGTAAGAAGTCGAATTTTTCAATATCTGGGAATGAAATATCCACCAGTTTGATTTTTTCTTTTTTCGGCTTCTCAATTTGTTCAACGTGTTGATCAAGCATTTGTGGTAAACGGTGTAAAGTTTGTGGGCCAAAAACCATGTCCACATAAGGCGCACGTTTTTGAATGTTGTCACCTTCTTGAGAAGCAACACAACCACCGACACCGATCACTAAGTCTGGATTTTGTTCTTTTAGTTTGCGCCAGCGACCCAATTCAGAAAACACTTTTTCTTGAGCTTTTTCACGAATTGAACAGGTATTCATCAGTAGAATATCTGCATCTTTAGGGTCAGTGGTCAGTACATATCCGTGTGAGTCGCCTAAAAGGTCTGCCATACGATGACTGTCATACTCATTCATCTGACACCCTTGTGTCTCGATATACAGTTTTTTGACTGCACCGTCGACAGGGGTGTGCTGTGGCTGGGTTACAGTGTTTTCTGAGGCAGCTTTGGCACCATTGGGGATGAAGGTTTGAACCGTCATGGAGGCGTTTATCCTATGAAAAAGGGAATTTGGAACTTTATATAGAACCTGATTTTATCAGACTCATAAAAAGCGCGCTATTTTACAGTATTTAAATCAAACTCAGGGAAATATTTACGTCTGGTGATTTTTTAGGTGAAAATATGGATGAAAAATAGAGAAAATTATTAATGGCGAATCATAAGGTTACATAACACAACAGTAGAAATGAATTAGAATAACTAAACTAGTCACAAATCAGTGCGTCAGTAAGTTAAGGCATGTCATGCAGGTTGAGAGAAAAACGGTGTTAAAGCAACAACTTAATCAGAATAAATTAAAAGCTTACCTTTTAGGAATAATCGCGTGTACAGGTGTGCAGGTGACGCAAGCTGCTGAAGAAGATTTTAATAGTGCATTACGTAATGCCAATAGTCCAAGTGCATTGGAACAATATCGCTATAGCATGCAGAATGACGCACTCGGTTACTATCCAGAATATTGGTCACTAAATTCCAATCTCGCATTCCAACCTGCGTCAAATATTGTGAACTTTGCAAAACGCTATCCTCAATCTGCAATGGCTGAAAAATTAGCAGCAGATTATGTTGAGGAAAAAGTCAAACAAGCTGATTACGCAACGGCTCAACCTGTATTGGCTTATGTGACCAATCCAGATCAAGCGGAACGCTGTGCGGTTGCCCAAGTTCGTGCTCGAACAGGTGATTCATTGGTTTTTGCTGAATTTAAAGATGTCTGGTTGACCACAAGCTCGCAACCTGAGTCTTGTAATGGTTTGGGACGAATGATGTTGTCTAGTCCGTTAATGACGACACAAGACCGTCAACAGCGTCTATATGCACAATTACGAGCAGGGCAGTCTGGACAAGCGATTGCAACGGCACAGAGCTTAGGGATTAACTTATCATTAAGCCAACTCAATCAAATCCAAGCCAGTCCACTGAATTATTTATGGTCAGCGCCAAAAGCTAATGTTCAGGATTATGCTTATTTGGTGTATGCACTTGGACGTGCTGCAGATACTGATTTGACCAGTACTTTACAGTCTATGCCAAAACTGGTGCAGGACGTTCCTGCCGATGTGCAGAAGTATTTGTATCGTACTGTGGGATATATCGGTGGTACAACGGTCATGAAAAATAACTTCAACCGTGAAGTGCTACAAAACTTTGATGCCAGTTATGGTGCGCCATTCAGTAGTGAAGAGTCAGAAGTGTATGCACGACAAGCCATTCGATTTGGGGCTTGGGAAAGTGTGATTCGCGCGATTGACAGTATGAGTGTGACGCAAAAGCAAGAAGACCGTTGGCAATATTGGTTGGCACGTGCTTCTGAGCAACGCAATGATGCTCAATCGAAAAAAGCAGCCAATGAAATTTATCAGCGTTTAGCCATGTCAGGTGATGACTATCATAATCTGTTGGCAAAAGATCACTTGGGGCAAAAATATAGTGCTAACCCTGCCAAAGAACAGCCATCAGTAGATGATCAGCAACGTTTAAATCAAGACATTCATTTCCGTCGTGCATTTGCCTTGCGTAATATTAATGCACCTGCGACGTATACCAATCGTGAATGGAATTGGGCTGTACGCCAAGCGTATTTAAAACACGATGACGGATTGCTTTTAGCGGCATCGAAACGTGCGACGGATATGGGGTGGTATGACCGTGCGATTTACGCTGCTGAACGCACAGAGAAAAAGCACAACTATAATTATCGCTATGCAACGCCACACCAAAGTTTAGTGGTCAGCCATAGTCGAAATGCGGGCATTGATCCAGCTTGGGCATATGGCTTAATGCGTCAGGAAAGTCGTTTTGTTACGGCAGCACGCTCTCATGTGGGTGCAGGTGGTTTGATGCAAATTATGCCTGGCACAGCAAAGTTGGTTGCCCGACAAATGGGGGAAACTTATAACCCAGCTGCATTAAGCGATGCAAATACCAATATTCGTTATGGCACATTCTATTTATCCATGATTCATGGTCAGTTGAGTAGCAATCCTGTTTTGGCAACCGCAGGTTATAATGCAGGACCAAACCGAGCTAAGCGTTGGCAGCCTGACTATCAAAATCTTTCAGCGGATCAATATACTGAATCGATTCCACTCAATGAAACACGTGACTACGTGAAGAATGTGATGACCAATGCAGCACATTACGGAATTTTACTTGGACAAGGGCCTCAAGCGATTGAAAGTCGTATGCCTATTATTCCAACTCGAGTATCACAGTAAAAATTGGATCAAGTCAGCGTTTTATTGGTAAGTAAATGAATTTGAGTATTTTGCGTAAATTGAAAAAATCTTGCATGGCATGGGTTTTAGGCTGTGCAGGATTCTTTTTGTTTAATGTGCCGTTACATGCTGCACCGCAAATACAAGGCTATGTGATGCAGGTTCAATTAACGCCTGCGGTTTGTGCATTAGACTCGACTAAACAAAAGCAGCGTAAATGTTTAGAAGGTTATTCACTCACGATTACTGGGCTATTGCCTGAAACGACTGAGCGAAATTGTTCAACCAATAGTTCTGCAAGTTTGTCACCATTACAGGCTAAAGTTGTTGCACGTGTCATGCCTGAAGAAAATGCACGTGTGCAATTGTGGCGCACCGTGGGCGGTTGCGTACCGATGAATGCAGCACAATATTTTAGAACAGTGATTAATTTAGCAGATAAGCTAAAAGTGCCGACAGAGTTGACCAGTGCAGAAAATAAAAATGTGCAACATCATGCATTGAAGTCTCAGATTGTGCGTTTGAATCCAGGTATGAACAGTGAAAGTATCCGTTTTACCTGCCAAAGTTATGCGTCAAACCCAGTATTGACCGAGGTGCAAGTGTGTTATCGGGTCAATGGTCAGTATAAACAATGTTCAAACCACATCGTGTCAAATTGCCCGAATACATTCTCGATCAAAGGGACATATTAGGTCTTTCAACAGATTTTATTCATATTTCCTATCATACTTTTGTTGAAATTCATTCTCTTTTACATGCAAGTGTCAAAGGATTGGAGTACAATCTTTGCCGTTTATGATAATTCGATTAAAACGGATTCAACCGTTTAGTCACATTAACGATCCTCAATTGGAGATAATTACATGAAGCAAGCAGTTCGTGTTGCCGTTACTGGCGCTGCAGGTCAAATCGGTTACAGCTTATTATTCCGTATCGCTAGTGGTGAAATGCTTGGTAAAGACCAACCAGTTATCCTTCAATTATTAGAAGTTCCATTTGAAAAAGCTCAAGCTGCGCTTAAAGGCGTAATGATGGAATTAGACGACTGTGCATTCCCATTATTAGAAGGCATGATCGGTACTGATGATCCTAAAGTTGCATTCAAAGATGCTGACTATGCACTTTTAGTTGGTTCACGTCCACGTGGTCCTGGTATGGAACGTGCTGAACTACTTAAAGTAAACGGTGAAATCTTCATCGGTCAAGGTCAAGCGCTTAACGAAGTTGCGAGCCGTGACGTTAAAGTTCTTGTTGTAGGTAACCCTGCAAACACTAACGCTTACATCGCAATGAAATCTGCGCCAGATCTTCCAGCGAAAAACTTCACAGCAATGTTACGTCTTGACCACAACCGTGCGTTAACTCAACTTGCTCAAAAAGCGGGTGTTGCAGTTTCTGACATCGAAACGATGACTGTTTGGGGTAACCACTCTCCAACAATGTATGCTGACTACCGTTTTGCAACAGTAAACGGCGAAAGCTTAAAAGACAAAATCAACGATGCTGACTGGAATGCAAACGTATTCCTTCCAACTGTTGGTAAACGTGGTGCTGCAATCATCGAAGCACGTGGTTTATCTTCAGCTGCGTCTGCTGCAAATGCTGCAATCGATCACATGCGTGATTGGGCGCTTGGCACAAACGGCAAATGGGTAACTATGGGTATTCCTTCTGACGGTTCTTATGGTATCCCTGAAGGCGTAATGTTCGGTTTCCCTGTAACTTGTGAAAATGGCGAATACAAAATCGTTCAAGGTCTTGAAATCGACGAATTCAGCCGTGAACGTATCAACGTTACACTTGATGAGTTAGAAGGCGAACGTGCAGCAGTTGCTGACATGGTTAAATAATTGAATTTTTAAGATCACTGATCTTTTAGATTGAATTGAAGAAGCACTCCATTTTGGGGTGCTTTTTTTATGGAAACTTATTGACGAAATGATTAACAAACAATAACAAGAACAATGCAAGATTGAGCTGAATTTAGAATGAAAAACAGTTAGTTTTAAACTTATTATCGTACTTTTAACAATAAGGAATAGAGGGAAATAAAATGTTTGATGAACAACCGACACTCAAATTATTATTTGATCAGTTAGGATTGGATTCTGATCAGGCTTCAATCGATCAGTTTGTGGAAAGTCATCAATTATCAAAAGGCGTCATGATGCATGAGGCAGATTTTTGGAATGATTCACAGCGCGATTTTATAGCCAGCCATTGGCGTAAAGATGATGATTGGTCTTTGGTGATTGATGAGTTGAGTGAATTATTGTCACATAAACCATAGAATTTATTGGGAATGTGTTCTATATCAAATAATGATTGAAATTTAATCACAAATTGAAACAACAAAAAATAGCTGCGAGGCTATTTTTTTTATCTGAATTCTTATAAGTTAGTTGTATAAGTAAATACAATTTTTTTGATATAAATTTCACAATGATTAAATGACAGAGATTTAACCGAGGGAGGGCAGGAAGCTCATGAATAAACAACCATCTTTAGCCTTATTATTTTCTCAGCTCGGTTTGGCAAATAGTCCTGCTGCAATTGAGCTTTATGTCCGGACTCACCAATTAACCGCAAATCAAAATTTGCATGACGCACCATTCTGGAATAAATCACAGCGCGATTTTTTAATCAGTCATTTGGTTCAAGATGACGATTGGTCGATGTGGATTGATGAACTTAATCAACAATTACACATGGATGCTTATAAGTTACAAATGGCTTAAATTTTCCTTCCCCCAGAGCAACAAAAAAGATGGTCACTCAAGTTATTGGATGACCATCTTTTCTATATTAATTCAAATGTTGGTTTTAACTTTGTACAAGCCTGTGTAGGCTGTACTCAATGCAACTTATTTTGAACCATTTGCGTGAACCAAGTTTCATTACGTACAGGTTTTAAAGCAGGGTGTTGTCTTAACAAGACCAGATCAAAATCAGCTGTCGCCATATATTTTTTGAGCCAGTGTCGTGTCAATGACAATTCATTTTTACTCACAGAAGCATAAGCAAGCATGAAATAAATATCAGCACTTTCATGTTGTGTCATCGGCTTTAAAATTTGCTGTGTGATCAATGCATAACGAACTTCTTTGGTCAGTTCAAAATAGATCATATAGGCTTTGGCTAAATGTAAAGACAAATTCACATACAAAGACATCGGCATTTCTTCATATTCAACACGTGCAGTTTCGAGTAACACGATGGCTTCTTGAAGAAAATGAATTTGCTCTTGTTTGGAGTTGCTTTGTTCGACCAATTGTAAACGTAAGTCACCACGTTCAAGCGCCAACTCAGGTGTATTGCCTGACAAATACAATTGATCCGTTTCGCCAATACGTGAAATGATTTGTTTTGTATTATCAAACATGTGCTGAATCCTCTTAATTTCTACACTCTATTATGAGGTCGATTGGCTAAATTTAAAGTGAGATAAATCGCGATACAGCGTTGCACTTTTAGATTGAAGATAGTGTCCAACTACAACAGACCATTATCGCTTCTGAGCCATGCCGTGATCGACAGCCGCTGATGTTTTGCTTCTATGACTTCATGGAGTAGATCGCTTTGAAACATGGCTATACGATTAGGTTTTGGTTCAATGAAATGCCAAATGTTATTTTTATCTTGTAAGTGTAGTTTGCCACCCCAGTCATCTTGCCATTGTTCATGTAAATAATACACAGCGGAAATCATTCTGCCATTTTTACCTTGTGGGTTATCACGATGTAAGGCATAAAATTCACCTGCGTTATAACAGGCAAAATGTGCTTCTACATCTTTGATTCCTAGATAAAAGGCACGATTTAAACTTTGCGAAAGTTGGAATAGAGCTTGAATATGCTGTTGTGCAATGGCTAAATTTTCATTAATCCATAGAATATGATCACTGCGAATATTACTCACAACACCATTTTGAATCGCTGCATCACGAAATTCATTTAAATGTGATGTACACTCTTTAACCAATTGATGTACGTATTCTAAAGAATAGGCATGATCAATAATGGTAAATCCATGTTGATCTAAATCATCAAGAATTTGATCAACATTCCAAGACTTTGGGACAAGAGACGCTTCCATAAATGACCAAAAATAACCGAATAAAATAAGCTTGTTATTTTAGAACAAACGATGGGCAGTGAAGAAACATTTTTTCGTGTTAAAATATGCGTTGAACTCAGGAATTAATCGAAACATGAATTACCGTCACCATTTCCATGCAGGCAACTTTGCCGATGTCATGAAACATGTGTTATTGCTGCAACTTTTGACACGTCTCAATGCTAAAGACAAACCATATCGCTATATAGATACACATGGTGGTGCGGGTAAATATGACTTATCTACCTCTGAAGCGCAAAAGTCAGGTGAGTTTTTAACAGGGATTCATCGCCTTGTTAAACTCGATGATTCAATTAAGCGTAATGCGCCTGAAGGTGTAAAACAATATCTCAAAATTGTTGAAGATATGCGTGCAGGTTCAGGCAAAGGTGCTTATCCTGGTTCGCCGTGGTTTGCCATCGAAGCGATGCGTGATATTGATAAGGCGACTATTTTTGAAATGCAACGTGATGTGTTTCAACAACTTTATTTTAATATTCGTGATAAACGTGCGGGCTTGCATGAGCGTGATGCTTATGAAGGTCTTTTAGGTGTAATTCCACCAAAAGAAAAACGTGGTTTGGTGATGATCGATCCACCGTACGAAGTCGAGCGTAAGGATTTTCCACAATTGGTTGAATTGATCGTGGCAGCCTATAAAAAATGGCCAACAGGTGTCTTTGCGATTTGGTACCCAATCAAAGACCGTGCGATGATTGAACGCTTTGAAAAGAAAATGTTTAAAACAGGTATTCGCCGTCAGTTGGTCTGTGAAGTCTGTGTATGGCCTGATGACACGCCAGTAGGTTTAAATGGTTGTGGACTATTGGTGATCAACCCACCTTGGAAATTCTCTGAAGATGCGGATGAAGCATTGCAATGGTTATTCCCACATTTGCGTATGAGTGAAAATGGTGGGCATGCGGCAGTGCGTTGGTTAGTTGGAGAATAAAGCATTCTGTTGAACATGCCGTGGATGATGTGAATTACAATTTCAGACCAAATAAATGAAGTAATTCATGTCATTTTCACTTAAAAATGAATGTAGTAAATCAATTCGGTAGAATATCAACAGCTCGCTTAGAGCCATAGATAGGATTTTAAAATGACAAATATAAATAAACCAGAAAGTCCAAACTCTTCTCATCAAGACCCAGGATATGATGGCATCACATTTGAGGTTGAAGAAGAAGAGCATACGCATGAAGGGCAGAAGGTGAAACGTCGCGGAATCTATTTGTGGCCAAATTTAATTACCACTTCAGCATTGTTGTCGGGATTCTACTCGATTATTGCCAGTATGAATGGTGATTATACTCAGGCAATTTATGCGATTTTTATCGCTGCACTGCTTGATGGTTTGGATGGGCGAGTTGCACGTGCGATAGGCGCACAAAGTGCTTTTGGTGAGCAATTCGATTCGTTATCAGATTTATTGGCTTTTGGTGTTGCACCTGCGATCCTGATGTATAGTTGGAGTTTACATGATTTAGGTCGTATCGGATTGGCGGCCTGTTTTGTCTATACTGCATGTGCTGCATTCCGTTTAGCCCGTTTCAATGTGCAAATCGGTGTAGTCGATAAGCGTTATTTTATTGGCGTTGCTAGTCCATTGGCTGCGGTTATGATTATTTCATTGGTTTGGGTAGGTCGAGATTTTCCTTATATTTTTGACCTAAAAGATATTACGATTCAATCAATTAATGCTGCGATTATTATTGCTGTGGGTTTGTTGATGATTTCAAATATCAAATACTATTCATTTAAAACTGTAGACCGTAAACGAGTTCCTTTTTTTGTATTACCAATCGCTGTTTTTATCCTTGCTGCGATGACCTATAATATTCCTGTAGGTATTCTGGTGATTTCAGTTATCTATGCGATTTCTGGTTTTGTAACGACTTTTCTTGCACGTAAAAATACGGTTGCATAAGATGAGCTAAATAAAAATGAAAATGGTGAGGAGCTTGATATGCGGTTGTTTCAAGATTTCTTAGATCAGTCTAGGCAACTGAATCAAGCTCAAAAACCTATAGAATTACAATATCATCCACCGAAAGATAAATATAAAATCATTCACCAAAAATTGGTCATTACAGATCTTCCTGCGCCATTACATTATTTCAACTTCTTTAGCTTTATGGGTCAGCCTAATAGCGCAGTTTTTTGCAACCAAAGTGAAGTTTCGACAAGCGCATTAGATACGGCAACAGTTTTGGTGAGTTCTAGTCCGCATATGGTTGGACAACTCAATTCATATTCAATAAAAAATGATTGTCAGTTTTCCAATGATGAAAATCATCAAGTGAGTTTTGGGTTTGGACAAAAAGAAAAGCTATTTGGAAAATTACCAAGTTTTGAAATTCAAAGACAAGATGATGAACTTAGTTTTAATTTAAAAGTGACTACCATGCCTCTGGTTTCATATTTTAGCTATTTAAAATTTGGGTTTGCAGAGCATTGGTCTTTGCTAGCACATTGCGAGGGCACGATTCAATTTAAACAGGAAAAATATCAAATTCAACAAATGGGTGCTTTTGAATATTTGAGAATGGTGAACTTTCCTTATCTTCCACATGCTTTATATGTCTATCAACTTGTGCAACTCAGCGAAGACTTACAAATGATCTGTATGCATAGTCGTGATCAAATGAACAGTATTTTATATTCACGAATTTATTTACGTGATGCTCAGAATAATCAAATGACGATGCTAGATAAGAAAGCGCATTTTAATATTGATCGAGTCTTTCCTAAAGTTAAAACGCCAAACCAACAAGAAATGTACTTGCCACGTGAGTTTGGGTGGCAATATCAAGATGAAAATATTCAAATCAATCTAGAAGCGCAAAGTCGTGGCGATTATAAATTTGGTTTAGGTGCAGGCTATGTCGGTAGCTTTAGTTATCAACTTCAAATTAATGAAGACCTATATCAAGGCGAAAGTGGTTATTGTGAATACATCGATTGCCGACCTTTAAAGTGGCAAGAAATAGATAAAGAGAATAAAGCTTTTAATAAATCTGCAAACCCTGCCCTAATTATGCTTAAAAAATAGC